>CAZPTH010000026.1:0-18321 GCA_964589315.1 uncultured Thermodesulfobacteriota bacterium
ACTCTCCTCCGACAGGCGCATCAGGGCCTGGGCAAAGGGAACACAAAATCCGTACGTGTCGGCCCTGGTAAAATCCTCGAAGTGACATCTTGGGCGTATCCCCTCCTCCAGCGCCTTTTCCACGATTCGGAGATAGCCTTCCATGGCTTCCTTACGATTCTTTTTCAATTTCAGGAAGATATGGTAGTCGGAAACAGAGGTCAGGATACCCGTTTCACCTAACCCCATCTCCTTGACAATCTCAAAATCCTTCTCGTGGGCCCGGATCCATCCGGTGATTTCGGGATACCGGTAGCCCCGTTCCTGGCACTTCCGAACAACTTCCTTATCCTTATCGCTGTAAAGGAAAAACTCACACTGACGAATCACGCCTGTCGCTCCACCCAGCCGATGCAGCATATCGTAGAGATCCAGGATTTGCTCGACCCGGTAAGGCGCCCGGGACTGCTGGCCATCCCGAAAGGTTGTGTCCGTTATGAAGATCTCGTCCGGCGGGTTGGGGACCTCGATGTTATAGTCGAAGAGGGTCTTGCAGATCTCCGTGTAGGGAAAAACCTCTCGATAAAGCTGGGGGTCTTTAACCTCTTCCAGCTTAAATGTCCTGATCCCTTCCGCGCTTTTCAAAAATCCCTTCTTCATTCCTGCTCCCCCTTTTTGGCCTTAAAGAATAAAACGAGTTTGATAAAAGTGTCAAGCATAAAGTTCAATGATAGATGTAAAAATATCAATAATTCATAAGAGTTAGCATATTAAATAAGGGAGCTGTGGGTTGTGAGAGTCGATACCGAATGTTCTGATTAAAATCACCGGGGAAAACTGATAAATCCCTCAAAATGCAAGCCTGAACCCGCGCGTTTCCCTTGGCAACATCCGAATGGCGGCATCCAGGGCGTTACTGGAAGCCTGCAAGGCCGCCTTCGGACGAAGAAAGAGGGTTCCCTTCATGCGTAATTCCTGAGTGATGGGGTCCAACCAGAGGGTAATCCCTCCGTCCACGTCCAGTTCGTTTCCTCTAAGAACAATTTCGTTAAAATCAAAAACAGAACGATCTACCTTCCCCTTGGCCTGGGCAGTTAAAAACATGAGATTCATCCTCCCTCCCAGGGGGGAGGTTTCCCATTTCAGGCGCAAATTCTTCGCATTGAGAACCATGGCCCCGGATAGCGCACCCCGTTCACTCCTTGTCGCCACTATCAAGTCGGCCTTGAGTCGCCATTTACCCTGGAGCTGGAACCCCTTTTTAAACGCCATGGGTCCAGGCAAATTCGCGAACCGGGGCATGGAGACCGTCACGTGAAGCCGGTTCCCCGCCTTTTCCCTCACAGACACATAAACCACCGCCCCATCCACGGGGGTCTCGATAACAGCGGCACGGGTCCCAATCACCATGTCCCGCCACAAGGGCCGCATGAGGACCTGTTTAAAAAAGATCCCGGTAAAAACAGGGTTATTCCCCTCCGGCTTAACGGAAAGTGAATCTATGTTAAGGTGCATGAGCGGGTTGAAGCTCACCCTTGCAATAGATATTCGCGCCGAAACCGGTAAGGTCTCGATCCATGTCTTGGTCAGCCGGACGGGGAACAGGAAAGTTAATCCCAGCGCCGACCCCACTCCCAGGACCAAGATAAAGACCATGGCCGTTTTGATCCCCTTTGACAGATTCCTCACGAGGGTCTCCTTACCTTGAAGAGGTAGATCTCCATCTTCAGGTCGTAAAGGCCCGAGCCGGCTGATTTCTTCATGTTCCAGCTTAGAACCCGCATGGGAAGATAATGGTGGTCGATGCGCTCGATTAAGGCCAGGATCTGTCTCGGCTTTGCCTTCGCACGCAAAAGGCATCGCTGCATAACTCCATCCTGTCCCTCCCAAACGGGGTCAAAGTTAATGGAGGTGACCTGCCCCCCCTTCCCCAGGATGTTACGGGCAATCAGCTTCAATTGCATTTCCGGGGGGACCTTCTGATCGGACACATTGGCTCTTCGGATAAGCCCATGGACGCCACGAGACACGGTCATGTATCGTTTCAGCTTCGACTGGAGTCGTTCAATCGTCTCCCAGGAACGGGTGATCCGACGCTGCATCTTTTTGTGATACGAGATTAGGGGAAAAAGGACAAGCCAGAGGTAAAGGAGGAGAAGAGCCACCCCTCCGCCAATCCAGACCCATTTTTTCTCACGATCACTGAGCATGGGAATGTTCCTTTCTCTCCCGGGCCTTCAGCGAAATCCTGTAAACATTTCCCGCGGAGGTTTCAGAGGCACTTCCCTTCTGAGCCAAAGCCACTTCCACCTCCATCCCGGTTTTATCGGCCAGCCTCTGCTTCAGTTTTTCCGTTTCCACCGGTTTCGCGCTTTCAAAAACGGCCTCGAAAATCCCCTGCGATACGGAGAGCTCAAGAATATGAACCCTTCCCGTCTTATCAAGGGCAGGAAGAACCTCTGCCGGCAAGGTAAGTGTCGACGCCCCAAGCATGGGTGAGAGGTGACGGCGAAGGCGCTTCACCTTCTCCATCTGTGCCTCCACCACCGTGAGGGCGGCAAGGGGAGGGGCATGAGGCACAACCTCCTTCACGAGGCGGGTTATCGCCCGTTTCTGGGCCCTGTAAATCTGCCGGTCCGCACGGGCCATCAACCCCGCGACTGCTCCCGCCCCAAGAAAAAGAAGGACCAGCAACGCCCCGGCAAACAAGAGGCCTTTATCCATTCTCGAGGCCTTGGCAGCGGGGACTTCCACGGGAACCCCTCCAAACCCGGAAGCCCCGACCTGGAAGGGGAGATGGGCAAGCAAGACTGCCAGGGTTTGGCGGGAAATGGGCTGGCTCTGTTGAATAACACGCCCTATCTCCTGGTCCGTATCGATGGGGACAAACAAGGCATTCAGGGAATTGAGTGGCTCCACATGGGGTTCCTTACCCCCTCGCACCTTAAACCCGTATATCTTGGTCGCCGGGTGCCCTGTGAGATGTCTCCCCAGGCGATCCGTCAGGGCCGCCTCTTCCCCGTAAAAGACCTCGAGACCCTCGATCCCTTCGTCCCGCACAATCGCCAGCATGATCAGGGAACCCTCGATCAGATAGATAAGGGCGGGGCCTCCTCGTCTCAGGCCAAGGTAGCTGAATGCCAGGGGGAAGATGGGCAACGAGACCAGGGAGGGAGAAATCCCGAGGGGGCGGTGTTTGGCCTCCAGCTCCCGGAGCGCGTCCGACGCCATAACAAGACCGAAACCGGAAAGACCCGACGTCCTTTTCCTCTTCGTAGCCCCGGGGGTCCCCGGGCAAAATCCCACCATCGGGTCCATCATCTCATCAATACTCCGGGACGCGAACTCGATCTTCAAGGCCTGAAAGACCTGGCTTGATTTAAGTTTAGGGAGAGAAACGGGGAGGGGAATCACCGGGGAATCTACGTCGAAAAGGACCGTGGTATCCGGAGTCAGGGAATGGACGAGCTTGTGGAGTTCCTCCGCCGGGTAGAGTCGGGAGCCGTCCGGCTGGAGGAAACTCGGGTGCCATGACACGTGTCGCACCTTTTCCCCCTTCACCCCGGAAAGCAGAGAAACCGCTACCCCTTCCGGCGTCGTGTAGATGCCCATTATGCGGGCTGCCATAGGCCCTCCCTGTAATAAAGGGTTTTGATCCTCCCGCCCCGCTGCTCAAAAACCACCCACAGGGCAAAGCGCACCTTCCGGTACTCAGCCTCAACATAAACACGAAAGGCGGTGCTGCGCAAGGTCCCCCACTTCTGAAAGGCCCTGTTCACCGCGGGAGGGACGTGAATCACCCTTACAAAATCATCCATTTCCCGAATATGCCCCAGGTCCCTCTCCTCGATAATCCTTTCCGCCAGTTCCGGCGTCACGCCATCACTCAGGGACATCAGGACATCGCGGCTTGCCGTTAGAAGATTGACTTTCCCGTCACCCCAGACAGTAAGATCCCGGGTCAGTGGGGGTTCCTTCAATTTTTTCAGCCTCTCGATTTCCTTCTTCATAAAGGGAATAATGGCAATCTCATACGGGGACTGCAGGGAACGATTCGGGGGAAGTTTCCCCAGTTTCCCATAAAAAGAGGACTCCGTTTCCCCATAGACCGTCGTGTCATCCCGGTCGACCCAGTCAACAAGGGCGTGAAAGGAGGCCGGAGATCCCCCCTTTATCACCCAGTACCGGCGGAGGATCTCGATCCCGTCTTCGCCCTCGTAAATCAGGCGGTTGACGGGGAGTTTCCCCTCCTCATCCATGATCCATCCCTTGCAGATATCTGTATGGCCCATCTGTTTCGAGATGAACGGAATCACCTCGGGCTCGTGCCACTGGCCCTTTTCGATGGCAATTTTTGCCCCTTCGAGGACTGACTTTGCCTTTTGGCGTGCCTTGACCCCGTCTCGAAAATTACCCGAGGTGAGGGTATCCAGCTGGGCGTCCACCCCGAAATTAACCAGGATCGCGGCCAGGGCCGCCACGACCGCCACGACAAGTATCAGGAAAAAGCCCCTGTTGCGCCTGTTCATTCCATCCAATCCTGCTCAGGATGCGCCTGCCCCCGGAAGGTATGGCGCTTCCTTTTCCCGTCCTCGACCGTCAGTTCAATCCGGACGAGGGTGGGAAGCCTGTCCTTCCACTGGGCGCCACGGGAATTCCATTCCCTCGAAAAGTGATGATTCCTGTCCTCATAGACGACCCGGAACTCCCGGACCCGATCGCTGAGCAGCTCCTTTTTGACAGGATATCGCGACCCCAAAGGCGCGACATCCCGGTAGAGTTCATACGTCTCCCCTCCGTTTCCCTCTGGGACCAATCGATACGTGACCCGCCCCATATCCGCGATCCCTTTGAGGGTCTCCGCATCGTCACTAACCGCCGTGGTAACAAAGGAAAGGCGGGTTGTCTGCCAGGGAATCTTCGTGGCCATGCCCTCAAAGTAGAAACGCTCCTGTGAAGCCGGGTTCCCCAGATAGGCCGATTCAATATCCAACAGGATCCTCCTGGACATCAATACCCCTTCCACCTCCGCCTCGTGATAGACGAGGCTTTCCGCCACACCATTCCGGATTCCCAGGTAGGTTCCCATGACAACGCCAACCATCAGGGCGGACAGTCCGACCGCCAGGAGGAGCTCGATCAGGGTGAACCCCTGCCGGCCTAACGGGCGACCATCCAACGGGTCAACTCCGTAATCGGTTTTCCCCCCCTTTCCCGTGAAACCTTGATAACCAGTTTTTTAACGCCGGGATATGGGGAATTTTCAACCTTGGTGAGGTAAAAGAGGCGTGGGGGACCTTCCGCGTAGCCCCGACGCGCGGAGACATCCGTCCATCCGAACGCCTCCATCCGGGCACAGAGGCTGTCTTCCAGCAGGACGGCGCGATTAAGAATCTCACTCTCCGCAACCATTGTGTAAGACTGGATATGGGTCCGTATCAGGAGAACGAAGGAAATGGCAAGAATCACGATGGCTACCAGGACCTCCAGGAGGGTCATCCCCTTCTCACGCCGCATGGGGTGCACCTTCCACCCATCCGGACACCACCGTCACACCCGGACGAAAAGGAAATCCCATTACGGTCAGTCTCGAATCTCCATCCTCCAGGAGAAGGCCAAATCCCTCCCCCCTTCCATCCGGAAGGAACTGAAGGGTCATCCGGCCCGCCGTTTCAGGGTCCGGGTTCCAGAATCTAACCATCTTCATGCCGGCAGGCAGGGTGATGGTGAAGAGGGTCTTTTCTTTCCCCTTCTCCCTTTCAAACAGTTCTATCTTCTGTGTTTTTCGGTCGAAGGCCAGGAAAACGGGGACCTGATCCCGGGCGGAGATCCAACGGGCCTTCATAACGGCGTGCCTGACCCGAGTGCCCGCCATCTCCCCCGCGTTGGGGAAAAGGGCGGAGATCTTCGGGGTCATGATTCCGATCACGATGGCCATGATGCTGAGGGTAATAAGCAACTCTACGAGGGTAAACCCCCTTTTATCCCGCCAATCAATCATGATCTTTCGTTTATCCTTTCGCACCCATTCTTAAACGCGCGTAATTTTTGGGCCACACGCCACAGATTTCCTGCACCAGTGAGGTGAGAAAAAACGTTTAGCCACCTTCCTCTTTATCCAGGTTCCAGCTTTCTATATCCGCGTCGTTTCCTTCCCCTCCCTCTTCTCCGTCGGCCCCCAGGGAAATGATATCGAAGTCTTTATCGTGAACCCCCGGTGAGATGTAGACATACGGGTTTCCCCACGGATCCTTGGGAATTTTGTGCCCCTCCAGGTACCCCCCCTTCCGGTATCGCCTGGGAATCCTGCCGGTTGTGGGTTTCTCGATCAGGGCCTTCAGCCCCTGCTCGGTACTCGGATAAAATCCGTTATCCAGATAAAAGAGGCGCAGGGCCTTCTTGAAATTCTGGATCTGGATCTTGGCCTTGACCCGGCGCGCCTCCTCCGGTTTCCCCACGATCCTTGGGATAACGAGGCCCGCCAGGATTCCAAGGATAATGACCACGACCATCAATTCGATAAGGGTAAACCCCTCTTCACGTCTCATCATAAAGCTCACCCGATAAACTGGTTCATGTTGAAAATTGGCAGGAGGACGGAAATGACAATCCAGCCCACAAGCCCTCCCATGACAAGGATCATCACGGGTTCGATCACGGAAAGAACCGTCTTCAGGGCCGCCTCCGTCTCCTCTTCATACATCTCCGCGACTCGCATCAGCATCTCTTCCAGGTCCCCGCTCTCCTCTCCCACAGCGATCATCTGAACGACAACGGATGGCATCCAGGAGAGGCGCTGCAGGGCACGTCCCAACGGCTGGCCTTCCCCTATCTGTCGGATGACATCATCCAGGGTCTCCCGGAGAACCATATTCGTGATGACCCCCCTTGTCAACCGAAGGGCCTTGACGAGGGGGATTCCGCTCTCCAAGACGGAAGAAAGGGTCCTGGCAAACCGGGAAATCTGGGATTTTATGACCCACTGTCCCACGTAAGGGATCTTCAGCCACAAGAAATCGATGGAGCGCTTTCCCCGCGGGGTTCTCCGAAACCTGAGAAAGGCGATAAGCCCCACGCCCAGGAGGATGGGAATCAGGTACCCGTAGTTTTCCACCAGTTTCCCCACGTGGAGCAGGAGGCGGGTCGTGTAGGGCAAGGGTTGGTGAATGGTTTTAAATATCTCGGAAACAGAGGGCAACACGTAGGTCATCAGGATGACAAAAACCCCAAAGGCAACCAGTCCCATGATCACCGGATAGGCGAGAGAGGAAATAAGCCGGTTCCGGAGAGAAATCTGGCGGCTCAGGTAATCCGAAAGCCCGAGAAGCACCTCCCCCAGGCGCCCGCTCTCCTCCCCCGCCGCAATACTCTCCACGTAAAGGGGGGAGAAGATGTGGGGATACCCCGCAAGGGCTTCGTGCATCGATGACCCCTCGGAAAGGCGTTCCCTTATGTTGGTCAGGACCCCCTTGAGGTAAGGATTTTTCATCTGGGTGATCATGGCCGTTAACGCACCCGTGAGGGAAAGTCCGGCCCGCAAAAGAATGGCAAGCTGACGGGTCAGGATCATGGTCTCCTTCAGGCTCACGTGATGCCACATGCGGGACCAGAAAGTCGTGGTAGGCGCTTCGGAAGGGAGAAAAGTCTCCTCCGTAATCCTGATGGGGACCTGATTCTTCTGTTTCAGGCGCAGGACGGCGGCCCGGGGACTCTCCGCATCGATGATCCCCTTGACCCGCTTTCCGTTCTGTAACACCGCCTCGTAAGAAAAAACCGGCATGGCTATTCCTGAATGACCCGCAGGACTTCTTCGGGCGTAGTCAGTCCCGCCTTAATCTTCAAAACCCCGTCCTCAGACAGCCGCCGCATCCCCCGCCGAATCGCAAAATTCCTGATTTCACTCGCGTCCGAGGTCCGGGTGATCACCTTTCCCATCTCCTCGTCGCAGAGGAAGAGCTCATAGATTCCCGTTCTGCCGAGGTACCCTGTTCCCATGCAGGCCTCACACCCCTTCCCCCTGTAGAAAACGACGTCATCTCCTCCCGATACCTTCAGCTCTTCGAGAAGCGCCCGGGGGGGCTCGTAAGGTTCCCGGCAGTGGGGACAGATCGTCCGGACCAGCCGCTGGGCAATGATGGCCTCGATGGAGGAGGTCACGAGAAATGGCTCGATCCCCATGTCAATGAGACGGGTCACAGCCGAAGCCGCGTCAATGGTATGCAGGGTACTGAAGACCAGGTGCCCCGTGAGGGCCGCGTGAATGGCGATTTCCGCCGTCTCCAGGTCCCGGACCTCTCCCACGAGGATGACATCGGGATCCTGACGCACGATGGAGCGCAATCCATTGGCGAAGCTCAATCCCACCTTCGGGTTGACGGGAATCTGACTGATACCGTTAATCTGATACTCGATGGGGTCCTCGATGGTGATGATATTCCGCTCCGGCTCATTAATCCTGTCCAAGGCCGCGTAAAGGGTCGTCGTCTTCCCGCTGCCGGTGGGGCCCGTCACCAGGATCATGCCCTGGGTCTTGTGAATCATCCGCTCCACCGCCTCATAGGTATCGGGAGCCATCCCGATATCCTTGAGCCCCCTGAACAGGGTCGTCTGATCCAAGAGACGCAGAACGACCCGTTCCCCAAAGGCGGTCGGAAGGGTCGAAACCCGGATATCCACGTCCTTGGACCCTACCCGGAGACGAATCCGACCATCCTGCGGGAGCCTTTTTTCGGCGATATTCAGCTTGGAAAGGACCTTGATGCGGGACACCACGGAGCCCTGGTGCCTGGAAGGAATCTTGAGGCGCTCGTAGAGGACCCCGTCAATCCGGTAGCGGACCCGCATATATTCCCGGAACGGCTCCATATGAATATCACTGGCCCCCAACTGGACGGCCCTGGCAAAGATGCGGTTGACCAGACGGATAATGGGGGCCTCGCTGTCGGAATCGAGGAGGTCTTCCATCTTTTCGAGGTCTTGCGCCAGATCCTCGTCACCCAGATCCTGGATAATCTCTTCCGCCTCTTCCTCCACGTCGCCGTAAACCTCCTGAAGGCGCTCCAGGATTTCCGACTCCGACATGAGGCGGGAGACAACCTTTTTCCGCAGCTTAAGGGACAACAGGTTCACCAGCTCCTGCCGGGTCCCCTCGCAGGTGCCGATCTCGAGCGTTTCTTCTGAATCCGACAGGGGGACGAGGCGGTTGTGGCGGGCAAAGGATGGTGATATCAGTTCCTTTAAATGTTCCCTCGTTTGCAAGGCATCTTCACGCATGGAGGTCAATGGCTGATTCTAAAAGGGTGCGGTATCTTTAGAGAAGGTATTTTCGCGATCTTTCCTCATTTGTTCCCTCTTCTCTTCCGTAATCTTCGAAAGGGCCTTGTGATTCCGAATAATCTTGGGCGTCAGGAACACAAGGAGATTCGTCTTCTCATTGCCCTTTTTACGGTATTTGAACAGCCAGCCAAGAATGGGAATATCCCCGAGAATAGGAACCTTCGAGACATTCTCGGTCTCATTGTTCTTGATCAATCCCCCGATGACCACGGTCTTTCCGTCCTTTACCGCCACCACGGTCTTGGTGGAACGCTTGGTATAGGTGGGACCAAGGTCACTCTCCGTTTGAACATCGGTCGGCAGGATGGCCGAGACCTCCTGGTAGATGGCAAGCCTCACGACATCCCCTTCCGTAATCTGCGGGGTAATCTTCAGGGTAATTCCCAGGTCCTTCCGCTCGATGAGGAAGCTCTGGTTCAACCCCGCGGACGAGGCCTCACCGGTAACCATCTTCTGCGTGGCAATGGGAATATTCTTGCCCACAATGATCTCCGCCTCTTCGTTGTCCAGCGTCAGAAGGTGCGGCGTAGAAAGAATATTGACCCCTTGGGTTTTTCTCAAGGCGGCGATCATCGCCCCCACGGAAGGAAAACTGACGTTTCCAAAGGTGATGTTCTCCCCCAGCATCCCCAGCACCATCCCGGGAGGCATGGCAGCGGGGAGATTCCCCGAAGAAACCGCGGCGGAGAAGGGGTAGATCGCCCCGGTTTCCCCGGAGCTTCCCACGATTCCCATCTCCGTTCCATTGATGCTCGTCTTGCCCGTCACGAACCACTGGACACCCAGTTGTTCCATCTTCTCTTCGGAAATCTCCATGATGAGGGCCTCCACGTAGACCTGGGAACGATAGACGTCCAGTTTTCGGATAACGTCCGCGATGACCGGGTAGTCTGACGGCGAGGCGTTGACAATCAGGGCGTTGGTCGCCTTGTCTGCCGTGATGATAACCCGGCCCGTCACGGCCCGTTTCAAGGCGGCGGTACCCCCCGCTATTGTCTTCGAGGTCTTCAGCCCAATATTCGTGGTGGTGGCAAACATCTGTTTCAGAACCTTCGCCAGTTCCTCCGCCACGGCATTTTTGAGATAATAGACGTGAATTCTTTCTTTATCTTTTTGGGGCGGGACATCCAGTTTCCGGATAATCGCCCTGATTTCCACCATCTCCCGGCGGGGCGCCATCACGAGAATCGCGTTGATCCGTTCGTCCGGGACGAGACGAACCTCCTGCCACTCAATCTTTTCCTTGGTTCTTCCCCGCGCGAAGGCGAGGCGGTAAAGCCGCTTCCTCTCTTCCGGCATCTCAAGGAGACGGGTAATCTCCTGTGTCAGTTCCCTTGAATAGGCAAACTGGAGAGGAATCACGTCGAATTCCACCTTTGCCCTCGCCTGATCCAGCCGGTGAATAATCGCGGCAATCCGTTCGATATTGTCTTTATAATCAGAAAGGATGAGAATTCCCGCGTCCGGATAGGAGATAATCTCCCCGCCCTCCGACACGAGCGGCTTCACTGTCTCGAGAATTTTCCCGGAATCGGCAAACGACAACTGGAACAGGCGGGTCATAAACTCCCCCGACCTTGCCCCCTTCAGGTCATTCATCAGGGGGATACTTCGTTTCCCCGCGTTTTTTACGGGGAGGATTTCGATAACATCTCCCTGTTTCAGTGTCGTCAGGCCGTGACTCTTGAGAACGATCTGAAAAACAGGGTAGACCTTCGAAACGGGGATCGGCTTGGAGGATACGATAGTGACCAGGCCCTTGACCGACTCATCCACCACGAAGTTCCGCCCCGTCAACTTTCCGACAAACCGCGCGATGGTCCGGATATCCGCGTCTTCGAAGTTGAGAAGGACGCCCCCCGGCCCGGAAATCTTCTTCCCTGGATTCTCGACGCGTGAGGGTGTAGCCGGGGTTGTGGCCGCCTGGGCGCAGCGCGATGCAAGGCCCGGCGAAAACGCTACGCAAAGCGCCATGACCAGCAATACTGTCCGAAAGAGTGTGAAGGACCTTTTTTGATTCAATGGCAATGGAATTTCCCTCTTGAATCTCACAAATAAAATCTTACCACAGATATTTGGCATTGTCCACGAAAATACCCTCCTTGACACCTTACCCGATGGAGTGATAGTAAAAACGAGTCCTGCGAGACGGTCAGGGAAGGCAGAGAGAAAAGAGAAAAGACGCATATACTTAAAAAACCATGAATTCACTCCTCAAAGACTTGAACGAAATCACCGAAGCGGCCATTCATGCCGTCGACCCCTATCACGCCATCAAGGCATCCTGCACGCTGGTTCAGGGCCTCTTCAGGATTCGAGACAGGGTTTTTCAACCGGCCGATCCTGATCAAACCGGTACATTTTCATTTGATATCTCAAAGGGCAGGCTTTTCGTCGTGGGGGCCGGCAAGGCTGCCTCCCGGATGGCCCTGGCCATTGAAGAGATCGCCGGTGACGCCATCACGGAGGGCCTTGTGGTTACCAAATATGGTTACGTCTCCCCTCTCAAACGGATACGCCAGATCGAAGCGGGTCATCCCGTCCCCGATGAAAAGGGGGTGCGGGGGGCAAGAGAAATCGAGCAGCTCCTGAAAGAGACTCGTCCGGAAGATCTCGTCCTGGTCCTCATCTCGGGAGGGGGTTCCTCCCTCCTTCCCTATCCCGCCGAAGGCATCACCCTCCAGGACAAGCAGGCGGTAACCCAACTCCTCCTCTCCTGCGGCGCGAATATTCATGAAATGAATACGGTCCGGAAACACCTCTCCGGCATCAAGGGAGGACAGTTGGCCAGGATGGCAGCCCCCGCCCACGTGGTCAGCCTCATCCTCTCGGACGTCATAGGGGATAACCTGTCCGTCATTGCCTCGGGCCCCACGGCCCCGGACGACAGCACCTTCGGGGACGCCCTGGAAATCCTTTCCCGTTTCGAACTCACGGACAAGGTCCCGCCCGAGGTCATCGCACGGCTCAAAGACGGGGATGCCGGGAAGATAAGGGAAACCCCGGACAGCCGGGATCCCATCTTCAAAAAGGCCTTTTTCAGGTTTATCGGTTCCAACCAGATTGCCCTGGAGGCCGCCGCGAAAAAAGCCGACACCCTTGGATACAGGCCCATCACCCTTACCAACGCGGCCTGTGGAGAGGCAAGGGAAATCGCCAAATATTTCGCCGCCATCGCCCGCCAAGCGGTAAAACACCACCAGCCCCTTCCGCCACCCGTGTGTATCCTTTCGGGAGGGGAACCGACGGTAACCCTGACAGGAAACGGCAAGGGAGGACGCAATCAGGAATTCGCCCTCGCGGCCGGCCTGGAAATCGGGGACCTGGAGGATGTCCTTGTGGCGAGCGTGGGAACGGACGGGAGCGACGGACCTACCGACGCCGCCGGGGGATACGCGGACGGGGAAATGCTCCGTAAGGCGCGGGCGCACGGCCTCGATCCCCGGGATTTTCTCGCCCGGAACGACGCCTACCATTTCCTGGAAAGGCTGGGGTACCTGATCAAGACGGGTCCCACCGGGACCAACGTCATGGATATTCAAATCATTTTACACAGAAAGATCTAAAATCTCTCTATTTCCTGGAGCAAACCCATGTATGAAATCAAAATCGTTCGTTTCTTCTCGGCCGCCCATTTCCTCGCGGACTACCACGGGAAATGCGAGGCCCTGCACGGCCATAACTGGAAAGTGGAGGTCATGGTGCGGCGCGAAGGACTGGGGGAGGGAAACATGGCCCTCGACTTTTCACGCCTCAAACGGCTGACCGACGAGGTCCTCGACACCCTGGACCACAAAAACCTGAATGAGCTCCCCTACTTCCGGGACCAGAATCCCTCCTCGGAGGTCATCGCCAGGTATATCTTCGAATCGCTGGAGAAACGTCTTGAAGATGAGGACGTTTCCGTTTATCGCGTCAATGCCTGGGAATCACGGGATTCCTGCGCGGGGTACATGAAATGACGACGAAGCAATCCACTGCCGATATCTCCCTCGAGGGGCTGGTAGACATCCAGAATCTCCCCGACGACCGAAACATCCGCATCAAGAAGGTGGGGGTAAAGAACATCCGGTATCCCATCACGGTCCGTGACAAAAAGAAGGGAATTCAGCACACCGTGGCGAGTGTCAACATGTATGTGGACTTGCCCCAGCACTTCAAGGGGACACACATGAGCCGGTTCGTGGAAATTCTCAATACCTACCGGGGGGACATCGCCATTCGGAATTTCTCCAAGATCCTGGATGACATGAAAAAGACCCTCAACGCGAAGAGCGCTCACCTCGAAATCGAGTTTCCCTATTTCATCGAGAAGGAGGCCCCGGTCACCCGTGCCAGGGGCCTGATGGAATACATCTGCCGTTTCTGCGGGTCGAGTAACGAGGAGGAAGACTTCTACGTGGGAATTGTCGTCCCCGTAACAACCCTGTGCCCCTGTTCCCGGGAGATCTCAGACCGGGGTGCCCACAACCAGCGGAGCATCGTCACGGTAAACCTGAGGTTTAGAAAGTTCTTCTGGATCGAGGATATTATCGAACTGGTGGAAAAGTCAGCCAGCTGTGACGTCTATTCCATCCTGAAACGCCCCGATGAAAAATTCGTCACCGAGAAGGCCTACGACAATCCCATGTTCGTGGAAGACATCGTCCGTGAGATCGCCATGAAACTCTCCAGGGATGACAATATCACGTGGTTTACCGTGGAGGCGGAAAATTTCGAGAGCATCCACAATCACAGCGCCTACGCCTTCGTGGAAAAGTCAGACGGCCTGATCGACAAATAGCTTCAGCTCTTCCAGAGAATGGGTAATCCCCGCCGGGGGGAGGCTCTTCAGGAAGGTCTTCCCGTAGGCGCGTTTATAGATACGGCTGTCGAGAATTGCCAGGATTCCCCTGTCCTTCTTATGGCGCATCAACCGCCCCAGGCCCTGTTTCAGGGCAATCACCGCCCGTGGCACCTGATATTGGACAAAGGGGTTTTCACCCCTCTGTTTCATGGCCTCCATTCGGGCCGACTCAAGGGGGTCATCGGGGACAAAGAAGGGGAGCTTGTCGATAATAACCGCCGTCAGGGCCTCCCCGGGAATATCCACCCCCTCCCAGAAACTCGCCGTGGCAAAGAGCACGCTCTCCTCATCCTCCTTGAAAGTAGAAAGCACCTCTGATTTGGGAAGGTCTCCCTGGATAAAGACGGGATAAGGCAATTTCTTTCGGATGACCTCGTAAACCCGCCGCATCTGCCGGTAACTGGTAAAGAGCACCAGGGCCCGTCCCCCGTTCAAGGTAATAAGCTTCCTGATCAACCCGGGAAGGGCCGTCTCGTAGTCCTTTGTTCCGGGCAGCGGAAAGGCCCTGGGGATGAAGATCCGAACACGATTTTCATAATCGAAGGGGGATGGTAGAGACAGGGTCTCCACGTTGGGGGGCATTCCCAGGCGCTGGAGGATAAAGGAAAAATCCCCTCCCGCCGACAGGGTGGCAGAGGTAAAAACGGCAAAACGGACCTGTGAAAAGAGGGCGGTTTCCAGGAGCTCCCTGACCTCAATGGGAGAGATATGGAGGACGATCCCCCTCTTTCTCTTTTCACCCCAGGAGACAAAATGGGGGTCCTGCGATTTCAGGAAGGCCTCCAGGCCGTCGATAATGCCATGGAGGCGCCGCAGAAGGGGTTCCGTGTCGCCGGTTGTTTCCCCCTCCCTCTTTTCCCGAAGCTTCAGCACCAGTTGGCGCAGTCCTTCAAGCAACATGTCCCCATCAGTTAAAAGGCCTTTCGAGAGGTCTTCCGGAAGGATGCGAAACCGTTCTCCTTTTTCAGGAAAGGCGGAAAAAAATCTGGCCGATTGCCTCTCAAGGCGGTCGAGCAGGCCCGAAAGGTCTACCTTCTCCGCCGCGGCCCATTGCCTCAGGTCCCGAATAACCTCTTCCACCTGCCCCATACTGAGCTGCCAGCCGAAAAACATGGTCGCGATCGACTCTACCCGGTGGGCCTCATCAAAAATGACCCCGTCATATTCGGGCAGGACCTCTGCCGGCGCCTTCTCCCTCAGGGCAAGATCGGAAAAGAAGAGGTGATGGTTGACAATCAGGAGGTCTGCGCGGGCCGCCTCCCGACGCAATTTCGTGACATAGCACTCCTTGAAATAGGGGCACCTGGAACCCACGCACAACTCGGAACGGGAATTCACCTCCTCCCAGAACCCCAGGCGTTCCGGAAAGCCTTTCAGCTCCTCCCTGTCCCCCGACTTTGTCTGTCGGGTCCATTCCAGGAAGGGTTCATACAGAGAGGTCTCTTCCGCGAAGGCGAATAACGGCTGCCGTGTAAACCTGGCTAAACGTCGCCTGCAGAGATAGTTTTGCCGCCCTTTTAACATGACATAGTCGAAGCGGGTCTCAAAAAGCCCCTCCAAAAGGGGAAGGTCCTTTTTCACGATCTGTTCCTGGAGGGTCTTGGTGGCCGTGGAGACGACCACCCTTTTTCCGGACATCAGGGCGGGCAGGAGATAGGCAAGGGTTTTCCCGATACCCGTGGCCGCTTCCACGAAAAGGGTCTTCCCCTCCCGGATGGCACGGTCCACCGCCCTTGCCATCTCGATCTGGGCGTCCCGCACCTCGTATGCGGGAAACACCTTTCTCAGGAACGTAACGTCCCGGAAGAAATCAGGAAGATTCAGGGGGTGGGACATACGCCTTGGGTCCGGTCCTCTCCGGGGTTACCACACCGGCCGAGATGATAATCTTGAAGGCCTCCTGGGGGTTGACATCGATCGGGGTAATCTGATCCCTTTTGACAATGATGAAGAAACCCGTGGTGATATTGGGGGTGGTTGGGATAAACATCTTGACATAACTCGAATCGAGGCCCGGGAAAAGGTCTGAATCACTGGCTCCGACGACATACCCGAGAGAGTAGATTCCCTTTCTGGGAAATTCAACCAGGGCAGCCTGGCGAAAAACGTCATCCTTGTCAGAAAAGAGCGCTACAATAAACTGAGAGATCGCATTATAGATTCCACTCACAAAGGGAATATTTTTAAAGACGGATTCTACCCAGTGGACAAGTCGCCGTCCGAAAAAATTCTTGGCCAGAAACCCGACGATCAGGATAAGGAGGAGGGTCGCAATCAACCCAAGCCCGGGGACGTGAAAAGGGAGATAGGTGTCGGGTTGAAATTTCGGGGGCACCACCCGAAAGATGGTGTCAAGCTTGAAGACAACAACCTTGATGATGTAGAGCGTCAGGGCAATGGGGACAAAGACGGCAAACCCTGCCAGGAAGTATCTCTTGAAAAAGCCTCTATGTTTCTTCATGCCAATTCCTGAACCAGCCCTGGGCCGGTATGGGCAACCGGACGCTCGGGGAAGACCATCCGCTGAATTGTGTCAATCAGGGGGAGCAATGTGTCGCGATGGAGGGCAGAAATGGGCACGGCTCCAAAACGGCGGGCATAGCGCATGATTTCCTCTGTTGGGATCTTATCGATCTTGTTCAAAACCAGCAAGATCGGGATTTCATCCAGTTGAATTTCCTTTAGAATATCTTCCACCACCCGGATCTGCTGCTCAAACTCGGGGTGACTGACGTCGACCAGGTGCAAGAGGAGATCCGCGTCCCTTAATTCGTCCAGGGTGCTCATGAAGGCGCCCAGGAGGTCCTTCGGAAGATCACGAATGAATCCGACCGTATCGGTAATGATCACCTTTCTGTCTCTGGGAAATCTCAGGAGTCGGCTCGAGGTGTCCAGGGTTGCAAAAGGCTTGTCCTCCACGAAGACCCGGCTGTTCGTCAGGGCGTTAAGAAGGGTGGACTTGCCCGCGTTCGTGTACCCGACAATGGAAACGATGGGCAATCCCTCCCGTTTCCTTCGCCGTCTTCTCAATTCCCGTCCCGTTTTCAAATGTTTCAGCTCCCTCTCTAAAGACGCGATACGGTCCCTCACCCTGCGTCGGTTCACTTCCAGCTTCGTTTCACCGGGTCCTCTTCCGCCGATCCCCCCGGTCAGCCGGGACATGGCGGTATATTTCCCACTGAGTCTCGGCAGCATATACTTCAACTGGGCCAATTCCACCTGAAGTTTCCCCTCCCTGCTGTGGGCGCGCTGGGCAAAGATATCAAGAATCAGGAGGGTCCTGTCAAGGACTTTCAGCTCCGTCATCTTGCTGATGGCATTTAGCTGCGCCGGGGTCAGATCCCTGTTGAAGATGATACAATCCGCCCCCCGCTCCATGCTGAGAATCACCAGTTCCTTCAACTTTCCCACGCCAATGAGAAAGGCGGGGTGGATCTTTCTCAGCTTCTGGACCACGTGCCCCACGACCTCCACACCACTGGCCTGGGCGAGTTCGACAATCTCTTCCCGAAGGGTTTCGATGTCCCACCGGTTCCCCGTGGGGACAATCACGACGATAGCACGCGTCTGCCCGGAGACACGTCGCCCCGTTTTCAGAATCTTCTGGAGAACCCCAGCCCTCTCCCCAATCCACTGCTGGAAATCGGTTTCCATCCAGTCCCGAAGGGAAAGGGTCTCGACACGACAGCCATGGGGTTCCGATCTGGGGTCGAGGTAGGCTATTTCAACAGAGCCGGGGTTTCCCTGGGCGTCTGCCTTTAATACCCCAACCATGTCGAGTCGCAGCATCCTGAGGTCGGTCAGGTCTTCCCGATCGATTCCCGTCCCTCCGGGATGCGTATGGATGAAACGGACCCCTTTGAGGTTCCCCTTCCCCATCCGGAAACCGCTTAAATCGGGAAGTAAAATAGAAAATGCGTCCCCGACGAGAACGCTATCCACCTCTCCCCCACGGGTTATCAGGACCCCGACCTGCCGATTGATTTCAAGGCTGAGGGAGAGGATCTTACGCGCGAGTTCCAGAGAGATAAAACGCCTGGGATCAACCTTGCGTCGATAAAGACGCCTCAGGGCCTGAACCTGGGATGACTTGAGGCCCGTTGTTGAACCGATAATCTCTTTGATAGGAACGCCCCCTTTTACTTCAATTCATTTTTATC
>CAZPTH010000027.1:0-17830 GCA_964589315.1 uncultured Thermodesulfobacteriota bacterium
GGGAAGGGACGCGGAAATGAATTGGAACTTGACAGTTCTGGCCAAAACCGGGGAGGCAAGCTGGGGGGAGACCGACCGAAAGTTGCTGGAAGAAGGCAAGGCAAAATTTGACAAAGGTCAGGACCTCAAGGGACCTGTCCCCCTCGCGGCGGTCTGTGAAGTGACCCCGGAAGGGATGGTGAAATTGACAGGGAAACTGAGGAAGAAACGCCGTCCCCGCCTGGTGGTGGTGGGTGATCCCGACTTTGTTGAGAACAGCTATTTCGGCCTGTACGGGAATGGCATTTTCTTCCTCAACATGGTCAACTGGCTGGCGGAGAAAGATGTCCTGATCGCCATTCCACCGAAAAATCCGGAGAATCAGCCTCTTACGCTGACCCGGAACCAGGGGCTGTTTTCCTTCTGGATTAACGTTGTTGCTATTCCGCTGATTATCATCATCATCGGTTTCGTTGTTTTCATTAGAAGGAGGATTACCGGATGAGCGGTTTCAAACGCTCTATCATTGGTCTCATTATTCTTGTCCTGCTGGGCGGCTACTACTATTTTTACGAGATAAGATACCAGGGCAAGAAGGCCAAGGAAAAGGAGATAAGCGAAAAGATCTTTCCCGTAAAGAAGGCAGATATCATGAAAGTTGTCTGCGAAAAGGGGAAGACCACTATTATGATCGAAAAGAAAAACGGGACCTGGAGGATTACGGCCCCTGTAAAGACGGCGGCCGACAGCAAGGCGGTAAATACCCTTGTCTCCACCCTTGTAGGGCTGAAAAGTTTCCGAAAGCTGTCAGACGTGAAATGGGATGATCCGGATTTCGGCCTTGCCAAGAACCCGGTTCACGTGACGCTTTATGACAGGGATGAAAAGGCCTATAAAGCCACGTTTGGAAAAAGCAACCCGACGAACAGTTATTTTTATACCTTAAAAGGGGCTGACAAAAAGGTCTTACTCGTCTGGGTTTATCCAAAGGACCTGCTGAAAAAGACCCTTTACGATTTAAGGTTCAAAAAGGTCTTCCCCCTCGATTCGGATCAGGTGGTAGCGGTTCATTTCGAAAAGGGAGAAAGAAAGATCGATCTTGAAAGGGTTAAGAAGCATACCTGGAAGATCCTCTCTCCCATCAAGGCAAAGGGGGATCGTTATGCCATCGAGGGATTTATCTCGACGGCAACGGATGAAAAGGTCATCCGTTTTCTTGACAATCCCCCCCAGAATCCGGAGGAATTTGGCTGGGATCAACCCCGCGTGAAGATTTCCCTGAAATGGAAACCTAAGGAAAATAAAAACGGGAAAAAGACCCAGAAGAAGTCTGAAAGCGGGACGAAAGAGACCACGATTCTCGTCGGAAAGGACAGGGATGCCACGCACATCTATGTGAAAGTAGCTGGTCTGCCCACGGTCATGGTTGTCAAAAAGGGCTATCTCAAGGAGCTTGACAAGAAGGTTTTCGATTTCCGGGATAAGAATGTATGGAATTATGAAATCGACGACGTCACCCGGGTGAAATATGAAGACAGGGATAAAAACCTTGTCATCGAGGCGAAAAAGTTTCCCAAGGAGGATGTCTGGAAGCTGGTTAAACCCAAAGAGATCCTCGCGGATACGCGGGCGGTCGAAAACTGGCTGTGGGATCTCTCTGGATTTCGTATCAAGGAGTTCCTGACAAAAGAGGAGTTTGGGGACATGGCAGGGACATCCCCCTCTCCCGCCGTTTTCTTTGAGATTGATGTGAAGGGGAAGAAGACTCCGTTTAAGTTAAAGCTCTTCCACCTGAAAGACAAGTGGATTGCCCAGGGAGAGGACCCCGGCTGGTATTATGTGCTGGATTCCAAGGATGTCCAGAAGGCCTTCAAGACGGTTTTTGACCTGAAGTACCGTAGGATAGTAAAGTTCGAAGATACCGATGTTACGAGGGTTGAGATAAAGACATGGAAGACCTCCTATCTTTTCGTAAAGAAAAAGAACCTGTGGTATCAGAAGTCTGGTGAGAAGGAGAAGAAAATTCCCAATATTGATGTGTTGAACTTCCTGTGGGAGCTTGGGGATCTCAAATATACGAAAGTCCTGGAAAAATCTCCCGAGAAATCTACCCTGGCGCCCGCCGTTTCTGTCAGGCTGTTTGATAAAGATGGGAAGTCCCTGGGAGACCTTACCTTCTCAGAGACGAAGAAAGGCCTTGCCTTCATCTTCAGGGTGAAGGGCAAAAAGGCGATTTACTGGATTGACAGGTCTCAAACAAAGAAGTTTGAGAAGGCCTATCGGAAACTCATGAAAAAGAAAAAAGAAGAGTGAGGAACAGCCATGGCTTGGATGCATGAATCATTTAAAAAGGACAAGCGATTCCTGGGGCTTCAGTTAAAGCGTGGGCACCTGAAACGAAAGGACATTGAGGCAATCCTCTCGGAGCTTCCGGACGTGTCAACCAAGGCTGAACCGGTTTGGCTTGACTCGGACTCGGCCCGGACACAGGAGGAAAAGCTTCCTGAAGAATCAACCGAAACGGAAGGATAGGGGGGGCCATGCCACTTTTTGAATACGAATGTCTTTCGTGCCACGCGCAGTTCACGGAAATCGTCCTTCCCTGGGAGAAAGACAAGGTGATTGAGTGCCCGCGTTGTCATGGAAAAGAGGTCAAAAAACTTGTTTCCCGTTTTTCCTATCACCAGAGTGAGCAGGATCGCCTTGAAAGGATTGATACGAGCGCGCCACGGGACGAAAGCTACTACCGGGATGATCGGAACATTGGCCTCTGGGCTAAAAAGCGGGCGAAGGAGCTGGGGGTAGACCTTGGTCCTAAGTTTGAAGAGGTGGTGGAAAAGGCCCGTTCCGGAAAGATACTCGATGAATACGACAAATAAAGGTGAATTTTAGATGATTGAAAGGGATTATTACGAGATCCTCGGCGTAGCGCGTTCCGCCACCCAGGAGGAAATCAAAAAGGCCTATCGGAAGATGGCCCTAAAATACCATCCTGACCGAAACCCCGGGGACGAGGAAGCGGAAGAGCGATTCAAAGAGGCCTCGGAGGCCTATGAGGTCTTGAGTGATCCCGAGAAGCGGCAAATCTATGACCAGTTTGGGCATGATGGCCTCAAGGGAACCGGGTTCACGGGTTTTCGGGGTTTTGAAGATATCTTTTCCTCGTTTGGGGATATATTTGGGGAGTTTTTCGGGTTTGGGACGCGATCGCGCACCGGCCCTGCCCGTGGGGATGACCTGCGGTATGACCTGGAGATCACCTTTGAAGAGGCCGCATTTGGCAAAGAGGTGGAACTCGAGATCCCTCGGACGGTCAGGTGCGAGACCTGTGGGGGGACCGGCGCCAAACCCGGGACCCAACCCATTACCTGCCCTGCCTGTGGCGGCCGGGGACAGGTAACCCGGAGCCAGGGTTTTTTCAGTATCAGCACGACCTGCTCCACCTGTCAGGGGACGGGACAGATTATTCCTGAGCCCTGTCCCGATTGCGGCGGAACAGGAAGGGTCAAAAGGAAACGAAAGGTTTCTCTCAAAATCCCCGCGGGTGTTGATACGGGATCCCGTTTGAGACTCCGGGGTGAGGGAGAAGCCGGGGAAAGGGGAGGCCCTCCAGGGGATCTCTATGTTGTCATCCATGTAAAACCCCACGAATTTTTCGAACGGAGCGGGGATGACATCTATTGCAAGGTTCCGATCTCATTTGCGACGGCGGCCCTGGGCGGGAAGGTGGAGGTTCCCACGCTGGAGGGGATGGAGACCATTCAAATCAAAAAGGGCACCCAGTCAGGCGAGGTCTTTCAGTTGAAGGGAAAGGGATTTCCCCGATTGCAAGGGTATGGTCGGGGAGATGAGGTTATCCAGGTTGTGGTTCAGGTCCCCAAAAAGCTCACGAAACGCCAGGAGGAACTCCTCAGGGAGTTTGCCGATCTTGAATCAAAAAACAATGTGAAGAACCTGCACCGGGAGAAGGGGTTTTTCAAAAAGATGTGGAACTGATCAGGTTTCCCAGTCTCTCGCGTACCGGAAGTCCCGGTCGATAGTCCGGTAGGAAACCTTGGCGATGACCGGCAGCCGTCGTTTGTATTGTGAACTGACCACCATTTTTCTTACCCTGTCCACGAATGTATCCTTGAAGCCCAGATCGATCAATTCCTGGCGACTGTAGCGCCGATCCACCATGTAGTAGAGGAGGGTATCCACATCCTCGTAGGTGAACCCGAGCTCCTCTTCATCGGTCTGGCCTGTCCACAGGTCTGCGGATGGTTTCTTCAGGATAATCTGTTTTGGCACCCCGATGGCCTCGGCAAGCTGCCAGATCTGGGTCTTGTAGAGGTCACCGATCGGATTGATAGAGGAGGCCATATCTCCGAAGATGGTTCCGTATCCCAGAAGGAGTTCCGTTTTATTGCTCGTGCCCAGGACCAGGGCCCGGTAAAGGCTTGAATGGTCATACAGGATGGTCATCCTTTCCCGTGCCATCTTGTTCCCCCGGCGTAGACGCGAGGCATCGGGATAGCGTTCAAAATAGGCGTCGATCATGGGGGTGATCTCGATCAGGGTCGAGTGGATGCCCGTAGTCTTGACCACCTCTTCCGCGTCAGCGATGCTCTGGGGGCTGCTGCTCTTGTAAGGCATCAGAATGGCCCAGACATGTTCGGGGGAAAGGGCCTCGGCTGCCAGGAAGGCCGAAACCGCCGAATCGATCCCTCCGGAAAGCCCCAGGACCACGTTGGAGAATCCGACCCGCTCCACCTCGTTTCGGATGAATTCCACGAGGATCCTTCTGGTAAGGTCCGTGTTAATCTTCAAAGCGTTCACGGTAGATCCTCTCCAGTTCCTGGATGGTCAGGTGTAGTTGTTCGTCCCTTATCAGGGGGGTAATGATCCGTTCCCGGCGGATGGCCCGGTCGTTTAAGGTCGTGTGAATGAAATCTTCCTGGATGTAGAGGGCCTTGATGACCTGCTCCCCGGAGGGGGAGATAATCTCAGACCCCCCCCAGAAGTTGATACCGTCCTCAAAGCCTGTCCGGTTGCAGTAGAGGACGTAAAGGCTGTAGATCTGGGCGTAGGTCCGGTTCAGGCGTTCCCATGTAATGGAGCTTCCCAGGCGGTCTGAGGCCTCGATCCCCCGGCCGGGGCTGCAGGAAATTCCAATGAGGTAGTGGGCCCCGTCCAGTGCGGTGATGGCTACGGCCGTGGGGTGCCACAGGTCCTCGCAGATCAGGATTCCCATTCTCCCGAACCGTGTGTCGAAGGCGCGGATCTTGTTCCCCGCCGCGAGGTAACGATGCTCGTCGAACAGGCCATAGGTGGGGAGATAGACCTTTCTGTGGGTGTGAATGATCTTTCCCCCTTCGAGGTAGAAGGCAGCGTTGTAGAACTTGAAATCGGGGGTTTCCTCGACCGCTCCGATGACAATGGAGATTCGCTTGCTGTATTCCAGGAGCCGTTCGAGGATGGGATTGTCCGTTGTAATGGCTACGGAGGCCACGATATCCTTAATGAAATACCCGGTCAGGGTAAGTTCGGGGAAGATCAGGAGATTGATGCGGTCACGGATGGCCTGTTGGATAATACGCTCACACTTCTCGAGATTTTTTTCAAGATTTCCGAGCGTCGGGCTAATCTGAGCGAGGGCTACCGAGAATTTCATCGCACCTTCCTTTTCTCCCTTATACTAAAAAATGGCCCTGTCGGCAATCCGTTCCAAGAATGACTTTATGTATCGTCGACCTGATTTTGTTTGTTGGAGGAGTAAACCGATTGTGCGATGTAGATTCCAACCAGGCGGGCAATAATGACGGCCAGGTAGATTTGCCCCGTGAAGGCCTCGATCCAAGCCATGGTCCTGCTGAGTTCCTTGATGGGGATGATGTCTCCGTACCCCAGGGTCGTCAATGTAACGAAGCTGAAATAGCCAAACAGCCTCGAGATGTCGGAAATAGAGGAAGTGACGGGATGTCCGGCACTGTTGGTAATGAGGAAGGATCCTGGTGAGACAATCTCGATGAGGATATATATGCTTGAGAAAAGACTCCCAATAAAGAGGTAGATGATAATGGCGCCGCGAATGGTATCGCCCGTGACCACCTTGGAGCCGAGAACCTTTTTTGAAATCTTGTGAATGGCGGCCGCGATGAAGAGCATAGAGGAGATGGCGAGGATCGATCGTGCAACGGGAGATCCCCTCCACAGGATTGAGATGGTATGTCCGACGATGGCCAGGATTCCAAGAAACCCCAGGAAAGAGAAGAGGGACTTGATGCGTGCTGTTTCAAAGACAACGCTGAAAACAAGGACGAGGAAGATGGCATCAAGGAGAACATGCCCCCACCACTTTTGCGGAAGGAGAAGGGTGAGGATGACATATATAAAAATAGAGGCGAGAAGAACCGTGTAACGTTCCTCCCGCCACAACCGTTGAAGGGAATGGGTGTGCTTACCTAAAAAGGTAGCGTTTCCCCTTCCCTTGTTTCCTGAAACCATACATCAAGCCTCTGGGGTGGGACTCGATACTTCCTTTTTCTTCCCCTTCGGTTTTTTGAACCACTCGCTGGCCGATTGTACGACTTTATAGAAGACGGGGACAAAGATAACTGCCATGACGATCGCAGCAATCTGTCCGCCGAAGACCGCGGTTCCGAGAGCCTGACGGCTTCCCGCACCGGCACCCGTGGCCACGACCAGGGGAGCCGTGCCAAGCACGAAAGAGAGGGAGGTCATCAGGATAGGACGAAACCGGAGCTTTGCCGCCTCCGCCGCCGCGTCGAAGATGGATTTTCCTTCCTTTTCGTGGGCGTCCTTCGCAAATTCCACGATAAGAATAGCGTTTTTTGCCGCCAGGGCGACAAGCAGAACAACGCCGATTTGTGTATAGGTGCTGACGCTCATCCCCCGTAGGACGACGGCAAGAACCACCCCCAAGAGGGATAGAGGGACAACCATGATGACACCCAGCGGGACAGACCAGCTTTCATACTGGGCCGACAGGACCAGGAAGACGAAAACAATGGCCAGGAGGAAAATGATCCCCGCCCCCTTGGACGCCTTTTTCTCCTGGTAGGACATCTCGGTCCAGGCATAACCCATTCCGCCCGGGAGATTTTTATCTGCCAGATCCTCCATCACCTGAAGGGCCTGCCCGGAGCTGAATCCCGGCGCGGCTTCTCCATTCACGGCGGCCGCGGGATACAAGTTGTATCGTGTCAGAACCTGGGGCCCAAGGGAAAAATGGGTATTAACGAAAGTCCCCAGGGGGATCATCTTCCCTTCCGCGTTTCGAACCCGAAGTTTCTTGATATCATCAACCCGCGCGCGCGCGTCTGATTCGGCCTGAACCTTAACCTGAAAATTGCGCCCAAATTTCGTGAAATCGTTGACATAGGAAGACCCAAGATAGGCCTGAAGGGTTCCAAAAACCTCTGAAAGGGGAATTCCCATCATTTTGACCGCGTTCCGATCAATATCAACAAAAAGCTGGGGGATCGTGGCCCGAAAGGTTGAGTAGACGCCTCGCAAGGAGGACTGTGTGTTGGCCTTTTCCGCCAGGACTTCCGTGGCCTTCTGGAGTACAAAAGGCCCCATTCCTGTTTTATCCTGAACCATCATCTTGAATCCGGCCGATGTTCCCAGGCCCGGGATGGCCGGGGGCGCAAACGCAATAACCTGTGCCCCGCGGATATCGGACAGATTCTTCCGGATACTGGCCATGATGAAATCGAGGTTATGGCCTTTGGGGAGGCGTTCTTCAAAGGGTTTGAACGACACAAAAAATGAAGCGAAATTTGAAAGCATGGCGTTTTCGAGAAGGGAATAACCAGGGACAGCCACGCAGTCCTTGACGCCGGGGATCTTTTCCACCAGTTTTGTGATGTCACGGGCAATCTGTTCCGTTCTCTGGAGCGAAGCGGCATCGGGGAGCTGCGCGGAGATAAAGGTATAGCCCTGGTCCTCCAGGGGGAGAAAGCTGCTGGGAAGCTGGCCGAACCACTTGACGGAGACAACCGCTATCGCTGCCGCTATGAGGAGAGAGATGAGTGATTTTCTCAAAAACCCCCTGACAAGGGCCATATAGCCGTTGGTTGTGTGTTCGAACGCCCAGTTGAACCCTCGGAAAAAGATATTTGGTTTTCCCTTCTCTTTTCTCAAGAGAAGGGCGCAGAGAGCCGGGCTCAAGGTCAGGGCGTTGATGGAACTGATAACCGTGGCCCCGGAGATGGTCAGGGCGAACTGGCGGTAGAGCTGTCCCGTGATTCCTCCCATGAACGCCGTGGGGACAAAGACGGCCAGGAGCACGAGGGTCGTAGCGACGACGGCGCCTCCGATCTCTTCCATGGCCTTGATGGCGGCGGGTCGAGGCTCCATCCCTTCCTCCACCATCAACCGGTCGGTATTCTCCACAACGACGATTGCGTCGTCCACGACGATACCAATGGCGAGGACCAGACCGAATAGGGAAATGAGATTGATTGAGAATCCCATCAACTTCATCATCAGAAACGTACCAATCAGTGAAACGGGAATTGTCACGGCAGGAATGATGGTGGACCGCCAGTCCTGCAGGAAGATGAAAAGGGTAAAAACGACGAGGAGGATGGCGATAATCAGGGTCGTGATGACCTCTTTGATGGATGCGGAGATAAACTTCGTGGTATCCAGCGGGACACCGTATTGAAGGCCGGGCGGGAAGTTTCCTTTCAGCTCCTCCATCTTCGCGATGACTCTTTTCTGGACATCGATGGCATTGGCGCCGGGGATCTGGTAGATCGCGAGAATCGCGCTGGGTTTGTTGTTCCTGAGACCAAAGACATTGTAGGTCTGGGCTCCAAGTTCCACCTTTGCCACGTCCTTGACGCGCAGGAATCTGCCGCTCGGATCAGCCTTGATGATGATGTTTCCGAATTCCTTGGCGTCCGCGAGTCGCCCCTTGACGTTTACCGTGTATTCGAACTGTTGCCCTTCAGGCGCAGGCGGTTCCCCGATTTTCCCGGCTGCGACCTGAACATTCTGTTCCTGGATCGCGTGAATCACATCCGTTGTCGTGATGCTGTGCGCCTCCATCTTGGAAGGATCCAGCCAGATACGCATGGAATAATCCCCCACGCCGAAGATCTGGACGTCTCCTACACCGGGGAGGCGTGCCAGATCGTCTTTCAGGCGCATCGTGACGAAATTGGAAAGAAACAACTCGTCGTACCGATTGTCTTCGGAATCCAGGGATAGGAGCATAACGATATTGGTGGACTGTTTCTTCGTTGTAACTCCAAGCCGTGTGACCTCTTCCGGAAGTGATGCCATGGCAATACTGACGCGGTTCTGGACAAGAACCGTGGCCATGTCCAGGTCGGTTCCAATTTCGAATGAGACTGTCAGGGTATAGCTCCCATCCGCGGCGCAGACAGAGCTCATGTAGATCATGTTTTCAACGCCGTTGACCTCTTCCTCTATAGGCTGCGCCACGGTTGCCGAAACTACCTGGGCATTGGCGCCCGGGTAAGAAGCTGTTACCTGAACAGTGGGCGGAGTAATCTCGGGATACTGGGCGACGGGAAGTCCCTTGATGGAAACGGCACCCGCAATCAGAATCACAATGGCGATAACCGCGGAAAAGATGGGGCGCTCAATAAAAAAACGACTCATAGGGTTATCCCTTATCCTTTGGAGGAATTAGCCGCTTTGGGCTGTTTGATTGGTTTCTTCGGGCTTTTTTCAATGACGGAGTCTTTCTGCTTTTTTTCTCCGGGTTTTTCTTTGGGAGTCTGCGTTGATTCCTCCGTACTGGGTTTTTCCGTGGATTCCGGTTTCTCCTTCTCCTCCGGGGGGACGGGTTGAACCTTCAAGCCGGGCCGGACACGGAGAATTCCTTCAATAATCACACGGTCATCCTTTTTAAGCCCCTTTTCAACGACCCGGAGGGTGCCAACCTTTGCTCCAGTCTTTATATCCTTTCGGACGACCTTGTTGTCAGGACCGACCACGTAGAGATACTTTCCCACCTGGTCGAGGCTGATGCACCGTTCAGGGACCAGCAGGGCATTCTTTTCAACCCGGTCGGGAATTCTTATCCTCGAAAAAAACCCTGGGATAATCATTAAGTCATCGTTGGGAAAGGCTGCGCGGGCCTGTAACGTTCCCGTGTTGGGGTCCACCCGGTTGTCCACATAGTCCAGTTTCCCCTTGTGGGGATAGCCTTCTTCCGTGGCAAGGGCGAGCTCAACCGGAACCACCATTTTCGGGTGAACCTTACCCTTTGGGCTGTTTTCCCTTTTCCACTCCTCCGAACGTCTCCTCAGGTATCGGGCCACATCCCGTTCGTTGATATTGAAATACGCATAAATGGGATCTAAGCTTACCACCGTGGTTAAGACCGTGGGGCCGCTGGCGCCGACCAGGTTACCCACATCCACGAGGTGCCGCGAGGTCTTGCCTGTAATGGGAGAGATGATCTTGGTATAGGAAAGATTCAACTTTGCCTCTTCCACCTTAGCTTCCGCCGCCGCGACCTGGGCCTTCGCCTTTTCGTATTCGGCCTTTGATCTCAAATAATCCAGTTCACTGACTGCCTTTTTCGCATAGGCCTTTTCCCGACGCTCCAAGTCGTTCTTCGCAAAGCTCAGGCTCGACTTCGCGTTGAGAAGTTCAGCTTCCGCCATGTGAAGGGCGTTGATGTATTCCCTCGGGTCAATGGTGAAGAGGAGCTGACCTTTCTTGACGATATCCCCATCCTTGAAATTGACCTTTTCCAGGTATCCCTTGACACGGGCCACGATGTCCACCTTGTAAATGGCGGCGGTTCTTCCCGTCATGTAGAGATAAACCGTCACGTCCTGAACCTTCGGCGGGGCCACAGTTACCTTGGGGGGAGGGGGCGGGGCGTATTTGTTTTCCTTTTTCTTGCAGGCGAGAGGCTGGATCAAAAGTCCCCCCATAAAGAGGAGGAATCCAATCCTCAAAAAGCGGGCACGATAAGTCTTTGAGGGAAGATGTTTCATTTCTTCTGAACCTTTTGTTGTGAAGTTTGTATTGTATCGGGCTCGGTGGCATCAGGATCCCATCCGCCTCCCAGCGCCCTGTATAGATTTACAAGGTTAACCGCCGTAATGCCCTCTGCCTCTGCCAGATTATTCTCGGCTTCAAAGAGGACACGTTCAGCGTCCAAGGTGCTTTGAAAGTCTTTTAACCCTTCCTTGTATAGTGTCAGGGACAGGTCAAGTGTCCGTCTTGCCACCTTGACGGAATGCCTCAGGTCAAGAACACGCTGTTCTCCATCGGCATATTTGACTAAAGAGTCTTCGACCTCCTTCATGGCCCTGAGCAAGGTTTTTTCATAGTTCAGGAGGGCCTGCCTGGTTCGCGCGTCTTCCACCTTGATAAGGCTTCTCACGCTTCCACCGTTGAAGATGTTCCAGTTCAGTCCACCTCCGACGGAAAATGCGCGGCTGCTCCAGTGAAAGGCTTCTGTGGCATCCGTGGAAAGAAACCCAAAGAAGCCGGCGATGGAGAGCCTTGGGTAGAGATACGAGGTGGCGATCCCGATTCTTTCCGTCTGGGCGGCGAGTTGCCTTTCGGCTGCCCGGATATCCGGACGGCGACGAACCAGGTCCATGGGGATGCCCACCTTTATTCTTGACGGTAGCATGGGAATCGGCTTTTCAGGCTTCAGGAGGTCTTTCAGATCACTGGGTGATTTCCCCAGCAGAACCGAAAGGGTATGGATGGAATTTTCAATCTGTGTTCTGAGGGGCGGCAACGTGGATTCTGAAATGGCCAGAACCTGTTCTGACTGGGCTACATCCAGGTCGGAAGCAAGCCCGTATTTGAAACGTGTTTGCGTCAAGTCCACGATTTCTTTCTGTGACTTGATATTATACAGAGAAGCCGCAAGCCGAGCCTGCGCGGTTCGAAGGGTGATATAAGAGTTGGCCACCTGGGCGTAAACGGAAATCATGACATCCGTTTTCAATTCCCGGGTTGCCTCGAAGTTTGCCTTTGCCGAGACGATCTGCCGTTTGATCCTTCCAAACAGATCAATTTCCCACGTGGCGCCGATTTGTGAAATATACTCGTTGTAGAGATCCCCGCCTGGGTACTGGCCGTTTTCACTCGACCGCTGCCTGTTGAAAGAGCCTTTGACGTCGATCTGTGGCATGCGTTGCCCGGAGACGACTCCAATCTGTGCCCAGGCCTCCTCGACACGCGCCATCGCAATCCGGATATCGTAATTGCTCTTACCGGCTTCCTCGATGAGCTGATTTAGAATAGGATCATCAAATACTTTCCACCATCTCTTGACCATGGCAGGCTCTGGAACCAGGGCAGGGTCCTTCTTCAAGATATCCTGCTGCCAGGATGCGGGAAGACTGGTCGTTGGCTTTTTATAATTGGGCCCGACCTTGAAGCATCCCTGGAGACCGATGGAAAGACTCAATAAAAAGATGAGGAGATAAAAGAGCTTTATTTTCTTGACAGTAATAATTCCCGTTTCCTTTCCTATCCTGGTTTTGGGAGTGAATATACTGAAACAGAATAAAAATGTCAACCTATCTGACCCCGATCCAAGCGAATAAACATTCTTTTTTATTACACATTACAGGATTGATACCACATCCTTTTTCAGACCAACAACGGTTTCCCTGCGAATATATTCAATTCTGATAACGATTTTAATTAAAAAATCTGGAAAAGCAACCCCAATAAAGAGGTAAAAAAGAGGTATTTTGAATTTGGGGGCCTCTCGCGGGGAGGTGGGAGGATGGTTTGCAAAACATGGCGTTGCCCTTCCGCATCACAGCTTGGACGCTTAAAATTTAAAGCCATGTGGTTTACAAAAGTTATTTACAGTGACAAATGTGCCGGACTAAAACAATCTCTTGACAAATCTGTCCTTGTGTGCGAAATGAAGAGCCGCATGAAGCATTGACGGGGTCTGAAGACCTCGCAATTTCACGACAAAGGAAAAGCCTTTTATAAACCCGGATCACGAAGATCTTAACACCTGAGCCTTGTCATGATCGTGGACGTTCATGGAGGCTTCCTAATCGTGATGGAGGTTTTGTGATGAAAATGTTGAAAGTTGGACTGGTTTTGGTTTTTGTGGTCGTTTCATGCCTGGGCCTGGCAGGGAAAGCGCGGGCACACTTCGGGATGATCATCCCCTCCACGGAGATCGTCACCCAGGAATCCGGGGGCGTCATAACCCTGACCGTCATGTTCGCCCACCCCTTCGAACGCAACTGGATGGACATGAAAAAGCCCCTCCGTTTTGGCGTGAAGATCCGGGGAGGGAAGACAGAAAACCTGCTTCCACTCCTGAAACCCATCAAGATTCAGGGACATCAGGCGTGGAAGGCCACGTATCGCCTCAAGCGACCCGGAGACTTTGTCTTCTTCGATGAACCGCAACCCTATTTTGAACCTGCCGAGGAGAAGTTTATCGTTCACTATACCAAAGTCGTTGTGAACGGATACGGCATGGAGGAGGGGTGGGACACGAAGGTGGGCCTCAAAACGGAGATTATCCCGTTGACCCGACCCTACGGAATCTACACGGGAAACGTCTTCAGGGGGCTGGTCCTGGTCAATGGCAAGCCCGCCCCATTTTGCCGGGTCGAGGTGGAGTACGATAACGTGGGCGCGAAGTATAAGGCCCCCGCCGATCCCTTTATCAACCAGGTCGTAAAAACGGACGCAAACGGCGTGTTTGCCTTTGCCATGCCCGCGGCGGGATGGTGGGGGTTTGCCGCCTTGAATGAAGGCAAGGAAAAGATAAAGTTTAAAGGGAAATCTTACCCTGTGGAGTTAGGCGCGGTTTTATGGATACGGACACGCGACATGGAAAGGAAAAAGTAAATGCATATCTCTGAAGGCGTTCTCTCGGCACCGGTTCTCATCAGCGGGGCGCTGATTGCTGCCGGGGGCGTGACCATCGGGCTCAAGAAGACGGAGAATGAGAAAATTCCTGAGGTTGGGGTTCTCTCCGCCGCCTTTTTTGTTGGGTCCCTGATCCACGTTCCCCTGGGACCGACCAGCGTGCATTTGATTCTAAACGGCCTGGTCGGCCTTCTTTTGGGGTGGGCGGCCTTTCCCGCCATCCTCGTGGGACTGGTTTTCCAGGCGATTCTCTTCCAGTTCGGTGGATTGACAACCCTTGGGGTCAATACCGTTACGATGGCCCTGCCGGCAGTTGTGGGATACTATATTTTTGGGCCGTTTGTGCGGTCCGGTCATCACCGGGCCGCGCTGGTTGCCGCGTTTTTCTGCGGATTGTTCGGGGTTCTGGGTGCCGCGGTTCTCGTGGCCTTCGCCCTCTTCTGGACGGGCCAGTCCTTCCTGGAGGCGGGAAAGATGGTTGTCTACGCCCACATTCCGGTCATGGTTATCGAGGGGCTCCTGGCCATGTTCTGCGTGGCCTTTCTCAGGAAGGTCAAGCCCGAGCTTCTGGAGGTGAAAAAATGAAGAAACGTATCATTGCCTTTTTTGTCCTGTTCCTGCTTTGTCTGCCACCCTTCTCTTACGCCCATCGTGTCTCTGTCTTTGCCTACCAGGAAGGGAATACGATCACGGTAGAGGGATTTTTCAGTGACGGGACGCCGACGCGCCACGCCACCATCGAGGTCTTCGACCCAAATGGGAAAAAGATTTTTTCAGGAAAGACCAATGAAAAAGGGACCCTCTCCTTCAAGGCCCCGGCGGCCAGTCCCCTGAAGATCGTGCTGGTGGCCAGCATGGGACATCGGGCGGAAACCGTTTTCCGAATGAAGAACGCGGGAAAGGCGACAGGGAAAACGAAAGGAGAGGTCACCGGGGCAGTGCCTCCTGAGACAACGCAGGGGGCGGCGGCGATCTCCGAGGCCCGGCTCAAGGCCATCGTTCATGATGAGGTCTCCCAGGCCATTCAGCCGGTCATGCGGGCCCTGGCGCGCCAGGAAGCAAAGAGGATTTCTTTCGCCGACATCATCGGCGGAATCGGCTGGATCATGGGGCTTATGGGAATTTGGATGATGCTGAAGGCGCGTAAAAAATGATCGCGGAACCCTTCGCGCACGGGAAGAGTGTTTTTCACAAGATGGATCCCAGGGTCAAGATCCCCGTGACCCTGGGCTTCAGCATTGTCCTTGCCGTGGCGACGAGGCCTGTCGTGCTGGGTCTGGGCCTGGGGTTCGCCATCCTCCTTGTCGCCCTGGCGCGACTGAATCCGAGGCAGGTTCTTACACGGCTTCTCATCGTCAACACCTTTGTGGCGTTTTTGTGGATTTTCCTTCCCTTTACCTTCCCGGGAACGCCGCTCTTTACCTTCTGGGGTCTCCAGGTTTCCCGTCAGGGTATCGAAACCTGCATCGCAATAACCATCAAGTCCAATGCCATCGTCCTTGCCTCCATGGCCCTCCTTTCCACCTCGACCGTGTTCGGCCTGGTTCACGGGCTTCATCATTTACGGGTTCCCAACAAGCTTGTTCACCTCTTTTTCTTCAGCTTTCGGTATATCCACGTCATCCACATGGAGTATCACAAGATTGTCAACGCCATGAAGGCCCGCGGGTTCGAGCCGGACACAAGCCTTAAAACCTACAAGGCTTACGCCTATCTCATCGGGACGCTGTTTCTCAAGAGCTCCGAACGCTCCAGGCGGGTTTACGAGGCCATGATCTGTCGGGGATTTGACGGGACCTTCTGGGTTTTCCAACATTTTTCCTTCCGGAAACGGGACCTTGTGGCCTTGATATTCATGGGAATCTATGTTTTGTTTCTGGCATTCATGCAGTGGGGAGTAGCGCGTTGATCGAATTCAGGGATGTGAGCTTTTCATACCCGAACGGGATGAAGGTCTTTGATAAAATGAATTTCCACCTCGAAAGGGGGGAACGCATCGGGATCGTGGGACCCAACGGCAGCGGGAAAACCACCCTGCTGCACCTGATCGTTGGCCTGCTCAAGCCGGACGCCGGGGAAATCATCGTTTTGGGGAAACCCCGGAAAACGGAGAAGGATTTCCGAGAGGTCCGTAAACGGGTGGGCCTCTTGTTCCAAGACCCTGAAGACCAGCTCTTCTGCCCGACCGTGGCGGAGGATGTGGCCTTTGGCCCCTTGAACCTGAGGATTCCCAAGGACGAGGTCCACCGCATTGTGAAACGGACCCTGGAAGAGGTGGGGCTCGAGGGGTTCGAGGATCGTGTCACCTACAACCTGTCCGGTGGTGAGAAAAAACTGGTTTCCCTGGCGACGCTCTTTGCCATGAACCCGGAGGTCCTGCTCCTCGATGAGCCCACGGCGGGACTCGATGAAAACGCCACGGAAAAGATCGAGCGGATCTTGAAGGAAAAGGCGGAGACCTATATCATTGTCAGCCATTACCGGGATGTCCTGGAAAAGACTACGAATCAGATTTACAGGATGGAAAGGGACGTCTTGAAACCAATATAAAAGGCAGTAGGTCCACCGTTTCCGAGACATGCCGGCCCTGAATGGAGGCACCTCCTGAAAGGAGAATTCGTTATGAAGCGATTATATCTTGTCAGCTTTTTGATTACCCCCGTGGTCCTGAGTTCCCTTCTCCTTGGCGCCCACTTCTTACGTCACGGCCAGTATCTCCTCATGTTAATCGGTTTTATCCCCCTTGTGGCCCTCCTGATTCGACATCCCTTCGCGGTTCGGGTGGTGCAGGCCGTTATGGTTTTTGGCATCATCGTCTGGGCTCGAACCGCTTATCTCCTTGTCAGGGTCAGGATCGCCAACGGGTTTCCCTACACCATCCTCGCCCTTATCATGGGGGGCGTGATTCTTTTGGCCATCCTTTCCCTGTTCGTCTTCAGGGCGAAAACCCTTCGCGAATTCTACAAATTGTGATAAACATCTCTTTCGAGAGATGGAAATCCCACCTGCCAGGACAAAACACCTTCTTTTTGATCGCCTCCGGGGGATCTGGCGGGTTTTTTTGAAACATCCCATTTTGATTATTCTTTTCCTTTTTCTCAGCGTCCCGTGCCTGGCGGGGGACAGGGCCTCTGCGCGATACCCTATCCACAGGAACATCACGGCGACCGTCTTCTGGATTGGCGAAACTTCGAGCAGGCCCGCCGGGAACGGTAACGCCATGAGCGCCTGGGACAGGCGCTGGCTCACCCATTACGGCGGCGTGGATGCCCCGCATAAGCGATGGGGATACGCCCCGATGGAATTTGTCCCACGAGAAAACCCTTTCTACGTGGCCTTGCCCTATAACGACTTTGGAAAAAGGAGGAAACGATCGGCTTTCAGGAAGGTCTACTGGGCGAAAGAAAAGAACTGGGGGCCCAGGGAATCGATGTGCAAGAACCGTTGGGTCAAAATCATGAAGAACGGGAAGGCCGTCTATGCCCAGTGGGAGGACGTGGGGCCCTTCGAAGATGATGACGTCTCCTATGTCTTCGGGACGAGACGCCCGAAGAATATCCGTAACCACCACGCGGGGATCGATGTCTCCCCGGCCGTCCGGGATTTCCTGAATCTCAAGGATGTGGATACCGTGGACTGGCAGTTTGTCCCCGCCAGCGAAGTGCCGAACGGCCCCTGGAAGGAGGTTGTCACAACCTCTCAGACCTGCTGGGAATAGGACGTCCCGAAGCGGATTCAGCAGCGATCCATCAAGGCATTTCCAGGAATCGTGATTTTTTCGCAAGGGTATTTGCCAGCTTTGATAGGGTTACAGAAACACGTGGATTCCCCTGCTTCGCCGAAGTTCGCTTGACCGGAAAGCGGGCCCGTGGTATTAATTCATCCGAAATCGGTTTATCACCACAGGGGCGATTAGCTCAGCGGATAGAGCGTTGGTCTCCGGAACCAAAGGTCGCGGGTTCGATTCCCGCATCGCCCTCCA
>CAZPTH010000028.1:0-17599 GCA_964589315.1 uncultured Thermodesulfobacteriota bacterium
AGCCAAAACCCGCCCCGAAAAAGGAAGCGGCCAAGCACGCGCCGAAACCTAAACCGGCCAAATCCAAGGAGAAGGTTCTCACCACACGCAAGAAGGAAAAGATAAAAATCGCCCGGGCCGTTCCCAAACCCCTTCCTAAACCCCACATCACCATACCTGAAAAGCGCCAGGAACGTCCTGCTCCCCCCAAAGCAACTCCGCATAAAACCTCGCCCAAGGGTAGTAAGACGACCCCGGTAAAACGTCAACCCCCGGGAACCGCCCCGGAAACCCGGGCGCCTGCCCCCACGCCCAAGTCCCTTTTCCCATCCGCCGAAACCCTCCACCAGATAGAGCGAAAATATTCGCATACCTATCCCAAAGACGTGCAAAAAGGCGATGTCATCTCACTGAACACAAAACAGTTCAAATACATCTCCTACTTCACCCACATCAAGCATAAGATTGAACTCGTCTGGGAATATCCCCGAGCCGCCGCTGAAATGGGCCAGGAAGGAAGTCTCCTGCTCCGTTTCACCATCCTGAAGGATGGACGCCTGGGAGGGGTTAAGCTCCTTCAGTCCTCCGGATACCGTCTCCTGGATCAGGAAGCCATCCGTGCCGTAAAGGAAGCGGCCCCCTTCAACCCCATTCCGGACCGCCTCAACAAAAACCGCCTCAACATTATGGCCACCTTCAACTACTCCCTCGGGTTCAAGTTTCTTTATTGAAACCACCCTCCCTCTAAATTCATTTATGCTATAGTAACCAAATTGAGATAAGGGGCGAAAGAGATTTGATAGAGACCAGAAACCTTACCAAGCGGTATGGAAAGACCGTTGCCCTGGAAAATCTGACCCTTCACGTCGAGAGGGGAGAGTTCTTCGGTTACCTGGGGCCCAACGGCGCGGGAAAGACAACTACGGTCAAGATTCTTACCTCTCTGGCCAGACCCAGTGCCGGGATGGCCACCATCGGGGGGTATGACATCCAAAAATCCCCCCTCGCCGCCAAGAAACTCATCGGTGTGGTGCCCCAGGCCATCAACCTGGACATGGAGCTGACCGGGTGGGAAAATCTCCTGATTCACGGCCTCCTCTACCGGATGAAACGCCAAGACATAAAGAAACAGGCAGAGAAGTGGGGAACCTTCTCCGGCCTTGCTTCCCGCCTGACAAAACCCGTCAATACCTATTCAGGAGGGATGAAACGGCGCCTGACCATCGCCCGAGCCCTTCTGCACAACCCGAGCGTCCTTTTTATGGACGAACCGACGGTGGGACTGGATGCAGCCGGGCGTCGGGACTTGTGGGGGCTTTTGAAGCGGATCAACCGGGAGGGCACGACTATCTTTCTTACCACCCACTATATCGAAGAGGCGGAGGCCCTCTGCAACCGGGTAGGGATCCTTGACCAGGGGCACCTCATCGCCCTGGACACCCCCCAGGCCCTCATCGCATCCGCTGGAAAGGTCGTGGTCGATATCTTCGAGGGAGGGCACCTGACCAGCCACTTCTTCCCGGACCGGAGCACCGCGGGGGCCTTTGCCGCCACCGTGAAAGGCAGCGCCACCATCCGCAATGCCAACCTGGAAGACGTCTTTGTCAAACTCACCGGACGGAGGGTCGAGGCATGAGAGGGTTTCTGGGAATCTTTACCCGCGAACTCCTGATTATCAAGAAACGCCTTTTCAAGATGTTGATATCTTACTCCGTCACCCCCCTGCTCTACCTCATCGCCTTCGGCTGGGGACTGGGACAGCACATGACCGTGGAGGGCATCCCCTATATCACCTTCCTTATCCCGGGCCTCATCGCCATGGGCAGCATGACCCGCAGCTTCGCCATCTCCAGCGAGATCAACATCGCCCGTTTCTACTGGCACATCTTCGAGGAATTCCAGGCCGCCCCCGTCTCCGACCTGGCTATCGCCGTCGGGGAGGTTCTGGGAGGGATCCTCCGGGGATTTTTTGCCACGGCGATCATCTGCGTCTTCGCCCTCCTCTTTCATGTCAGGATTCACATCACCGGTGGGTTTCTCCTCGCCGTTCTGGGAAACGCCTTTACCTTCAGCTCCCTCGCCTTGATTACCTCCATGCTCGTAAAATCTCACGCTGACCAGTCGATGCTCAATAACTTCGTCATTACGCCCATGGCCTTTCTCTGCGGCACCGTCTTTTCCCTCAAGGCCCTCCCCGGCTGGGCCCACGCCCTCATCCAGTGGCTCCCCTTGAGCCCCGCCACGCGGGCCATTCGATCCACGGCCCTGGGTCATCCCATGCCATGGGGCGCCATGGTGACTGTCTTCTGTTTTGGTATCGTATTTTTCGTCCTGGGAACCATCGCCATCCGCGGCGCGAAGGGATGAGAAAAAAGTTCAAGGTTAAAAACATTGATCCATCCTGATACAAGTTTGTGCTCTGAGGGACAGGCGGGGCAATAGAGTGATCTTCTTAATCTGTGTCAATCGGCGAGAACCTGTGGCTAACAAAAATCCGCATCCCATTCCCTTTCACGCCAGGCGCAACGTTTTCTTTATCCTCTCGATTTCTTCGCTATTCACATCCGCGACCCTGATCGTTTTTACGCGGGCGTGTTCCCCGCGGGTGATGGCGATCCGGCGCTTCGGTATCTTGAGGCTTTTGCTCAGAAATTGGATGCAGGCCTTGTTGGCCTTCCCCTCCACGGCGGGGGCCTGAAGACGCACCTTGACTCCCTCCGGGGTGGGCACAATCTCGTTCTTCGAGGCACCCGGCTGGACCCGGATATTAAAGGAGTAATCCATCCTGAAACGACACTACTTGAGATGAATGGCCAGTTCCACCAGGGAATTGACGAGAAATTGCTGGAGGAAGATGATGGCCAGGACCAGGATGATGGGGGAAAAATCGATGCCACCGAACTGCAGGGGCAGGATTTTTCTGATTCTCCAGAGAACGGGTTCCGTGATTTGGTAGAGAATCCGCACGATGGGGTTGAACGGGTCTGGATTGACCCAGGAAATCACCGCGCGGATGATAATCACCCACATGTAAATGGAAAGGATGATAGACAAAATCTTCGCGATCGCCATGATCAGGTTCGCCAGGATAAACATTTATTCAGAAGCCTCCGATTCTTTTAAGACAATATAATTCGCCTGACGGCCCGCGGCAAGCCCCTCACGGCGGTAGGAATAGAAATAATCCGCGTCGCAACGCGTGCAGTAAGGCAAGACATCGATGTTCCTCTCGTTGACACCCACGTCCATGGCCTGCATCTTGGCCATGATTTTCAAATCGAGCCACCAGTGGCCCGGACGCCCCGGCCGGGTACAGGCCTCCCACTGGGCCTGCCGTCCCTGCCCGGTGAAAAATTCCCTGACGGGATCGTCCACCTCCAGGCAGCATGGCCCGATGCCCGGCCCCACGGCCAGAACGATTTCCTCCGCGTCGATTCCCAGTTGTTTCCTGAAACGGTCGATGGTCTTGGGCAAGATCCCCAATGCCATCCCTTTCCACCCCGCGTGGACCGCCGCGACCCCCTTTCCGGCCTTCTCGGCCATGAGGATGGGGAGACAGTCTGCCGTCTTGATCCCGATAGGCAGGCCGGGGCAGGTGGTGATGACGGCATCGGCGGGTTCATGCCAGGAATCGGGCACCGGGGAGGCAAGGATTTCCACATGGTCCCCGTGAACCTGTTTGGGAAACACGATGCCTTGGGGGATTTCTTCTGAACGGGTCCCGAACCCATGGTAGAGGTGCGGCAGGGATTCCAGGATGGGAGAGGTCATAAACTGCATGGGGCTTCCTTTCACGTGAAAAGTTCGTCGAGTTTCTTTAACAGATCCTTGAGGTCCCCTGGAAAAGGGGCCTTGATCGTCATCTTTGCCTGACTCAGGGGGTGAAAAAAGGTAATGCGCGAGGCATGGAGGGCCTGGCGCCCCAGTTTCTTCACCTCTTTCGCCAGGGGGGCCAAAACGCCCGTCGTCGGCCAACGCCGGCGTCCGTAAACGGGGTCCCCTACGATCGGGTGTCCGAGGGCGCTTAAATGGACCCGTAACTGGTGGGTTCGGCCCGTTCGCGGGGAGAGCTCCAGAAAGCTTAGTCCCGAGTAGGCCCGCTTGACCTTCCAGTCGGTGACGGCCTCCCTGCCCCCACCGGGGACGCGGGCCACGGCCATCTTCTTCCTGTCCCGGGCGCTCCGGGCAATGGCGTGTTCAATCGTTCCCCTCTCCTCGTCCATCTGCCCGTAAACCAGGGCGTGGTAGGTCTTTTTAACAAGGCGTTCCTTGAACTGGCGGGTCAAGGCAAGGTAGGCCTCGTCCGTCTTGGCAACGACGAGGACCCCCGAGGTTCCCTTGTCCAGGCGATGGACGATCCCCGGGCGGCGAGGTCCCCCCATGGACGCCAGGTGCGGCGTATGGGCGAGCAGGGCGTTCACAAGCGTGTCATCCGTGTGGCCTGGGGCGGGGTGAACCACCCGATGGGGAGGCTTGTTGACCACGATGATGGCCTCATCCTCGTAGAGGATTTCCAGGGGAAAGGGACGGGCGACAAGGTGAACCGGTTCGGGCTCGAAGGCCTCATACGTAATGACCGCGCCGGGAAAGACTCGGGTTGAAGGTTTTCGCGCCGGTTCACCATCTATCCAGACGTTCCCGTTTTTTATCAGCCGCTGGGCGGTTCCCCGCGAGGCGATTCCCGCCTGTGTGGCGAGAAACTGGTCCAGCCTCATGGGTCCGGCATCGGCCGGAACGGTGCGTTTTTCCCGTTTCACTTCCGCTTCCTGAAAAAGTGGTAGACCTCGACGGCCCTTTCCGCCTCTTCGTTCCCTTCGTCCCACTGGTAGGGGAGGGTAAAGGCGGAAAGGAGGCCCACCTTTTTGGGCTCCACCGACATGATGCGAAAGCTCTTTCCGTCACTACGCCTGAAAATCAGGACAGGACTGAAATAGATATAGACACCATCCTCCACGGTTTTGAGGATAACCTCCTCGCCGGTCAACCTTCGAAGGACGAGACATATGACCATTCTCTTGACAAAGCCGCAGGAAGCCTCTCCCCCCTTCTTCTCGAGTGACCGGACGAGGGATTGCTTGTAGGCGTGAAGGGCCCAGATGTAGGGATTGAAAGGAAGGAGATCGATGGTCTCGGGCTGGGCAAACCGTTTCATGGCGTGCCTGTAAAAGGTGGGATTGAAATCGATAATCAGAAAGAGGTAATAGGAATGGATTCGGGGTTCCGCCGAAACCACCAGTTCCAGCTCGTTGTCTCCCACGGGTCTCAAGCGTTTCTCAAGGCTCCCGAGAGAGGCCTTAAACATTTTCACGCAGGCCTCAGGGATTTTCTGGAACCTCAGGTTGACCTTCACGGCGGGAGGGAGGGCCTTTTTTTTCTTTCTCCCTTTCCAGACCCGTTGAAACAACCGTTGTGAAATCCATCCCTCTTTTCCGTTTTCAAGTCGGATTTTTACCCAGCCCGCCTCTTCCTCCATAACCACCACCTTCGCGCCCGCCTTTACGCGTCCCACGATTCTGAACTTCATGCCGGGTCCGCGGTGGAGATTGTAATAGCGCCGCCTGGCATAGGCCTGCTGCGTCAACAATAACAGGGAGAAAAGTATTATCCAGAAAAGGAGGCTGGACCTAATCCGCATGGGAAAATTCTGAAAAGATATGGACAAGTTCTCCCGCGTCCCCTTCGAGGAGGGTTCTGACATCGAGAAGGACCTTCCCTTCTTCCACCCGGGCAATCACGGGAGGATCGGAGGCACGGAGGCGTTTCTCCAGTTCCGTTTCCGACATCCCCAGCGGGGTTACCGCCACACAAAAGGTAGGAAGGGCCTCTTCGGGGAGGGCGCCTCCCCCCACCCGTGAACTGGACGCCACGACCTGAAAATGAAACCCCTTTGGCACCCCGTTTGCGAGGCGTCGTCTGAGGGCCCTTGCCTTCCTTTTCAATGCCTCGGGGGATTGGCTAATCATCTGGAGGGTGGGAATCCGAGCCATGGCCTCGGCGGGATCTTCGTAAAACTTCAGGGTCGCCTCGAGGCCGGCCAGGGTCAGCTTGTCGATTCTCAGGGCACGGTTGAGGGGATTCTTCTTTATGGGGTCGATGAATTCCCGTTTCCCGAGAATCACCCCCGCCTGGGGTCCGCCGAGGAGTTTGTCCCCGCTGAAGGTAACCACGTCCATCCCGTCCTTCAGGGCCTCCTGAGCTGTCGGCTCCGAGGGGAGTCCTAAGTGGCTGAAATCAATCAGGTTCCCACTTCCGAGGTCCTCCATGGCGGGGAGACCCCTTTCGTGGGCGAGCCTGGCAATCTCCCCCCCGGGGACCTGTTCCACAAACCCGATCAGGCGAAAATTGCTCGTATGGACCTTCATGAGGAGCCCCGTTGCGTCCCCGATGGCCCGTTCGTAATCGAAGAGATGGGTCTTGTTCGTGGTTCCCACCTCCTTCAGGATCGCCCCGCTCCAGGCCATGACATCCGGGATCCGAAAGGATCCCCCGATCTCGACGAGTTCCCCACGGGAAACGACCACCTCTTTCCCGTTTGCCAGGCTGTTTAAGGCAATCAACACGGCTCCCGCGTTATTGTTGACCACGAGGGCGTCTTCCGCGCCCGTCAGTTCACAGAGGAGCCGTTGGACATGGCTGTATCTAATTCCCCTTCTTCCCGCGTCCAGGTCGTATTCCAGGTTGCTGTAACTCCCCGCGACCCTGGCGAGATGCTCTATCACGGCAGGGGCGAGGAGGGACCGTCCCAGGTTCGTGTGAATGACCACCCCCGTCGCGTTGATGACCCGCCGGAAATGGAACGCGGAGTGCCTCGCCAAGGTCTCTTCCACCTTCCGGTAAATCGCCTCGGGGCTGAGCCAGTCGGGCAGAGCCGCCGTTGCTTCAAGACTGCCTATCTTCTCCCTCAGGCCGGCCAGGACCTCCCGAACGGCCCGCACAAGGCGGGGACGGGAATAGGTTTTCTGAAGCTGCTTGCCCCTATGTTCATTCAGGAGCTCGTCCACCTTGGGGATGTGTCGGAAAAGCTCTTTCCTCGAAATCTTCTTCATCTGTTACCCTCCGAACGGATGTTCGGTTTAGAAGGCAGAAGGACGGTCTTGATAATCTTGAGAAAATTCATGCGGATGAATTTCGTGGGCCATTCCAGCTCTTTCTTGAAGCAGACCGTCGAGATGTTCAGGGACGCCATCTTCTCCCGCAATTCCTCGAGGGAACCGTGGCCGTCCTGCCGCCGGTCCTCCGCGACCAGGTCATCGATCCTGTGCATCATGGCAACGGCTTCCCGTATCCGCTGATCCGTTTCATCGGCAATTTTGGGGTCAATCAAGCCGTATTCCTTCTTGAGGCGATTGAGCCGCAGCCCCGCCTCGTAGGTGCTGTAGACGATTTCGGACCGGGTCATCCACTCTGTTTCGTAATTCAGGATATACTGCCAGCTCGGCGAAAGCATGGCCTGCCGGTGTTCCTCGACGGTCCGGTAAAAAAACCGGTAGCCGAACTTCTCCGGATTTTCGAAAACCTCGCTCCCGGGGTCGAGAAAGGGGGCGAGGGGGGAAATAAAGGGAAAGAGTCGCTTGGTCTTGCCGAAACGGTCAAGGAGCCCGCGGGAATATTCAACGGTATCCAGGACAGACTGGTAGGTCTGGTAGGGAAGCCCCGTCATGAAAAAGAGGTCAAACCGCTTGCACCCCAGCTCGAGGGCATCGGCGATCATCCGTTCAAGGTCATCGTTATTGTAGTAACGTCCAAAGGCGTGGCGGACCTTCTCGTCGTGGGACTCCGGCGATATCTCAAAATTGAAGTTTTCCACGGCGTCGGCAATCATGGCAATCTTTTCCCGCGTCGGTGGCTTGAAGAACTCGAAGGCGATGTGATTCTTCAGACGCCGTTTTTTCAGGGTACTCAGGAGCCGCTCACCGTAATCATCCCCCGCCTGGTAGATATCCCCGATAATCATCACGGGGGCATTGAGGTGGTCACAGACCCGGAAGATATCCTCTGCCAGGAGTTCCGGGGCACGGAAGGCCGGTTTCTTGCGGTTGGCATAGCGGGCAAACCCGTAGGCCGATCCCCCGCAGGTGCGGCAGTTATAGGAACACCCGCGGCATGTGAAAACCGCCGTCACGGGATACTCGAGCCAGTTGGTGAAGGGGACATATCCCGTCATGTCCCGGTACTTCACCACCTTCTTCATGATGTGCCCGTAGTCGATGGCGATATGATCCATGGTCTCCGGGACGTAGCTGAGGGGATTGACGCGCATCTCCCCGTTCTCCCGCCACGTGACGTTGGGAACATCCCGGGGTGGCTCCTTCGCGCGAATCGCCGCGAGGAGCATGGCCATGGGTCCCTCCGTTGAGTCCCCCCGGATGACGTAATCAATAAAAGGATAGTTCTGCACCAGGTCTTCGTGAAAATAGGTGGAAGATAACCCCCCGAAAAGGACGGGGGTCTCCGGGTGAAGACGCTTGGCCATTTCCGCCAGGGCCAGACTCCCCTGGACATGGGGCATCCAGTGCAGGTCGAATCCGAAGGCGCGCGGGTTCAGTTTCCGGATGAGGGCCTCCGCGTCAAACGCGGGATCCTTGATCATCTTCATGGCCACGTTGATGATGCGGACCTGAAATCCCTTCCGCTCCAGGTATTCCGACAGGCTCGTAAACCCGATGGGATACATCTCGAAGATGGGGGTGGAAGGAACCACGTCGCTGATGGGTCCATGCATGATGGGGAGTTTCCGAAAATCGTAGATGGAGGGAGCGTGTATGAGAATCAGGTCATCTTGTTTTTTCATTTCGTACGTCCTTTTTTAACCCTGGACACTTTTATCACAGGGGGTTCAAGCTGTTCAAGCCCCCGCGGCCCTGCCTTGCCTTCTTTTACATCTTCGCTATAATGCAAGAAAAGTCGGGAGGCTGCGGATGGCAACTACGGAAAAGGTCCACATTATCCAGGCGAAAACCCCGGAAGAGCTGGAAGATGCCTACAACGCGTGGGCAAGGAAACACCTGAAAAAGGTGGGGGTCGAGATTATCGACCGACAGTATCTCCAGACGGAAACGGGGTATCAAGTTGCCATATTTTACAAGGAAGTCGTCCTTTAGGGATTCCCGCCCGGGACAGGACCCCTGTTTACTGGCTCATGGAGGCAAGGAATTCCTTGTTGGTCTTCGTGCCGCGCATCTTGTCCAGCAGGAATTCCATGGCGTCCACCGTTCCCATGGGTTGAAGCACCTTTCTGAGAATCCAGATACGGTTCAGGTCTTCCGGATCCAGGAGAAGTTCCTCTTTCCGGGTTCCGGACTTCGCGATATCGATGGTCGGAAAGACTCGTTTTTCCATCAGTTTCCTGTCCAGATGAAGCTCCATATTGCCCGTACCCTTGAACTCTTCGAAGATGACCTCGTCCATACGGCTCCCCGTATCGATGAGGGCCGTGGCCAGGATGGTCAAGCTGCCGCCCCCCTCGATATTCCGTGCGGCGCCAAAAAAGCGCTTTGGTTTATGGAGGGCATTGGAGTCAACACCTCCGGAGAGGACCTTCCCGCTTGGCGGAACCACCGTGTTGTAGGCGCGGGCGAGCCGGGTGATGCTGTCGAGCAAAATGACGACGTCCCTTTGGTGTTCCACCAGCCGTTTGGCCTTTTCAATGACGATTTCGGCAACCTGGACATGGCGCTGGGCCGGTTCATCAAAGGTGGAGCTCACCACCTCTCCGTCCACGGAACGCTCCATGTCGGTCACCTCTTCGGGACGCTCGTCGATCAGAAGAACGATCAGGACGACGTCTGGGTGGTTATGCTTCAAACCCTTTGAAATGGCCTGGAGGAGCATGGTCTTCCCTGTCCTCGGCGGGGCCACGATCAGGCCCCTCTGGCCCTTGCCGATGGGAGTCAAGAGGTCCATGACCCGCAGGCTGTAGTTCTCCGGATCCGATTCTATCTCCAGCTTGAACCGCTCATTTGGATAGAGGGGGGTCAGGTTGTCGAAGAGAATCTTTTCCTTCGCGACCGAGGGGTCATCGTAGTTGATGGACTCAACCTTCAAAAGGGCGAAATAACGCTCCGAATCCTTCGGAGGCCGAATCTGCCCGTAGATGATATCCCCCGTCCTGAGTCCGAAACGTCGAATCTGGGAAGGAGATACGTATATATCATCCGGGCCCGGATAGTAGTTGGCCTTGGGGGCCCTCAAGAATCCAAATCCATCGGGGAGGGTTTCAAGCACCCCGTCCGCGTAGATGAGCCCGTTTTGTTCACTCCTCGCCTGAAGAATCGAGAAAATCAATTCCTGGCGTCCCATGGAAGCCGGGTCTTCTATTCCCAGGTCCTTTGCGATCTTGAGGAGTTCATTGATTGGTTTCTGTTTCAGTTCTGTCAGGTTCATGCTGTTTCTCTGTCCTCCTTTTTCATCATCCTTTTGGTAATCTCTCTTGCCTTTTCCCGGAGCGCCTGAAGCGTTCCGTTGTTGACGATAATCGTGTCTGCCATCTTCTCCTTCTCGGAAAGGGGTATCTGGTTGGAGAGGCGTCGTTTCGCCTCTTCCACGGAAATGCCTATCCGCCTCGCGGCGCGTCGCACGGCCTCTTCCGTGTCTCCTGGAGCAACCAGGATCAGGTGATCCACGATTTTGTGGAATCCCGCTTCTATCAATAGCGGGGCATCGATAACCACCATGGCCCTGTCATTTTTCTTTCTTATTTCATCGATCTGCCGCATGATTCGCTCGTGGACCAGGGGATGGATGAGGGCGTTGATGGTTTTGACCCTCTCAGGATCCGAAAATACGATGGCCGCCAGTTTCTTCTTGTCTATTTCACCCGCCTCGTCAAGGATGTCATCCCCGAAGGCTTCCCGCACCGCGCGATATCCGGCCTCCCCCCTGTTCAGGAGGGCCTTCGCCTCCGTGTCCGCGTCAATCACAATGGCGCCTTCCTCAGAAAATACCTTGGCAACTTCACTTTTTCCGCTCCCGATCATCCCCGTAATTCCCACGATCCTCATTCTTGCCGGTATCGATCAGATATCGATATTCTGAGCGAGGAGGGCGTTCTGCTCAATGAAGCGTTTTCGCTGATCCACACTGTCCCCCATCAGGATGGTGAAGATCTCGTCCGCCTCGACGGCGTCTTCTATCTTGACCTGGAGCAGTTTTCTCTTTTCGGGGTTCATGGTGGTTTCCCACAACTGGTCAGGGTTCATCTCACCCAAACCCTTGTAGCGCTGGATGCTGTAAGCCCCCTGCTGTGCCTTCAGGATATCGTTCAAAAGGTCGTTCATGTTTTCCACGAGAAATTCCTTTTTTTCACCGATGACCTTGAACGGTGGATCCTCCAATTCCTTTATCTCCTGATATAGGCTGAATAGGCTTCGATATTTAGGTCTGTTGATAAATTCCCATGATACGTTCAGGGACATGACATCCCCGTTCCTGACAATGGAAAGGGGGAGTTGGTACATCCCGTGTTCTTCATCATACGAAACTTCCGGGAAAGATGCAAGGGCCAAACGCCCGTTCAGCGCCTTCGCCAGGGATTCCACCCCATCCTTGTTCCGGAAAAACTCCTTCTTGGGGTAAACGGGAAACTTCAAAAGGGTGAAGACCAGTTCGTCTGGAAGCTGACGCCGCCTGAAGAGGTCCATGATCTCGTTGAACCGGCTGATCTGTTTCAGGATGTATCGGAGCCGGTCTTTCCTGAAGCGTTTTCCCGATTTCAACGCCACCACCTCGTAATTCTTTACGGCCTCGGAAATGAGAAAGTCATTGAGTTCCACGTCGTCCGAAAAATACGCCACCGACCTCCCCCTCTTGACGCGGTACAGGGGGGGTTGCGCGATGTAGAGATGGCCGTGCTCGATAATGCCCGGCATCTGGCGGTAGAAGAAGGTCAAAATAAGGGTCCGGATGTGAGAACCGTCCACGTCGGCATCCGTCATGATGATAATTTTATGATAACGAAGCTTCTCTATCTTGAAATCGCTATCCCCGATTCCCGTCCCGAGGGCGGAAATGATGGTCTTGATCTCCTCGTTCGAGAGCATCTTGTCGAGCCGCGCCTTCTCCACGTTGAGGATCTTCCCCTTGAGGGGAAGGATCGCCTGGGTCCTCTTTTCCCTTCCCTGCTTTGCCGACCCGCCGGCGGAATCTCCCTCCACCAGGTAGAGCTCCGCCTGCATGGGGTCCCTTGTCTGGCAGTCTGCCAGCTTTCCCGGGAGCGCGGCGGAATCGAGGGCCCCTTTTCGGCGTGTCAGCTCCCTGGCCTTTCTCGCGGCGTCCCGGGCCCTCGCGGAACTGATGACCTTCTGGATAATCTGCTTCGCGACCGACGGGTTCTCCTCCCAGTAGGTACTCAGGTTCTCGTTCACAAAGCTCTCGACGTATCCCTTGACCTCGCTGTTTCCCAGTTTCGTCTTCGTCTGGCCTTCAAACTGGGGCTCCGGAACCTTGACGCTGACGACCCCCGCGAGTCCCTCCCTCACATCGTCCCCGGAGAGGGAAACCTTGATGTTTTTCGTCAGGCCCATCTTCTCCGCGTAGCTGTTGATCGTGCGGGTCAGGGAGGTCTTGAAGCCGGACAGGTGAGTTCCCCCTTCGTGGGTATTGATATTGTTGGCAAAGGAGAAGATATTTTCCGAATAGCCGTCATTGTACTGAAAGGCCACCTCGATATGGACCCCGTTTTTCTGGCCTGAAAAGTAGATGGGTTTCTTGTGGAGACAGTTCTTGTTCCGGTTGAGGTACTCCACGAACGAGGCGATTCCCCCCTTGTAGAAATATTCCTGCTGTTTCCCGGTCTTTTCATCGGAAAGTGTGACACGGAGCCCCTTGTTGAGAAAGGCGAGTTCACGAAGACGCTGAGCAAGAATGTCGAAGCTGAAGACAATGTCCCCAAAGATTTCCGGGTCCGGTCTGAAAATGACAAGGGTTCCCGTTTTTTTTGTTTTTCCCACGATCTCGAGGTCCGTGACGGGGCGCCCCCGCTCATACCGCTGGTGAAAGACCTTTCCATCCCGCTTTATCTCAATCTCGACAAACTCAGAAAGGGCATTCACGACGGAAAGCCCAACCCCGTGCAACCCCCCAGAGACCTTGTAACTCTTCCGGTCGAATTTTCCCCCTGCGTGGAGCTTCGTCATAACAACCTGGACCGCGGGAACCTTCATCTCAGGATGAACATCCACGGGAATCCCCCGGCCATCGTCCTTGACCTGGACACTGTTATCCATCAAAAGCGTGACATCGATACGGGAACAGTAACCCGCGAGCGCCTCGTCGATACTGTTGTCTACGATCTCGAAGGCAAGGTGATGCAGGCCCTCGGGACCCGTATTCCCAATATACATGGCCGGCCGTTTCCTGACGGCCTCCAGTCCCTCAAGGATCTTTATGTTTTTCGCATCATAATCTACGGCTGACATCTCACTCATTTTCTTCTTCCTCGATTCTCATAGGCATAATCAGGTAAAAAAGCTCCTCGTTTCCCTTACCACGAAAGATGCCCGGATTATCTTCGTCCAGGAGCTCTATCTCTATTTCTTCCTCTTCGATGGCCCCGAGGATATCCAGGCAATAACGGTAGTTGAAGGCAAAGGTGATGGGATCGCCCGTATATGAGGTATCGATTGTTTCCTGGGCGATCCCCACATTGGCGTCTCCCATTTTTAATATAAGTCCTTCCTCGCGAAAGGCAAATTTTGCCCCTTCGTCCATATCGTTCGCGATCCGTGAGACACGCCTCAACCCTGTAATCAGGTCCCACCGGTTGATGTGAATCAACCTGCCCCTTGTTTTAGGAATGACCTGCTGATAATCCGGGTAATCCCCCTCCATAAGCCGGATGACCATCCCGACATTTTCCATCTGGAAATAGGCATTTTTGTCCTTTACCTCGAAACCCACCAGGCTGACCTTTGCGTCGCTCAGGACACGTTTGAGCTCCGTCATGCCACGTTTTGGAATCATAATGGACTCTTCCAGGACAAGATCCTTCAGAGAACTCAGGTCCATCTGCGCGAGGCGGTGTCCATCCGTTGCTACAAAGCGTGTCGCGGCTTTCTCCGGAATCTTTTTAACGAAGACACAGTTGAGATTGTAACGTGTCTCCTCGTTTGCCGCGGCAAGGAGTGTCTTTTCCAGTATGGAGAGAATCGTCTCCGACGGCAGGGTGTTCGAGAAGGCCTCGGGAAATTCCGGAACCTTCGGAAAGGATTTCGGATCCAGAAAGGGAAGCTTGAAACGCGATTTTTCACACGAAATATTACACCACCCTTCACTATCTCCTGTCGCAATATGAATTGTTTTTTCAGGCAATTCGTGAATGATGCCAAAGAGTTTTTTTGTCGGCAAAAGAATGGTTCCCGTTTCCGAAACATGGGCCTCTATTTTTATTACGAGTCCCACGCTCAGATCTGTGGCAAATAGTTTTAATTCCTTGTCCTGGGAGGCTTCCATGAGGAAGTAGGAAAGGATTGGCATGGTACTCTTTTTGTCGGAAATGGTCTGAAGGTAACTGAGAACCTTTAAAAATGATGGCTGTTGTATCTGAATGTCCACATCTTCCTCCTTGTTTATATATTTATTTCTTTTTCCTTACATGAGTTAAGATTAATATTAAACAAAGTTGAAATGTTGAAAAGCGCCTCAATGACGTGAATCACTTTAGAAAGAGAGAAAAAGGATGTGGAAGTTTCTGGTGATGGTGTGTGGATAGACGTGTATAGAGTATGGCATTTTCTTTTTGGATGATGACAACTTTGTTTATTCACATATGCACCCCTTTTATCCACGAGGTTATGAATAGATTTTAGACTTTATTTCTTCAAGTGTTTGCATGAGCTTGTGGTCTTTTTCAATCTGCTTTTCAATCTTGTTAATGGCATGGATAACCGTGGAGTGGTCTTTTCCGCCAAATTTTTCACCAATGTCCGCCAGTGAAACCTTACAGTGTTTTCTCGATAGGTACATGGCTATCTGTCTTGGGATGACGAGTGCCTTCGAACGGCGCCTTGACTTGATATCGGAGACTCGGATGCCAAAATGTTCACAGACAACCTTTTGAATATCATCAACCGTGACATGTTTATCCGTATCCTTCAGGATCCCTTTTAGAATTTCCTTGGCGAATGGGATGGTGATGGGTTTGCCCATGATGGATGAAAAGGCGCCGAGGCGCGTGAGCATGCCCTCCAGTGTCCGTATATTCGAGGTGGCCTTCGTGGCCAGAAACATGGCAACCTCGTCAGGGAGGTGAATATTTTCCCTCTCGCTCTTTTTCTTGAGAATGGCCACCTTTGTTTCGATATCCGGTGGTTGGATATCGGCGATCAGGCCCCATTCAAATCTGGAACGGAGGCGTTCCTCGAGGTTCTCAATATCTCTCGGGAATTTGTCGCTGGTTACAACAATCTGTTTCTTGGCCACGTAAAGGGCGTTGAAGGTATGAAAAAATTCTGCCTGTGTCCTTTCCTTGCCGGCAATGAACTGAATATCATCGATCATGAGGATGTCAACGTATCTGAATTTTTTGCGAAATTCCTCCATGCGGTCGTAGCGGATGGCATTGATGACCTCGTTTGTAAAGATCTCACCGGAAATAAAGGAGATGTTTCTCGGGGAGGAAACACTTCCCTTTTCGATGGCGTAATTCCCGATGGCATTTAAGAGGTGGGTCTTTCCGAGGCCAACGCCTCCGTAGATAAACAGGGGGTTGTAGGTTTGTCCCGGCGATGTGGCTACTGCCAGGCATGCGGCCTGCGCAAACTGGTTGCTGTCCCCAACGACGAAGGTGTCGAAGGTGTAAGCGGGATTGAAGAGCGGAGAGGTGAGGGATTCCTGTGAAACCTTCTCGGCCCTTGGGCTTGACGGACTGTCTGTGGCAGTCGACGACGCCGCAGACTCGACAATGATCTTGAGTGCCAGGTCCTTTGACCTGAGAAACCTGGCTGCGCAGGACTGTATCGTTGCCTTATAGTGATCGTTGATCCATTCACCGAAAAACTTGTTGGGGACGGCAAGGATGAGGGTGTTATCGGAAAAGTCCTTGAGAATCAGGGGTTCGATCCATGTTTGGTAGGAACTTTCGTCTCCTATTTCCTCTTTTATAATCTGTTTTATAGGGGTGAGATTTTCGTCCATAGGAGATTTCAGGGTCGAGCCGCCATTGGTTTAACTATCGTGTAGAAGAAGTCTTGTGTTTTAGAAATTAACATACTTATCAACAATTGTGGATAACTTTTCCACCTTTTTTATTGGAGTTTCCCTCACTCATGAAGGGGTCAAGGACATCTGCATTATATACAAGTCAAAAAATATTTCAAGTGATTTAAACCGGGCTCATGTTATTCAAATTCCTCACCCGGTTCCGTGGACAAAATGAGGGCAACGGCATCCTTGAGGGGCATTCCCTCGTAGAGTATCTTGTACATCCCACTGATGATGGGGGCACGGACCTCAATCTTTTGGGTCAGCTCATAGACACTCTTCGTATTCAAAACCCCTTCCGCGACCATCCTCATATCCCGGGTGATCTCCTCGATTTTTTGGCCACGGCCCAGTTTCAGGCCGACATTCCGGTTACGACTCAGGTCTCCCGTGCACGTAAGGACGAGATCACCGATTCCGGAAAGGCCCAGGAAGGTGGAAGGATCGGCGCCCATTTTTCTTCCGATCCGGGAAATCTCCGCGAGTCCCCTGGTAATCAGGGCGGCCCGGGCATTGGTTCCCATTTCCATTCCGTCCGCGATTCCCACGGCCAGGGCCATGATATTTTTCAGGGCCCCGCCGATCTGGGTTCCGATCGGGTCGTGATGGGTATAGGCGCGAAAGTTGGGAGTCCTGAAGATTTTCTGGAAATACCTTGCCGTCTCGGGGTTCCTGGAGGCAATCGTAACCGCCGTGAATTTCGACAGGGCCACTTCCCTCGCGAAACTCGGACCCGAGAGGCAGGCGATATTGGAGTGAAGCCCGGGTGGAAGGACCTCCTCCAGGATCTGTGTCATCAATTTGTGCGTGTGATCTTCTATCCCCTTTGAGGCACTGATGATCTTGGAGTCCATTGAGATGTGGCGGGTGACCTCTTCGGCAACCTTCCGGTAGAAGTGGGAGGGAACGACCATGACGATAGTTCCGATACCCTCCAGGACCAGGGCCATGTCCGTTTTGGCCGTGACAGTATCCGGGAGGCGGATTCCCGGAAGGAAGAGATGGTTTTCGTGGTTCAGGTCGATATTCCGGGCAACCTCGGTTTCATAGACCCACATGCGAATGGGATAGCCCTTCGATGCCAGGTGGTAGGCAATGGCGGTTCCCCAGCTCCCCCCGCCGATAACGGCGATGGGACGAAGGGGTTCGGGATTATCTTTCGACGAGCTTCGTGATGGCGGCAACGTTTTCACCTTCTTCGATATTGATGAGCCTGACACCCTGGGTGTTTCGGCCGATGATGGGGACGTCAGAAACGGAGAGGCGGATGAGTTTCCCTGAGCTGGTGATGAGGACGACGCCGTCACCATCCTCCACCTTGAGGACGCCGGCGGGATATCCCACCTTGGGCGTTATCTTGAGATTGATGACCCCGCTTCCCCCACGGGCTTGGTTACGATACTCGCTGAAAGAGCTCCGCTTT
>CAZPTH010000029.1:0-16387 GCA_964589315.1 uncultured Thermodesulfobacteriota bacterium
TGTGTGTTGCCAAGTTCTCTGACCTTGATGATCCCCCTCCCAAAGACCGGATGGATGACCTGTTCGCCTACCTTGAAATCGTTTCCGTTGTTCCCGGCCTCGCTTCGGGTATTGGGAGGGGCTGTCGCCCCTGTGCTGAGTTTGGTAGAAGCGAAAGGGCTGTGGGAACCATGGAGGGAAGCCGACTTTCTCTTTGGGGTCCCCTGAAGAATCTCCTCCGGGAGTTCCCTGAGGAACCGCGAGCGGGGTCGAAAGGAGGCCCGTCCATACTGGTATCTTTCCCGGCAGAAACTCAGGAAGAGGCGTTTCTGACTTCGCGTGATCCCCACATAGAAGAGGCGGCGCTCTTCATCCACCTTTCCTTCGTCAACAAGGCTCCGTTCGTGGGGGAAAAGCCCCTCTTCAAGCCCCGTGATGAACACGACGGGGAATTCCAGCCCCTTGGCGCTGTGAAGGGTCATCAGGGTTACCTTGCCGGAGGTCTCGTTGAGCGTATCCGTGTCTGTCATGAGGGAAACCAGATCGAGGAACTCCTCCAAGGAAGGGGAATCCGCCTCCTCCTCGTAATTTGCCACGGCGGAGATCAGCTCCTGGACATTTTCGATAATGGATTGAGCCCGCGGGTCGGAACTCCCCTCGTACGGGGTCAGGTATCCGGATTCCTTGACGATCTTCTCCAGGATTTCGGAGATTTCCATTTCGGCCGTGAGCGATCGGATCTCCATCAGCCAGTCGTAAAAGGGGCGTACCCGCTTGCGCATCTTGAAGGCGGGATCCTCGGAAATCTTTCCCATGGCTTCCAGAAAGGGGAGATTATGCGTGACGGAAAAGGTCTTGATCTGGTCAAGGGTTCCCTTGCCGATACCCCGGGAGGGGGCGGCCACGGCCCTTCGAACGGCCAGTTCGTCTCCGGGATTGACGAGGCACTTGAGATAGGCCAGAAGGTCCTTGATCTCTTTCCGGTCGTAAAACTTGAAGCCACCGAAGATCTGGTAGGGGATGCCCGAGCGTATCAGGCGTTCCTCGAAGACGCGTGACTGGGCATTGGTGCGGTAGAAGACGGCGAAAGAGTGCCAGGGAAACCCCGAGGCACTGAGATCCTGGATTTTTTCGATGACCCATCGGGCCTCGTCTTCCTCGTCCCCCGCCTCGTAGAGCACTACGGGGTCTCCCGTGTCGTTTTCCGTCCACAGGGTCTTCTCCGTGCGGGTGGAGTTGTGCCGGATGAGGTGGGAGGCGCAGTGGAGGATGGTCTTTGTCGAACGGTAGTTTTGCTCCAGCTTGATAACGGTGGCCTCTGGGAAATCCTCGTGAAACAGGCGGATGTTCTCCTTGTTGGCACCCCGCCACGAATAGATGGACTGGTCGTCATCCCCCACGACGCAGAGGTTCCGATGCTCCCACGCGAGCTGCTTGATGATCTGATACTGGATGAAGTTCGTGTCCTGGTATTCGTCCACCATGACATATCGAAAGGCCTGACGAAAATGGGCGAGGGTGCCGGGAGAATGCATGAGGAGCCGGTAGGCGTTCAGGAGAAGGTCGGAGAAATCCATGGCGTTCAGGGTTTTGAGATGCCTCTCGTAGGCTTCGTAGATCTCGGAAATTCGCTTGCCGATGAGGTCATAGCTCCCGTAGGTATAGTTCTCGGGGGGGATCCCATGGGCCTTGGCATGCTGGATTTCCCAGAGGGCGCGCCGGGGGGTCAGGAACCGCGAATTAATGGACATCTCCTTGAAGATCGTATTCATCAGGCGTTTCGTGTCCCCATCGTCGAGAATGGAGAACTTTGGGTCGATGCCGCCCTTATCCCCGTAGCTGCGGAGCATCCAGAGGCAGAAGGCGTGGAAGGTGGACACAAAGAGCCTCCGGGCTCGAATACGGGTAATGGAGACGATACGTTCCCGCATCTCCCTTGCCGCCTTGTTGGTAAAGGTCACGGCAAGAATCTCGGTCGGGTGTGCCCTTTTCGACTGGATGATGTGGGCAAAACGGTACGTCAGGGTCCGGGTCTTTCCGCTCCCCGCGCCGGCGAAGATCATCAGGGGGCCCTCTGTCTGTTTCACCGCCTCCAGCTGCTGGGGGTTGAGCGGGTAGTCGGGTGTTTCCATGGCATCTACTATACATGAAACCGGGGAAATTTGGAAAGCATTTTGTTCCTACTGAGCCACCGTATTTGTCTCTTGTGACCCACAAATCATTTCTCGTTCCATTGAAAAGAGGCATGGGGTATGTTAAAAGATAAGTTCAAATCAAGAGGAAGAAAGGGTATCCATGAGAGAGTTCCATCGAATTAAGCGTCTCCCCCCCTATGTCTTCAACATCGTCAACGAGCTGAAGATCTCGGCCCGTCGAAAGGGGGAGGATATCATCGATCTGGGAATGGGGAATCCCGATATACCGACGCCCAGGCATATCGTGGATAAGCTGGTCGAGGCGGCACAGAATCCGAGGAATCACAGATATTCGGTTTCACGTGGGATTTACAAGCTTCGTCTCGCCATCGCGGACTGGTACAAACGGCGATTTGACGTCTATATCGATCCGGAGGAAGAGGCGATTGTGACCATCGGTTCCAAGGAGGGGCTGGCGCATCTGGCGCTGGCGACCCTGGGGACGGGAGAGGTTGTCTTTGTCCCGACTCCCACCTATCCGATTCACATCTATTCGGTGGTTATGGCGGGTGGGGATCTGAGGACGATTCCACTGGACGGCGAAGGGGATTTCTTTGAGCGTCTGACCCATGCGGTGCGGCACATGTGGCCCCAGCCGAAAATGGTGATTGTCAGCTTTCCGCACAACCCGACAACGCGAATCGTGCCGCCGGGTTTTTTCGAAGACCTGGTGGCGTTTGCCAAAGAGCACGATGTCATGGTGGTGCATGACTTTGCCTACGCGGACCTCGGTTTCGAGGGCTATCAGCCTCCGAGCATGATGTCGGTTCCCGGGGCGAAGGACGTGGGCGTTGAATTTTTCACCCTTTCCAAGAGCTACAGCATGCCGGGCTGGCGCGTGGGATTTGCCGTGGGGAACCGGGACATCATCGGGGCGCTGAAGAAACTCAAAAGTTACTTCGACTACGGAATCTTCCAGCCGATTCAGATTGCCTCCATCATCGCCCTGAACGAGGATCAGTCCTGCGTCTCTGAAATCGTTGAAATCTATCAGAAACGCCGGGACGCCCTGGTGGACGGGCTGAACCGGATCGGGTGGCAGATCGAGAAGCCGAAGGCGACCATGTTTGTCTGGGCGCGGATTCCGGAACCCTACCAGAAAATGGGGTCCCTCGAGTTCTCGAAGATGTTGATCGAGAAGGCGAAGGTCGCCGTATCTCCGGGGATCGGGTTTGGCGACGAGGGGGAGGGCTACGTCCGGTTCGCCCTCGTGGAAAATGAACAGAGAATCAAACAGGCTATCCGTGGAATGCGGTCGATTTTATAGGAAGAGGGGACAGACGTGCGGGATCATATCGGAGTCGGAGTAATTGGATTTGGAACGGTCGGGGTTGGGGCCGTCAGGATTTTGATGGAGAACCGGGATGTGTTGCGCCGTCGGACAGGCTTTAGCCTCGACGTGGTGCGGATCGCGGACCTGGATCTGGAGACGGATCGGGGGATTTCTGTCGATCCCGAAATTCTGACGAGGGATGCCCATGCCCTGATCGCCGATCCTGACGTGGATATCGTGGTGGAACTGATCGGGGGGTATGAACCCGCCGCATCCTTTATCAAGGAGGCCCTCGAGCAGGGCAAGTATGTTGTGACGGCCAACAAGGCCCTTTTGGCCACGCGGGGATGGGAGCTGTTCGAGGCGGCCGACAGGAACGGTGCGTCGATCGCCTTTGAGGCGAGTGTGGGCGGGGGCATTCCGATCCTCAGGAGTGTGCGGGAAGGACTCTGCGCCAACCGGTTCCGATCGATCCACGGGATCCTGAACGGGACGGCAAACTACATCCTCACCCAGATGAGCCAGACCGGGATGGATTTCGAGGATGCCCTGAAGGAGGCCCAGCAGAAGGGGTATGCCGAAGCGGATCCCACCTTCGACATCGAGGGGATCGATGCGGCTCACAAGATTACCATCCTGAGCACCATGGCCTTCGGGGTCCGGGTTCCCTTCGAGGCCGTTTCCGTCAAGGGAATCAAGGAGATCAGCCAGTTGGACGTCTTGCATGCCCGGGAACTGGGGCTCGTCATCAAGCTCTTGGCCATCGGGGTATGGCGTGAAAATGAGCTGGAGATCCGGGTGCAGCCCACGATGATTCCCGAGAGCCACATGCTGGCGAAGGTGGACGGCGTTTACAACGCGATCCATGTGATCGGTGATTTTGTGGGGAGCACCCTCTATTACGGAAAGGGCGCGGGAATGAACCCCACGGGGAGCGCCGTGGTGAGCGACATCGTGTCCATTGCCCGGCAGATCGCGAAGGGGACCTCTTACGACATTCCTCCCCTGGGAGCCCCCCTTGCCTCTTTCAAGGAGACGGGGGTCTGTGACGCCAAAAAGATAAAGGGAACCTTTTACCTCCGAATGATGACGGTGGATCGCCCGGGTGTCCTCTCGAAGATCTCCGGAATCCTCGGGGAAAAGGGCATCAGCCTGGCGTCGGTTATCCAGAAGGGGGAAGGGGAGGAACCTGTCGCGATTGTCATGGTGACCCATGAGACCACGCAGTTCCAGATTGATGAGGCCATCCAGGTGATCGATCACCTGGACGTCGTCATGGAACCCACCCTTGCCCTCCACATCGAGACGGAGTTGAAATAGAAAGGAAAGCCATGCACTGGGAAGGTGTGATACGACATTACTGGGATTACCTGCCCCTGGAGGATGACCGACACGTGGTTACCCTCCTGGAGGGGAATACCCCGCTGATCCCCGCGGAGAATCTCGCGGCGGCCATCGGGCTCGATATCCGACTCTACCTGAAGTTTGAGGGTGTCAACCCCACGGGGTCCTTCAAGGACCGGGGGATGACGATGGCCATCTCCAAGGCGGTGGAAGACGGGGCGAAGGCGGTGATCTGCGCCTCTACCGGCAATACCTCCGCGTCCGCGGCCGCCTACGCGGCCAAGGGTGGTTTGAAGGCGTATGTCCTGATCCCGGAGGGAAAGATCGCCCTGGGGAAACTCTCTCAGGCCATGATGCACGGAGCCGAGGTGATTCAGGTTCAGGGGAACTTCGACGAGGCCCTGAAACTGGTCGTGGCAATTTCAGATGAATATCCGATTACCCTTGTCAACTCTATCAATCCCTTTCGTATCGAGGGTCAGAAAACGGCCTCTTTCGAGATATGCGATGTCCTGGGGCGCCCGCCGGATGTCCATGTCCTCCCGGTTGGAAACGCGGGAAACATCACGGCCTACTGGAAGGGATACAGGGAGTATCATGAAAAAGGGGTCATTGATGCCCTGCCCAGGATGTGGGGCTTCCAGGCCGAAGGGGCCGCCCCGATCGTCAGGGGATTCCCCATAGAGAAGCCGGAGACTGTGGCCACGGCGATTCGAATTGGAAATCCCGCCTCCTGGAAAAAGGCCGAGGCGGCGCGGGATGAATCCGGAGGCGGGATCGAAATGGTATCGGACGATGAAATCCTTTCCGCCTACAGGCTCTTGAGCCGTAAAGAGGGGATTTTCTGTGAGCCGGCCTCCGCGGCCGGGATCGCCGGATTGATTCGATATGGAAAAAGGATTGGCCTGGGGCATGGGGAAATCGTGGTGGCGACCTTGACAGGGCATGGCCTGAAGGACCCCGATAATGCGATCAAGCAGTCCCGACCGGCCGTGACACTCCCGCCGGAAAAATCGGCTATCGTGGCACACATGGGATTTTAGTGGAAGGAGACCCCCCGGAACGGGGGTAAGCGTGTATGATGAGAGGAAAAAGAGTTCGTAAACTTGTAACGGGGTTTCTTGTCCTGCTTGTCCCCCTGGTATGGGTGTCGTGTGCCTCGAAGAAGGGAATTGTTGAAACGCGCCACATGCGGGTGACTCTCAGGGAGGCTCCACCGGACAAGGAAGCCGTTTATTCCTACCTGGTGGCGCGTACCCTTTGGCTCAACGGGGATACGGAGGGGGCTCTCAAGGCCTTTAAAAAGGCCCTGGATCACGACCCCACCTCGCTTTATCTTCGCACGGAAGAGACGAAGCTCCTGTGGAGCCTCGGGAGGTTGTCCGAGGCCATCACAGAGGCAAAGATTGCGCAGGAAATGTATCCGGACGTTCCCGAGATCTACGAACTGCTCGGGAATCTCTACTACGACAACAAACAGTGGAAAGAGGCCATTGCCTCCTTCGAGAAGGTCCTCGAACTGGCGCCGGATAAGGTCAAACCTTACCTTTTCTTGAGCTCCCTCTACGCCTCCCAGAAGAACTATGAGAAGGCCGTCAGTACGCTGAAGAGCCTGCTCAAAAGGAAGCCCGATTCCCTGATGGGGAACTTTTACCTCGGCAAGGTCTACATGGAAATCGATTTGCTCAACGAGGCGGAAAAATACCTCAAAAAGGCCCTGAAGTTGCGGCCTAACCTGACTCCCGCCCTGGATGCCCTCGGGATGCTTTATATGCGGCAGAACAAATGGGAGGCCGCCGCCGCCCAGTACAGGCGTCTCCTCGAGATTGACCCAAGGAATGATGGCGCCAAGTGGAACCTCGCCCAGATCTATATCCAGGGGAAGAAGCTGGACGAGGCGCTGAAACTCCTGAAGGAACTACAGGGACACGAGGGGAAAGGCCGGGATGTCGACGTCAAGATCGGCCTGATCTATTTCGAACAGAAGAAATACGATGAGGCCATCAAAGCCTTTAAAAGGGCTCAAAAGAGATATCCTCACAGTCAGCGGATCCAGTATTATCTCGGAACCGTATACGGGGAAAAGGGAGAGCTCGAAAAGGCAATCGGGTATCTTACCCAGATTCCGGATTCGTCTCCCCTCTATGTCCGGGCGGTCCTTCAGGAGGTCTATCTCTATAAAAAGAAGAAGGAGCTTTCGAAGGCCGTTCCCATTCTGAGGCAGGCGATAAAAAAACGGCCCAAGGTGGTCGATTTTTATCTCGCCCTCAGCGAACTCCTGAGGAAACAGGAAGATTATGAGGGGGCTAAGGCTGTGATGAGTCAGGCCCTTGCCAGGTTCCCGAAAAACGGGGATGTCTATTTCGAGATGGGTGTGGTCTATGACCGCCTGAAGGACAAAAAGACCTGCATTGAGATGATGAAGAAGGCCATCGAAATGAATCCCAAGGATGCCTCCGCCCTGAATTATCTGGGATATACCTATGCGGAGAAGGGGATCAAACTGGATGAGGCGGAAGACCTTATCCAGCGGGCCCTGAAGATCCGTCCCAATGCGGGGTACATTGTCGACAGCATGGGATGGGTCTACTACCAGAAGGGAGAGTACGAGAAGGCCCTGGGGTACCTCAAGCGCGCCGTTTCCCTCTCTTCCAAGGATGCTATCATTTTTGAGCACCTCGGAGATACCTATCTCAAGCTGGGAAAACAGCACGAGGCGGCCAAGGCCTATCACGATGCCCTGAAACGCGCCAAAAAGCAGGATGTCAAACAGCGACTTCATGAAAAGTTACAGCGCCTTCTCAAGGCTCCTTAAACACGCCGTCGCGGGGGTTCTCCTTCTCCTCCTGTTCCAGGCCTGTGTTCATGCCCCCAAGGTGAAAAAGAAGCCCTGCAATGACGACCCCGCGCCGTACCAGCAGGCCCTGCTGAATCTTTCGAGCAAGTACAAAAGCCTCACCGGAAAGGTCAAGGTCCAGGTGGAGAGCCGGGATGGCAAGGTTTCCTTCACGGGGGACCTCTATGCCCAGAGCCCGGGAAAACTTCACTTTGACATCTTCGGGTTCCTGCACCGTCCCAGATTCATTCTCATCAAAAACGGAGATAGTATCGCATGGAAAGACTTCGACTCGGGACGCTCATACACGGGTCCCCTGGAGGCGTGCCCGGGTTTCCCCGTGAAATTCCCGTTTTCCCCCTCTTTCCTGAGGGATTTCATGCGGATCCTGTTTCTGGATTTCCCGGGACATGTTAGAGTTCTCCCCCCGGAAAAGGGGGAGGAACCCTGCCGATTTTTGATGATGTGCCGTTGGGGGATCTTTGACATGACGGTGGATTCGAGCGTGGGGCTCCCGGTTCTCTTGGAAGGACCCCAGGGAGAATCGGCCCGTTTCCGATTGAGCTATGGGAACTACGCCCCGGTATCTTCCCTTGTCGTCCCGAGACGTTACGGGATTGCCATCAGGGATGTCCGGATGACATTCGAGTTCAAAACCCTCAAGGTCAACCCACCGGTTTCCGAGAAGGTTTTCGTCCCTGTAATCCCCAGGTAGAAAATCTGCGGGGAGCCGCGGGCCTGGAATCGGGAATCCTTGACAAAACCCGAGGCTTATTTTAGTTTCAGAGACATGGGAATGAGCCTGATACTGGCTTCCGGTTCAAAGCGAAGGCAAGAGCTCCTCACAAAAGTCGGGATTTCCTACAGGGTTGTTGAGGCGAAAATCGAGGAAAACCTGCCGGAAGAGATGCCAACGGACCGGGCGGTCATAAAACTGGCCCGGGACAAGGCAGCCTGGGTCGAGGAGAGGTTCCCGAATGAATGGATCCTGGCGGCGGACACCGTGGTTGCCCTTGGAGATGAAATATTCCAGAAGCCGCGGGATGCGTCAGGGGCGCAAGAGATGCTGCGGCGCCTGTCCGGGCGGTCCCACGAGGTCTTTACCGGGTATTGCCTGCGAAACAGGGAATTGAACAAGACACGGGAAGGGGTCTCGCGGACGATTGTGACCATGAAATCCCTGAGCCAACGTGAGATAGAGGGCTACGTAAAGAGCGGGGAACCTATGGATAAGGCGGGGGCCTATGCCATCCAGGGCATTGGGGCCATGTTCATCACTCGGATTTACGGGTCCTACACGAACGTGGTGGGGCTCCCCCTTGCGGAGGTCGTTGCCCTGTTGATGGAAGAGGGCGTGGCGTCCCCGTGGGAGCAAATGTCATGAAATCGATAAAAGAAAGGTTTGAGGAGATCCGCCTTCGGGTGGAAAAGGCGGCCAAAAGGGCGGGACGGGATCCCGGTGAAATCCGCCTGATCGCTGTCTCCAAGACCAAGCCGGTCTCCATGATACGGGAAGCGGTGGCCGCCGGGGTGACCGACCTTGGAGAAAACTACATCCAGGAGGCCAGGGAGAAGATTCCACAGATTGCCGGGGATGTCCACTGGCACTTCATCGGACACCTCCAGACGAACAAGGCGAAATACGCGGCGCGGCTTTTCGACTGGATTCACACCATCGACCGCAAAGAAATCGCGGACGCCCTGAACCGCCGGGCGGGGATGGAGGAGCGCGTCCTGAAGGTCCTGATCGAGGTAAACGTGGGAAAAGAGGCCACCAAGTCGGGGGTGATGGAGGAAGACCTGCTTCCCCTCGTGGAACATGTGGCGACCCTGCCGAACCTCTCCCTGCGGGGACTGATGGTCATTCCTCCCCTCGCGCTGGACCCCGAGGAGGCAAGGGGCTATTTCATCAGGACTCGGCATCTCGCGGAGCAGGTCGCCGCGCGGGATATCCCCGGGGTTTCCATGGCGGAGCTTTCCATGGGGATGACGGCGGATTTCGAGGTTGCCATTGAGGAAGGGGCTACCATGATACGCGTGGGAACGGCCATTTTTGGGCCAAGGGAGATCGCATGACCGGCAAGAAGCTATGGCAGGGCCGCTTTTCCGCGTCTCCGGACCGGACCCTGGAGGCCTTTTCGGAATCTCTTTCCTTCGATCGCCGACTCTATCCCCAGGACATTGCCCAGAGCATGGCCCATTGCGAGATGCTCGTGCGGCAGGGGATTATCGCCGAGGGGATCGGGAAACGGATCATCCAGGCCCTGAACGAGATACGGGAGGAACTGGATGCCGGAACCTTCACCTTCGATCCCGCCTCGGAAGATATTCACATGGCGATTGAGGCCCGCCTCATCGAAAAGATGGGGCCGGAGGGGGGTGCCCTCCACACGGCGCGTAGTCGAAACGACCAGGTGGCCACCGACCTGCGCCTCTATGTAAAGGAAGAGATCGGTGAGTTTCGGGGGCTGTTGAGGGATCTCATGGCGGCGTTCATCGAAAAGGCCCGCGCGCATATCGACCTGATCTTCCCCGGCCTGACGCACCTCCAGCACGCCCAGGCCGTGCGATTTTCCCATCATCTCATGGCCTATGTGGAGATGTTTCACCGGGATGATCAGCGGCTGGAGGATGCCCTGAAGCGGGTCGATCTCTGTCCCCTGGGGAGCGGGGCCCTTTCCGGAACCACGTTTCCCATCGATCGGGCCTTCGTGGCGGAAAAATTGGGTTTCCGGGGTGTTACGAGAAACAGTATGGATGCCGTGAGCGACCGGGACTTCGTTGTCGAGTTCCTGGCCGCCCTTTCCCTGATCATGGTTCACCTCTCCAGGTTTTCCGAAGACCTCATTCTGTGGAACAGTGCCTACTGGCACCTGATCGAACTCCCCGACAGCCTGGCAACGGGGAGCAGCATGATGCCCCAGAAGAAAAACCCCGATGGCGCGGAACTCATCCGTGGAAAGAGCGGGCGGGTCTTCGGACACCTGATAGCCCTTCTGACCGTGCTCAAAGGTCTTCCCATGACCTACAACCGGGACCTTCAGGAAGACAAGGAGCCCCTGTTTGATGCGGTTGACACGGTTGGTAGTTGTTTACGCATGGCAACACTTCTGGTAAAAGGGTTGAAACCTATACCGGGTGAGATGGAAGGGGCGATACGCCGTGGATATCTCCAGGCCACGGACCTGGCCGATTATCTGGTTCGAAAGGGGCTTCCCTTTCGAGAGGCGCACGGGGTTGTGGGAAAACTGGTCTCTTATGCCGTGCGGGAGGGGAAAGACCTTTCGGAGCTGGAGCTTGAAGAGATCAGGCGTTTCTCCCCGAATTTCGAGGGGGATGTTGCCGAGGTCCTTTCCGTGGAAAGGGGAGTGGATCAACGGAAGGGGATTGGCATGACGGGACGTGAGGCGGTTATGGCGCAGATTGCCCATGCCGAGGAACATTATTTGAAGCGTGAGGAGGACTAAATGGAGTTTTGGGAAATGTTACGGAGGCGAACCTGGGTCGTGACCGGACTTGTAATGCTTGCGATTGCCATGGCGGGGTGTGGAAAGAAGATGCGCCCGATTCCTAAAGATGCCACGGTTCCAAGGGCGGTCAAGGCATTGAAGCTGGAGAAAGTCGGAAACGTGATCCGGTTGACCTGGGAGGAACCCAGTAAGGATCTGAAGGGACGTAAGCTGAAAGACCTTGCGGGATACAAAGTGTTGAGAAAAATCATCAAACCTGGCAGTAATGACTGTATCGACTGCCCGTCGGGGTTTGTCGAGGTGGCAGTCCTGGACCGGGACCATCCGGTGAATTTCAAGATAGAGGACGACATGGTTGAGTGGAAGGACAAGGACCTGAGCAAAAAGGGGATCTATGTCTATCGCGTGGTCCCTTTCAATAAGGATGGCTATGATGGCAGCCTCTCCGGATATGTCTCGGTGAAAGTCGAATGATATGAACGAGTTTAACTACAAAGACGGGGAACTTTACGCCGAGGACTGCCGGGTTTCCGATATCACGGCCGAGGTGGGAACCCCCGTTTACATCTACAGTCAGAAGACCCTGGAACGCCATTACAGGGTCTTTGACGAGGCCCTGGAGGGGATGCGGCATCTCATCTGTTTTTCCGTGAAATCCAACTCCAACCTGGCCGTTCTGCGGCTTTTCGCGGATCTCGGCAGTGGTGCCGATATCGTTTCGGGCGGGGAGCTTTTCCGCTGCATGAAGGCGGGGATGGACCCGGGACGCATCGTCTTCTCGGGCGTGGGAAAGACCCGGACAGAGATCGCTTACGCCATCGATGCCGGGATCATGATGTTCAACGTGGAATCCGAGATGGAACTGGAGGAGATCCAGCGGGTAGCGGCCCAGAAGGGGAAGGTGGCTTCTATCGCCATCCGGGTCAACCCCGATATTGATCCCCAAACCCATCCTTATATTTCTACCGGGTTGAAAAAAAACAAGTTTGGAATCGACGTGAAGCGGGCCATGGACCTCTACCGTAAGGCGGCGTCCATGCCCTCCATCGAGATTCTGGGCATCGATTGCCATATCGGATCCCAGCTCACGACCTTGTCTCCTTTCGAGGAGACGGTCCTTAAGCTGAAAGAGATTATACAGGGACTCGAAGCCATGGGAATCTCCGTGAAGTGGGTTGACATGGGGGGTGGCCTGGGGATTATCTACAGGGATGAGGCGCCCCCTTCGCCGGAGGCCTACGCGAAAACGATTAAAAAGGCGGCAGAAGGGATGTCTCAGGGCTTTATTTTTGAGCCCGGACGGGTCATGGCGGGCAATGCGGGAATTCTGGTGACCCGGGTGCTCTACACCAAGCGGGGAACCGCGAAGACCTTCATTGTCGTTGACGCGGGAATGAACGACATGGTTCGACCTACCCTTTATGACGCCTACCAGGAGATTCAGCCGGTCAGGGAGACCGATGAAAGGATTGTGGCGGACGTGGTCGGACCCATCTGTGAATCGGGCGACTTCTTTGCCAAGGAGCGCGAGGTCCCGAATGCCCGGCCGGGAGATCTCCTCTGCGTCATGAGCGCGGGGGCTTACGGGTTTACCATGGCTTCCAATTACAATTCACGGCCCCGGCCAGCGGAGGTGCTGGTTCGGGGTGATGCGTTCCACGTCATCCGTAAGCGGGAAACCTACGAAGACCTGATCCGCGGAGAGGAATTCCCTCCCTGGTTCGAACGGGGATAAAGGATGAACAGCATGAGTGTTGGGAAAAAGATTTCTTTTACCAAGATGACCGGCAGTGGGAATGATTTCATCTTCATGAACGGTATGGATGGTTCGTGTTCCTGGGTGGACAGCACATGGGTGCGGGAGATCTGTCGCCGCGCCCTGTCGGTGGGTGCCGACGGAGTCGTTGTCTTGGAAAAGGACGACACATACGATTTTGCCTGGCGTTTTTTCAACAGCGATGGAACCATTGCGGAGATGTGCGGAAACGCGAGCCGCTGTGCCGCCCGATTCGCCTACGAGAAGGGAATCGCGGGGCCAACCATGACCTTTTCCACCCTGGCGGGCCCAATCCGGGCGGAGGTCAAGGGGAGGAGGGTCAAGGTCCAGTTGACGCGGCCTAAACTCCACGATCCGGATGTACGGCTCGAAGTGGAAGGGCAGGCCTATGACCTCTTTTACATTGACACGGGTGTGCCGCACGTGGTCTTCGAGGTCGAAGACATCAAAGAATTTCCCCTTGTAGAAGTCGGCCGGAAGATACGGTTCCACGAGAAGTTCGGCCCCGCGGGGACGAATGTGAATATCGTCACGGTAACGGGGGATAACGCCCTTGCCATCCGGACCTACGAGCGCGGTGTGGAGGACGAGACCCTCGCTTGTGGCACGGGGTCCGTGGCGGCGGCCCTGATGATGTCCATGAAAAAGGGATTTGTCTCACCCGTTTCCGTCCTTGCCGCCAGCGGGGAGGAACTGACCATCTCGTGGGAGGGCGAAATCGGGTCGTGGGCGCCCGTCTTTTTCGAAGGCGAGGTCCGGTTCGTCTACGAGGGATGGCTTTACCCGGAAGCCATATCCGGGACGCCGGAGAGGAAACCTTAAAAAGGGAAGAGGAGGGGAACCATGAAGTTTGAAGGAAGCATGGTCGCTATCGTGACGCCGTTTAAGGATGGGCGTCTGGATGAAGAGGCCTTTAGGAATCTGATCGAATGGCACATCGAAAGCGGAACCGATGTGATCGTTCCATGCGGGACAACGGGGGAGTCGGCAACGCTTACCCACGAGGAACACGACCGTGTTATCGAGATGACGGTCGAGGTGGTCAATGGGCGGGTGCCGGTCCTGGCCGGAACCGGCTCCAACAGCACGGCAGAGGCCATCCGCCTGACGAAACATGCGAAAGAGGCAGGGGCGGACGGTGCGTTGCTTATCACCCCCTATTACAACAAGCCGACCCAGCAGGGATTATATGAGCATTACGAGGCTATCGCGAAGGCGGTGGAATTCCCCATGGTGCTCTACAATGTTCCGGGACGGACGGGGCTGAACATGCTGCCCGAAACGGTAGGCAGACTCTCTAAGATCGACGTCATTGTAGGGGTCAAGGAAGCGACAGGTTCTCTCAGGCAGGCCTCGGAGATTATCAGTTTGTGTGAAGAAGACTTTGCCGTCATCTCAGGAGACGATTTCATCAATTTTCCGCTGCTTGCCGTGGGGGGCAAGGGGATGATCTCAGTAACGGCAAATGTGGTCCCGGGCGACCTGGCCGCTCTCTACGATGCCTGGAAGGCGGGGGACATCGCGAAGGCCCGTGCGCTTCATTATAAGACTCTCCCCCTCCACACGGCCATGTTCTACGAGACCAATCCCATCCCGGTCAAGACGGCCCTCGCAAAGATGGGAAAGATCGAACTGGAGTTCCGCCTCCCGTTGTGCCCCTTGTCGGCAGCGAATGACAAAAAATTAGAGGAAGCGCTTAAAAAATACGGGTTAATGGAGAACTAATTGGAAACATTGAACATTTTGCAGGCCATTGGGAATACCCAGATGGTCAGGATAAGAAAACTAACCTCAGCACCCATCTTCGCCAAGGCGGAATTTCTCAATCCTGGCGGAAGCATCAAGGACCGTGTCGCCCTCCACATGATCGAGGTAGCGGAAAGGGATGGACGGTTGAAGCCGGATTCCATCATCGTGGAACCTACGTCTGGGAACACGGGGATCGGCCTGGCTTTTGTGGGGGTGCAAAAAGGGTACCGGGTTCGCATCGTCATGCCGGAGAACATGAGCGAAGAGCGGAAGAAAATCATCCTCGCCTTTGGCGGAGAACTGGTTCTGACCCCTGCCGGGGAGAGCCTGACGGGGGCGATTGCCAGGGCGGAGGAACTCCAGCGTGAAGATCCAAGGGTTTTCGTGCCTCAGCAGTTCGAGAATCCCGCCAACCCGGAGATCCACTATCTCACCACGGCGAAAGAGATATGGGAACAGATGGATGGAGACGTGGCCGCCTTCGTGGCAGGCGTCGGAAGTGGAGGAACCCTTGCGGGCGTGGGGAAATTCCTGAAGGAAAAAAACAGAGACATTCATCTGGTGGCCGTCGAACCTAAAAACAGTTCCGCGATTCTGGGGGACGAACCAGGCCTGCATCAGATCCAGGGAATCGGGGACGGATTTGTGCCCAAGATCCTCGACGTCTCCATCATCGACGACGTGGTAACGGTCACGGACGATGACGCCATCGGGACCACGCGTCGCCTGGCAAGGGAAGAGGGGCTGCTGGTGGGGACCTCGTCAGGGGCCAACATCTGGGCGGCCATGGAAATCAGTAAACGAATCAAGGGAAATGTCGTGACGGTGCTGCCGGATCGCGCGGAGCGTTATTTCAGCACCAGTTTGATATAAAAGGGGAGAGAAAGATGGTTTCAGTCATCGTTTGTGGCGCCGGTGGACGGATGGGGGGGCGGATTATTACCCTGCTCTCCCAGACGGAAGGAACCCGACTCGTGGGGGCGGTGGAACGTCCCGGCCACCCCGTCGTGGGCAAAGACATCGGGGAGGCATTGGGACTGGGCTCCCTCGGCGTTCAGGTCGTGGATGACCTCTCGAAGGTCCTGGACACGGGGGATGTCGTCATCGACTTCACCCATATTGATAGTGCTCTTCGGCATATTGAGATGGTCATGGAGGCGGGAAAGGCCATCGTGGTGGGAACTACGGGGTTTGAATCCTCCCATCTGGAAAAGGTAAGGGAGTGGGCGAAAAACGGCCGGTGTCTCATCGCCCCGAACATGAGTGTGGGGGTGAATCTCCTGTTCAAGCTGGCCTATGAGGTGGCGCGTACCCTGGGGGAAGATTACGACGTGGAGATCCTGGAAGCCCATCACAACCAGAAGAAAGATGCCCCTTCAGGGACCGCCATGAAGCTGGGACAGCAGGTGGCCAGCGCCCTGGGAAGGGATCTTTCCCAGGTGGGGGTCTATGGGCGAAAGGGCATGGTTGGCGCCCGCACGAAGGAAGAGATCGGCATGCAGGTCATCCGCGGGGGTGACATCGTGGGAGAACACACTGTCTTCTTCATCGGAACCGGAGAGCGAATCGAACTGACCCATCGGGCCATGAGCCGGGACAACTTTGCCCGCGGCGCCATCCGGGCCGCGCTGTGGATTGTCGATCAGCCTAACGGCCTCTACGACATGCAGGATGTTCTGGGGTTGAAGGAAGGGTAGAGAAGGGCTGAAGACTGAAGACTGAAGACTGAAGACTGAAGACACATGGTCCTTTAAGGGGATTTGA
>CAZPTH010000030.1:0-16142 GCA_964589315.1 uncultured Thermodesulfobacteriota bacterium
GATATCTCTCTCCCTATTTCGTGACCAACCCCGAGAGGATGGAGGCCGTCCTGGATGATCCCTACATCCTTATCCACGAAAAGAAGATCAGCGCCATGAAAGACCTTCTGCCCATCCTCGAGCAGGTTGCCAAGATGGGCAAACCCCTCCTGATCATCGCCGAGGACGTGGAAGGCGAAGCCCTGGCCACGCTGGTCGTCAACAAGCTTCGGGGAACCCTCCAGGTTTGCGCGGTGAAGGCCCCTGGATTTGGTGATCGCCGCAAGGCCATGCTTGAAGACATCGCTATCCTGACCGGTGGGCGGATGATTTCCGAGGATCTCGGGATCAAGCTGGAAGGCGTCCAGCTGGCGGATCTTGGAACGGCCAAACGCGTGACCATCGACAAAGACAATACCACGATCGTGGACGGTGGTGGTTCCGCGGAAGATCTCGCGGGAAGGGTCAAGCAGATTCGTGCCCAGATTGAAGAGACCACGTCCGACTATGACCGTGAGAAGCTCCAGGAGCGTCTGGCGAAACTGGTCGGCGGCGTTGCCGTGATTAACGTAGGTGCCGCAACTGAGACAGAAATGAAGGAGAAAAAGGCCCGCGTGGAAGACGCCCTGAACGCGACGCGTGCTGCCGTCGAGGAAGGGATCGTTCCCGGTGGTGGTGTGGCCCTGATCCGGACCCTGCCGGCGGTTGAAAAACTGAAGCTGGATGTGGAAGATCAGCAGATTGGCGTGAACATCATCAAGAGGGCGATCGAGGAACCTCTCCGGCAGATCGCCAATAACGCCGGTAAGGAAGGTTCCGTTATCGTCCAGCGGGTGAAGGAAGAGAAGAGTGATTTCGGCTATGACGCCGGCAAGGATGAGTTTACGCACATGATCAAGGCCGGGATCATCGATCCGACCAAGGTTGTGAGGACGGCCCTACAGAACGCCGCAAGCGTTGCATCCCTCATGATCACCACCGAGGCGTTGATTGCCGAGAAACCCGAGGAGAAGAAGCCGATGGCTGGCATGCCTCCGGGTGGCATGGAAGGAATGTATTAAGAGACCCAATGTCGAGAAAAAGGGGAGGTTGCAACCTCCCCTTTTTCATTGACCCGTGGGGGCTTTTGACATAAGATATCCGGGAATTCAGCTTCATGGGGAAGACCGTGAATGGAGAATCTACAGAAGGGATCGGATTTTCTGTTTTGCTTCGAAAGGGATTGTTTCGGGGGCATTGGAAGGCGAGCCTTCTTATCCCGGTGCTTTTTTTCTTCCTTCACTCCCAGTCCTATGCTGGATCCATGGTCCATGTGGCGGTCAGCCTTCCTCCCCAGGCCTATTTTGTCAGGCAGATAGGGGGCCAGCGCGTCACGCTCCAGGTCCTGCTCCCACCCGGCGCAAATCCTGCAACCTACGCCCCGAAGCCGGGAGAGCTTGCTTCCCTTTTAAAGGCGGACATCTATTTTCGCATTCATGTTCCGTTCGAGGATGCGTGGATGAAAAGGTTCCGGGCGGTAAACCGGAAGATGCTGGTGATCGATACGACGGAGGGGATAGAGAAAATCGGGAAAGACCCCCATGTCTGGCTTTCCCCTGCCCTGGTGAAACATCAGGCGAGGCAGATTGCCAAGGGACTTTCCCTGGTGGATCCCACGGGAAAGAGGGATTACATGGCGAACCTGGACCGTTTCAATCGCTCGATTGATAAACTGACCCGCACGATTGAAAAGCGTCTTCGTTCCTTCAAGGGGCGCACCCTTCTCGTCTACCATCCCTGCTGGGGGTATTTCGCGAGGGAGTTCGGCTTGAAACAGGTCGCCATAGAACATGAGGGGAAGCCCCCCGGGGCGGCACTCCTTGCCAAAGTGATTCGAGTGGCTCAGAGAGATCGAATCCATTGCATTTTTGCCCAGCCCCAGTTCGATTCACGGAGCGCTCAAATCATTGCACGTCAGATCCACGGGCGCGTTGTCCTTATCGACCCCATGGCGGAGGATTGGGCCAAAAACCTCTTACGTGTAACGGATAAAATCGTGGATTGTCTCGGGAGATGAAATGGAGGCCTCGCGGGAAAGAGAGCCGGTGATTCGTCTGAGGAATGTCACGGTCGCCTATGATGATCACATAGCCCTGGAAGGGGTCAACCTGACGATTCATGCCGGGGATTTCGTCGGGATCATCGGTCCCAACGGGGGTGGGAAGACCACCCTTCTGAAAGTGATCCTGGGATTGGTCAAACCCTTGCGTGGTGAAGTGGAAGTTCTCGGAGTGTCTCCCCGGGAGGCGCGCCAGAAGGTTGGGTATGTTCCCCAGTCGGTGGAATTTGATCCCGATTTCCCTATCCAGGTGCTGGACGTGGTCAGGATGGGATGTCTCAAGTTCCGGAGGTTTGAGAAAGGGCGTTTTCCCCTTTGCCACAGCCGGGTGGAGACCGTTATGCGCCAGATGGAGGTCTGGTCCCTGAGAGATCGACAGATGGGACGGCTCTCGGGAGGAGAAAAGCAGCGGGTTTTTATCGCGAGGGCCCTTGTGACGGAACCCGAGATTCTCCTGCTGGACGAGCCGACGGCAAGCGTGGACAGCCGGATTCGGACGACCATCTACGAAATTCTCTCCCGTTTGAATACCTCCATGACCATCTGTCTTGTCTCTCACGATATCGGGGTTATCTCTTCCCGCGTCAAGACGGTGGCGTGCCTGAATCAGCGCCTCTTTTATCATGGGGAGAAGGAGCTGACGGAGGATATCCTGATGACAACCTACCGGTGTCCCGTGGACCTGATTGCCCACGGGGTTCCGCACCGGGTCCTGAAAGATCACGGGAAGTAGCGATGGAAGTCTTGCAGTTCGAGTTTTTCCGAAACGCCCTCTGGGCGGGTTTGCTTGTCAGTATCGCCTGCGCGATCGTGGGGACCTACGTGGTCATCAACCGCATCGTGTTTATCACGGGAGGTATCGCGCACGCCGCTTATGGCGGAATCGGCCTGGGGGTCTTTCTGGGGATCAATCCCGTTCTCGGGGCGGTGGTTTTCAGTTTACTTGCCGCCTTTGGAATGGGGACGGTTTCCTATCGGACGAAACAGCGTATCGATACCCTGATTGGGGTCATGTGGGCTGTTGGCATGGCGATGGGTATCGTCTTTGCCGATCTATCCCACGGGTATACCGCGGGGTTGATGAGTTACCTGTTTGGGAGCATTCTCACCATCTCCAGGGGGGACCTTGTCCTCATGGGATGCCTCGATGTCCTCGTGCTGAGTGTTTCCCTTCTCTTCTATTCACAGTGGTTGAGCATCTCGTTCGACCCGGAGTTTTCCGAGGTGATTGGCCTGCCGGTCAAGACCTTCTATCTCCTTCTGCTTGCCTTGATCGCCCTGACTGTCGTAGTTGTGATGCGGATGGTGGGCATCATCATGGTTATTGCCCTTTTAACCATTCCCCCGGCCATTGCCAATCGTTTTTTTACCTCACTGAAAAAGATCATGGCCTTTGCCTGCCTGTTGGGCATCTTTTTTACCTTCCTGGGGATGATTCTCTCCTTTTATCTCAATCTCACGTCAGGGGCCATGATCATCCTGGTGGCCGGTGTGGCCTATTTTGTATCCCTATGGATAAAACCTGTCAAAACAAGCATTCAAAATACCCCTGAAATGATTGAAGGAGGCGAAAATGGATATTCATCTTAAGCCTTTTGAGGCACCCTTCGGAAAGGGATTTACTCATCCGGGAACCTTCAATGGCCAATGGGTCGTGGGGGCGAACGCGGGGTCCCTTGAAAGTTACAGCCCCATCGATGGGGCCCTGCTCGGCCAGGTTTCCCTGACCACAGACGTGGAGTTCGAGGAGACCGTCCAGAAGGCACAGGAGGCATTTCGCGTCTGGCGGAAGATTCCCGCGCCCAAGCGGGGGGAGATCGTGCGGCAGATGGGCCATCGTTTCCGGGAATACAAGGAATCTCTGGGGAAGCTCATCACACTCGAGATGGGAAAGATCCTCCCGGAAGGGGAGGGAGAGGTGCAGGAACTTATCGATATCGCCGACTTTGCCGTGGGTCTGTCACGCCAGCTCTACGGTATGACGACACAGAGCGAGCGACCCCATCACCGCCTCTACGAGCAGTGGCACCCCCTTGGTCCCGTGGGGATCGTAACCGCCTTCAACTTCCCCGTGGCCGTGTTCGGGTGGAACGCCATGATCGCCCTGGTCTGTGGCGACACCCTCATCTGGAAACCCTCTTCCAAGACCCCGCTGTGTGCCATCGCGACGGTGCGTATTATGGAGGAAGTTCTGGGAGAAAACGGGCTTCCCGAGGGGATTGTGAACCTTATCATTGGATCGGGGGAAACCATCGGGGAGAGGTTGATCCGGGACGAGAGGATCCCCTTGATCAGCGCCACCGGGAGCGTCCGGATGGGGAAGCACGTGGGAAAAACCGTGGCAGAGAGGCTTGGCAGAACCATCCTGGAACTGGGCGGGAACAACGGGGTCATTCTCATGGAAGACACCGACATGGAGCTGGCCCTTCAGGCCGTCCTGTTCGGAGCCGTGGGGACCGCGGGTCAGCGTTGTACCACCATCCGGCGGCTGATGGTGCACGAGAGTATCCAGGAGACCTTTACCAATCGGCTGATAGGGGCCTATCGTTCCGTTCAGATAGGTAACCCCTTGGACAAGCGGACCCTGATGGGGCCCTTGATCGACGCGGACGCGGTCAAACAGTTCGAGGCGGCGATCGCGCGCGTTCGCGAGGAAGGCGGGGAAATCCTCACGGGGGGAAACGTGTTGAAAGAGGGTGGATACGCCAAAGGCTTTTACGTGGAACCCACGATCGTGCGGGCCCACCCCGGCATGTCGGTTATCAGGCAGGAGACCTTTGCGCCCATTCTCTATATCCTCCCCTTCAAAACCCTTGAGGAGGCCATAGACCTGCACAATGCCGTGCCACAGGGCCTTTCCTCCGCCATGTTCACGAAAAATCTCATCCATGCGGAGACCTTTCTGGGACCCGAGGGGAGCGATTGCGGTATCGCCAATATCAATATCGGTACCAGCGGGGCGGAGATCGGTGGAGCCTTTGGGGGTGAAAAGGAAACGGGGGGTGGCCGTGAGGCGGGAAGCGACGCCTGGAAGGCCTACATGCGCCGTCAAACCTGCACCATCAACTGGGGGTCAGACATGCCACTGGCGCAGGGGATTCAGTTCGGCAGCGGCTGCACCACATGATGGTTTTTACAGGCAAAGAAAAAGGGGCTCTTTCGAGCCCCTTTTTGTGTGGGTGAAACGAAGCTTACACGAGATGCTCTACGTCGATGCGCCGGCCCGCTCGGGTGCCTCCTGAGAGGGTTTCCCAAGGACGATGATGCTCTCGATGACCATCCAGATCTCCAGCAGAAAGACGATCAACCCGATGATGAACAGGAACCAGTCACCCTTGTTGTAGAATTTTTCCAGGTTGATGATCATCGCCCAGCCCGTCATGATGAGCATGAAGATGAGGGGAATGCCTGAATAAACCAGGGACTTTCCCTTCTTTGCGAGATAGACCGTGATGACGAGCAGCGAAAGCGCAGCCAGTAGCTGGTTGACCGTTCCGAAAAGCGGCCAGAGCCTCAAGGCACCCTTCCCGTTTCCTGAATAGAAGGCAAGGATGACAGCGGAGACCACCGCGATAAACGTGGCCACGTAACGGCCGGAGAGGAAATCCAGGTTCCAGTCGGTGGTGAGCTCGGAGACGATGTAACGCTGGACACGGGTCGCCGTGTCAAGGGTGGTTCCCGCGAAGGAGACCATGAACACACCCATGATGGTGATGGCGATGGCCTTCGGAATGCCGTAGGCCTCCATCATGTTGGCTGCTCCGAGAATGACAGCGCTGAGTTTGGATTTCAGGCCGGCAGCGGCCGCCCATGTCGCGTAGTGAGTCGAGAAAGCCGCGGTACCGGTCAGGGTCTGTCCCTTAACCACGAGGGCCATTCCCAGTCCGCCGCAGACGGCGGCGATGACCAAGGTGGAGAGGGTTCCTTCCATCAGCATGGAGCCATACCCCACGAACTGGGCGTCTTTTTCATTGGCCAGCTGCTTGGAAGAGGTTCCGGAACTGACCAGGCTGTGGAACCCAGAGATGGCACCGCAGGCGATCACCACGAAGAGGAACGGCCACATGGGGGCGCGCCTTTCGCGTGGGCATTGAAGGCCGGTGCCACGATGGCCGGATGGGCAATGATGACCCCGAGAAAGATCAGGCCCAGCATGATGATCAGCTCGTGGGCATTGATGTAGTCACGGGGTTGCAACAGGGTCGTGACCGGCAGCGTCGATGCAATAAACGCGTAGATGAACAGGATGATGATCCAGACCTCGATGGCATTCAGGCCAAACATCCCCGGCATCTTCAGGGGCCAGTAGGCCCCGATAACAACCGTCACGTACATGGCGATGATGGCAACAATAGAGAGAGTGGTAATGTTCCCGTTTTTCTTGTAAACCATGTAACCCAGCCAGATCGCGATGGGGATCTCAAACCAGACGGGGAAGACAGATTGTGGATACCAGACAAAAAGGATCGCGATGATCAGGGCGAAGATGGCGATGACGATCCACAGCTCGAAGAAGATAATCAGGAGAAAGAGGGTCCGGACCCGCGGGCTGATGAGCCCTGTCGCCAGTTCCCCAATCGATTGTCCCTTGTTTCGTATCGATACCACGAGGGAACCGAAGTCGTGCACCGCCCCGGCAAAGATGGAGCCAAGGAGAACCCACAGGAGTGCGGGTACCCACCCCCAGATAACGGCGATGGCAGGCCCCACGATCGGTCCCAACCCGGCGATGGAGGTGTAGTGATGCCCGAACAGGACCTCTTTTTTGGTGGGGACATAGTCCACCCCGTCGTTGAATTCCACCGCGGGGACGGTCCGGTTGGGGTCGAGGTTGAAGATTTTCTTCGCAAGAAATTTCCCATACGTGTGATACGCAATGAAATACAGCACAAACACAATCACGCACATGAGCAAGGTATTCATAAGCGTTCCTCCTTTGAAAAATTATTTGCAAAATTCTCTTACTCTTTCACCTCCCTTCGCGAAGTTATATGCCGACGTCGCGCATGGAATCCCGGATCTCCGTGAGATCCCTCAGGTAAACAGAATACCCGTCTGCCTGATACTTGGTTTCCAGCTTCTTGGCTTCTTCTTTGTAGTTGTCCACCTGAATCATCTGGTGGCCCTTGTCTTTCGCCATGGCCAGCACCTTTTCGGTCGGCGTATTTTTGTAAACAATGATACTTTCGGCACCTTTCCTCGAGGCGTGCTGATAGAGATTCTGGACATCCACGATGCCCGGTTGTTCAATATAACCGATGAAGATAATCTTTTCCGCCAAAGTTATCACCTCCTTTGGAACAAATTACAAGGACAAAAGATTTTTTGCCTTTATCACCCCCCTTCTCTCGATTCTTACATTGGGTCCCGCATGCCGTCCCTCACGTCCATGAGATTTTTCCGGACGACACTGTAGCCCTCTTCCTTGAAACGGGCTTCAAGCTCCTGGGCCTTCTTTTTAAAATTCCTTGCCTCGACCAGTTCCACCTCTCCATGCAGGGCGCGAATCTTGACATTATAGGTTGGGGGATCTCGAAAAACGATGATCCCCCGGGCCTCGTTCCGCCGTATGATCTGCGCCATATACTGGACATCCACGATCCCGGGCCGTCGAATATATCCAATGATGACAAGTCCTGATGCCATATGCATGTTCCCCCATGGTTGAAATCTGCGCCATGGTCAACAGACATCCTTCATGAGGTTTCTCACCTCTGTAAGGTCACGAATCTTGACATTGAATCCATCCGCCTTGTAATGGGATTCCAGTTCCTTGACCTTTGCCTTGAGGTTTTCCGTCTGCAGAAGGGGGACACCTTTCTGTTTCGCCATCTCCATTACGTTGTCTGCGGGTGGTTTTTGGTGCACGAGAATTCCGCTGGAGTTTCTCCGTGAAATATTCTGTGCCATATACTGAATATCGACAATCCCGGGCTGTTCGATAAAGCCAATGAACATCTTAGGCTTCATGGTCTGCTCCACGCGAAAGGCCGCCCTGAAAACCCTTGATCCCTTTCTCGCGGCCCTGCTTTAGTTGGAGTTTAAACTTATACTCTTATTATTCCACCCCCACTTTCCCCTAAGACTAATTTCGCTTTAGCGCAAATCAAGCGATTTGTCAAATACATTTATCATAAAGTTTGGTTTTTTCCTGCGGATGGTGTGAAAGGGGCAATTTTTCAGGGAGATAATTGCCTAACCTGTTGATAATACAAATGTATATTGTGTGGAGCTAATACCTGTGAAGGGGGTTCAGGGACATCAGGTCCTGGACCTCCTGGCTGTAAAGGCCGGGGGACTGGTAGATAACAAGGGGTGGTTCCAGGGAGAGGGGAGATGTCTCTCCCTTGATCGCCTCGAGCAGGACAAGGGTGGCGGGCTGGTCTCCGCGCGAATGGACGGGGCGCATGCGCGAGAGGTTCAGGCCCGAGGCGGACAGGGCCAGGAGGGCGTCCTGCAGGCGTAAAGGGGGCAGGATGGTGACAAAGGTCCCCCCTTTTTTTAAAAGGAGACCCCCCGCGTGAATGAATTCCTCCATACGCCCCTTTATCTCATGGCGGGCGACCGCCTTTTGGGGATCCGGGTTAAGGCGTCCGGAAAGGGCGCGGTAGTAGGGGGGATTGGCACAGACTCCGTCTGCCTGGCCGATAGAACGTATCTGCTCGGTATCCCGAAGATCTGTCACTAAGAATGTTAACCGTTTCTCGACGTGGTTCAGAAGGGCGTTCCTCTTGGCGAGTGTGACCAGTTCAGGCTGAACGTCGAGTCCCACCACTTCTTTTACGCCGCTGATCCTGGCAAGCGCGATGGCCAGGATGCCGCAGCCCGTTCCCAGGTCGATCCACCTGTCACCGGGCTGGGGCCTTAAAAATCCCCACAGCAGGAGGCTGTCGATGGAAAACCGGTATCCATTCTTGGGCTGGATGAAATGAAGACGGTCTTCCCCCAGGACATCCAAGGTTTCTCCCGTGCCCGGTTCAAGGTTCTTCATGGGAAAGTGGGCGCCTCAGGGGATGTTGTGCTTATAGATGACGAGGCCTGTCAAGAGCTTGGGGTAGAAAAAGGTCGATTTCTGGGGCATAACCTGGTTTTCTGAGATGACGTCGTGAATTTCGTCCAGGGTGTTGGGATTGAACAAAAACGCCATCTGGAACCTGCCTGTGTGAATGAGGTCCACGGCCTTCTGGTTGTTTTTGATGATATTGATATGGGCCTGCCGTTTTTGATCCGTGTCGAGTTTCAGAAGCCTTTTGAGAATCAGTTCGTTGAAAATGGGAATGGCCATGTGGCGGATGGAACGGGGCATGGACTGGAAAACCGGGTCTTTTTTGACCTCCTCTTTGAGGGAAAGGAGGCAGAAACAGTGACGTTTGTGAATGTAGAGCCCGAAGGCGATATACTTCCCCTGCATGGAATTGAGGGCCTTGAAAAAGCGCTCTTTCTGCAAGGTTTCCTCCGCCTCGGTTTCAAAGGGGAACTCCATGATGTCGAAGCTTTCCCTGACCTTCAGGAGAAATGGCTCCAGTTCGAATCCCTCCAGGCTATGAATCAGTCGATGGGAGGGGAGAATCGTCAGGCCCCGGTCTTCTGTGTTGGTAAAATACATCATGATGTAGTTAAAGGGGGCATGGTCTGAGGCACCAAATTTCTGTTCCATTTCCTTCTTATACGCGAGGGCGGTGGCATACCGGTGGTGACCGTCGGCAATGAGGAGTTTCTTTTCCGACAGGACCTGAATGGCGAGGTCGAGGGCCTCCGGATCGGTGACACGGTAAAAACGATGCCGGACTTCATCGTTGTCCACCATGTCAAGCAATGGCTCCTCGTGATGTTTCTCCAGGAAGGTTTCGTTGATGGTGAGGTCGGGATCCGTGTAGAGGGAGAGAATGGGGCTGAGATTCGCCTTGCAGGCCCTCAGGAGCTTCAGCCTGTCGTCAATCTGTTTCTGATGGGTTCTCTCGTGGGGGGAGATTTTCCCTGAAGAATACTCTTCCAGTTTGCAGAGGGCGATGAAGCCTTTTCGGGTCAGCTGCGTGCCATCTTCGAGGGTGTAGTCCTGGAGATAGAAGTAGATGGCGGGGTGAGGATCAAAAATTAGGATCTTTTCTTTTATCCATTGATCCAGGAGGGACTGGGCATGGGTGTATCGATCCATAGATCCCTGGTCCTTGCTCAGGATCAGGCGCACAATGTTGTAGGGAGATTTGGAGTTCAGGGTATTTTCCTGTCGCCCAGAAATGACGTCGTAGGGAGGAGCGACGACATCCTTATAATCGACCTTTTCGGGGTTGTAACACAGTCCCCTGAAGGGAAGGATTCTCGCCGATTTAACCATGTTTATTCATCCCTGAGATTTGTAAGGTAATAGTTTGTAAGGAATTAAGATGAGGGCGCATAAGCTCCTTCGGTTTCTGAATTTGGAGTTTAAGGTTAGCGGAAAAACAGGAACCTGTCAATAGGCGGAATTTGAAGTGTGTCCCTCAGGACCTGAGGAATTCAACCCCTTTCCCTCAGGTTCTGAAAGAATTGACGCATCAGACGCGTGGATTCTTCCTCGAGGACCCCTCCGGTTACGGAAACCTGGTGGTTCAGCCGGGCGTCCGAGCAGAGGGTAAACAGGGATCGGACCGCCCCCATCTTGGGGTCGGGGCAGCCATAAACGAGGCGGTCGATGCGGGCAAGGAGGATCGCGCCGGCGCAGAGGATACACGGTTCAACGGTACAGTAGAGGGTGCACCCGGAAAGGCGCCAGTCTCCCAGGCGTGTGGCCGCGCGTCGAATCGCGACGGTTTCGGCGTGAGCGGTGGGATCCCTGTCTGTCCGGGTGAGATTGTGGGCCTGGGCAATCACGGTTTCATCGCGGACAATCACGGCGCCCACGGGAACCTCCCCGAACCGAAGGGCCTTGCGGGCCATTCGAAGGGCCATTTCCATGTAAGCAGCATCATCCATTTTCTTCTTCTCCGGGCCTTAAAGGGGGATACGTGACGGCGGCAAGAAAGAGCCCCTGGGGAGGGACCACGGTGCCCATCATCGTGCGGTTTCCCGTCGTTAGGAGCCGGGTTATCAGGTCGGGGTCGGATTTGCCGAGACCGATTTCGAGGAGGGTTCCCACAATCCCCCGGACCATTTTTCTCAGGAAGGCATCCGCCACAACGAGGTAACAGAGGAGGTTTTGTTTGACAGGGAAGACCTTAGAGGTAAAGACCGTACGGATGGGTTGGGTGCGTCCCCCGCCCGTGGCGCGGAAGGCGGAAAAATCATGTTCCCCCACGAGGAGGCTGGCCGCCTGGTTCATCCGTTCGAGATTCAATGGAGAAGACATGTGGAGAGCATAATTCCGTGTGAAGGGAGAGATCCCCCCCCCGTGGCGGATGAGATAGATATAGGCGCGTTTCACCGCACTGTATCGGGCGTGAAAGGTCTCGGGGACCTGCAATGCCTGCCTGATCCGGATATCCATGGGGAGGTGACTGTTCATGGCGGAAACGAGGGCCTTCGGGGGAAGAAACAGGTCCAAGTCCACGTGGGCCACCTGGCCGAGGGCATGGACCCCCGCGTCGGTCCGGCCGCTCCCGACCACGTCCACCCGCCGGTCAAAGAGGTCGAAGAGGGTAGCTTCCAGGGCCCCCTGGATACTCCTTCCGCTGGGCTGCCGCTGCCACCCCTGGTAACCCGTGCCATCGTAGGCGATGAGGAGTTTATACCTCGGCATGGTTTTCCTTGTACTCCCTGCGGACCCGATTGACGAGGCGATGCGCGTGCCGGATAGGTTCGGGAATCCGATACCTCGGGCAGCATCGGAGGATGATCTCCGCGGCCAGGTCCAGCTCCATCAGGTGGCCGGGGGAGACATAGACCGGCTTGACGCGGCTTCGCGTGCGAACGACCCTTCCCACTTCTTTTCCGTGAAATGCCAGAGGAACCGTGGCCCCCTTCTCTTCATGCACCGGAGTATGTTCCCCCACAAGCAGGGACTTGGCGCACCCGATGGTCGGAAGATTCAGGAAAAGACCCACATGGGAGGCCAGCCCCAGGCCCCGTGGATGGGCAATCCCCTGACCGTCCAGGATCATGACATCCGGTTGAATCTTGAGGGCCCTGTAGACATCGAGAACAGCGGGGGCCTCCCTGAAACTGAGATATCCGGGGACATAGGGAAAGGTGGCGCGGCGGGTGACCCAGGCCTCTTCCAGGACTTCCAGTTCCGGAAAGGAGAGGGTCACGATTCCCGCGTGGAGAACCGGGGAAAACCTGTCAAAGGAGACATCCGCTCCCGCGATGTATCGGATCGTCTTAGGGGGGAATGAGAGGCGGACCTGCCTGGCCAGGTCGATCTGAACCTGCCGCGCTTCCTTGATAGAGAGGTCCCAGGGGTGCAGCGGGGCGGGGATGTTCATGGCGCGGTCGGGGCGGGGATCGCCGGGCTCTCGGGCTCAGGCACCAGGGGAGCGATTTCTCCGTGTCTCACGGTGAGAATAAGCACATCCCGTATGGCCTCACCCGTTTCATCGTAGTAACGTAATCCGGAGACCCCGTGGTAGCCGGTATCCTCCCGTAACCTGTCTTCCAGTTCGTTCGTGTCCGTGATGAGAAAATGCTGAAACAGGTTCACGAGAAGCCTGACGGCGTCGTAGGCCTGGGAAGCCAGGATCTCCGGGGTTTCGTCGAAGGCTGTCTTGAAACGGTTCACAAATATCTTCACAAAGGGGGAAGAGCTTTTCGGTGAAAATCCGTCGGTAAAGATTGCTCCTCTCACGAACTGCCTCCCTTCCTGTGTGAGCTCCGGGGCGTTCCAGGTGTTGACCCCGGCAAGGGTGATGCCCGTAATATCGTAAAACGCCACCTGAGGGGCAATAAGGACAACCCGTCTGTAGGTGTCGGGGATAAAGAGGACCTCAAAATCGATGCGCGGCAGAAATTTTCCGTCTTCTTCCGAGGGGGTATCTCCCCGTCCCCACCGTTCCTTTAAGTAGTAGAGACCAACCAGCTTCTTGATAGGAACGGCAAAATCGGTATCGGTAGGCTGATACGATTCCACTCCCCGAATTTCGCCGCCGTTTTCAGTGAAGTTCTCAAAAAACAGTTTCATGTAGCGTTTCCCGAAGGGGATATTGGGGTAGAGAATGGCGGCCCGTCTCGCATTCAGCACGTTGATGAGAAAGTGGACGAGGGCCTGGATCTGTTGAGCGGGGGTCAGGCAGTTCCTGAAGATGTGCGGGCTTAATTCCGGGACACCATCGGCCTGGGAAAGGCTGATCAGGGGAACGGGTGTTTCCTGGATTGCCCGGGCCGCCGCCTTGGTCGTGTCGAGGAACATGGGACCCACGATGGCCTGGACGTGTTCCGTTTCCACCAGTTCCCTGGCCATCTTCGCGCATGCGTCCGGTTGCCCCCTTGTATCCCGGATGACCAGGGTGATCTGAATCTCCTGCGGGTTGGGTTCAAAGGCATTGGCCGCGATGAGGGCACCTTTGAGGGCCCTCAGCCCGAAGGGGGCCCGTTTGCCCGTCAGGGGAAGCAGGCACCCGATGGTTACCTTTTTCAGGAAGGCGTGTTTCAGTTTATCGATAAGTTCTTCCGCCTTACGTTTCAGGTTCTTGGGAAGGGATTCCACGAAGGCGGGGAGGAGGAGCTTTTCGGCGTCTTTAAACTGCCGCCGGTTCAGGAAGATTTCCGCGAGGCGGATCTGGGCGGCCTTTCCGGTGATGTCACCGGGATATTCCTGGATGAGGCTCTGAAGGGCCGTCGGGTCTTCCATTTCGAAAATGACCTTGGTAATGAAGGCGTCGAGAACCCCCTGTTCCGTGGGATTGGTCGATATGTACCGTGCGGCGAGATAGGCATGGATCGCGCAGGAAAATTTTTTATCCATCACGCAGAGGTGGCCCTTGAGGGTATTGGCCCGGATGGTGAGGGTATCGGGAATGGAGAAAGAGAGGAGTTTTTCCAGTTTTTCCTTCGCGTGGGGGTAGTCCTTGAGACGGTAGAGGCAGTAAGCCTCTCCGTAGAGGGCTTCCTCGAAATTGTTTCCGCCCGGGAAGTCTTCCTCGATTCTCTTGAAATACCTCAGGGCCTCGTAAGGGTTTTCCCGCTTCAGGTAGATCTGTCCCACGATAAACAGGGCGTCGTCCGTGAGATCGCTGGTGGGATTCAACGCGATAAAGCGTTCCAGCTTCTCGAGTGCCTCGGTCAGATTGTCCTGCTCAAAGGCCTGTTTCCCTTCCTGGAAGAGGAAAGGCTCCTTCGGGGGGGCATACGTCACTTTTGGGGGCGGCGCGGCCTTCTTCTGACGATAGGAGGCCGGGGCGCAGGATAACGTGACAGCGAAAAGACAGAAAAGTATGAACAGGCGTTTCACGGCTGCCTTTTGAAGGGGGTTTTGGGGAAACGGGAAATCTTGTTGATAATCTCGCTGGCGATCCTGTCATCGTTGAGCATGAGAGACATCTCCTGGTTATACTTCATGGCGCTGTGCGTCAGGTTGTGGCTTCCCAGGAAGATGAGGTGATGGTCAATGACCACCGCCTTGATATGGAGTTTCCGGTCCGGACGATCCCAGTAGACCCGGGCGCCCGCCCGAAGGAGGCGGCGACCCGTCTTCTCGTTCTCCACGTTGATAAAGCTTTCTGGATCGTCGCTGCGCTCCATGATAACCGTCATTTCAACCCCGCGTTTCGCCGCCTTGAGGAGGGCGTTCAGGATCCCCGTGGCCCGGTTGGTGGGGTGGTTGTCCGTTTTGAACAGGTAGATGGCCAGGAAGATGGAGTGTTTGGCACCATCGATGGCATCCCGAAGGGCGTAAAAATATTCACTCCCTGTGAGCAAGTGGATGTTGCACTTGCCGCAGTGGGCGGGAGTCGCGACGGAGAGCGTCGAGACAACGGCCATCAGGAGGAAGCCGATGAATAGTCTTCGGAGAGGCTTGGCTTTCATTCGGATTCGATGTAGTAGATTCCCGGTAACTGGCGGTATTCCTCGGCGTAATCGACGCCGTAGCCAATGACGAACTTGTCGGGGATGTCAAACCCGATATAATCCACGTTGACCTCCACCTCACGGCGGGCCTTCTTGTCGAGAAGGGCGCAGATACGAACGGACTCGGGTTCGTGGAGCTTCAGGCGCTCCACGAGGAATTTCAGGGTGAAGCCCGTGTCCACGATATCTTCCACCACGAGTACATGGCAGCCCTTGAAGGGGAGCTCCACGTCCTTCGTAATCTTGACCTCTCCGGAAGAGGTTGTGTTCTTCCCGTAGCTTGCCAGGCGGATGAAGTCCACCCGGATAGGGCAGTCGATATGCCGGATGAGGTCAGCGGTGAAGACGAATGCCCCCTTCAGGATGCAACAGACGTACAGGGGTTCCCCCCCGTAGTCTTTCGTTATCTGTTGTCCCATCTCGGCGACCCGGCGGGCGATATCCTCGGGGCTGACGAGAAGCTTGAGGTTTTCTCCCCCCGGCCCCGTCAATTTGCCGGCTCCAGGACGACAACGCGCGTCGGAGAAGGCAGGGAGTCTTTCGTCAGCGTAATTTCCGACCCCCCGGCCCGTTGAACGTCCGGTTTCCCCTCGAGAAACTCCTCAACCGAGGCGATGGGAAAACCACACCCCGGGGTCTTGAAGTGCATGGGGATGAGGATCCCGGGTTTAAGGATATCCATGACCTCTGTGGCCTCCCTCGGGTCGAGGGTAAACACGCCGCCGATGGGAAGCATCAAGACATCGATTGGCCCCAGGGCCTTGGCGTCATCAGCGGACAACAGATGGCCCAGGTCTCCCGCGTGGCAGACGGTGACGCCATCTACCGTGAAAACAAACATGGTGTTCTCTCCCCGCTCCTTTCCCTGGGAGGGATCGTGAAATGTGGCGTAACCACTGAACGTAATCCCCTTCGATTCGTGGGTGCCGGGGCCCTTGACCACTTCGGGGTTTCCCTTAATGCCCTGCACGTAGTTGTGATCCGCGTGATCGTGTGAAACCGTTACGATATCCGCGGTGTCTTCAATGGGTTTGTAGGCGATGCCGCCGTCGTAGGCCCCCGGCTCATACGGATCCGTGATAATCCT
>CAZPTH010000031.1:0-16134 GCA_964589315.1 uncultured Thermodesulfobacteriota bacterium
TGCGCCGGAAGGTCGCGGAAAGGATGATAAAAATCGGCAGATATGTGGTCCAGTAAACGGTTTGCCGGGAAATTAAACGTCAAGCCCAAGATCTTTTGCCCCTGCCTGTTGCTTTTCGTGCTTTTAGGGTTAGTATGTCCCCATGGGGCCTGTGCCGAGGATCCCAAGTGGTTTTTAACCTTTTATGCGGGTCAGTATTCACCCAGTGACCTGAAAGATATCTTGACGGGTTCCGCGAGGTTTGATGATTCGGAGCTTATCTGCCTCGCCTTGAGTCGTCAGGTTTTGTCGTTCTGGAAAGATCGTGTCACGGGGGAGTTGGAGGGGCAGGTCGCAAAGCATTTCGGGATTCAGGACCATTTTGAAACCAATGGGCTGTTTCTCTTACGCTGGCATCCCTTCCCGTGGGACAGGTACCTGGATACAAGCTTCGCTGTTGGAGACGGGCTATCCTATGCCTGGGGACGCCCTGAGGCAGAAGTCATCGAGAGTGATAGCTCCACCCGCCTGTTGAACTATCTCGTGTTCGAACTTTGTTTTGACCCCCACTGGAGTTGCCCCAATCCCCCTTTCAGCTTCGTCTTCCGGATTCATCACCGTTCCGGTGTCTTCGGACTCTTCAATGGTACCCATGGCGGATCAAATTTCCTTTGCTTCGGGATTCGATACGGTTTTTGATACTCTCGGGAGCAAGGGGGTAATGCCCGTGCCAGCTCCTTAGAACTTGCGGCCCCACGAAGGACGTGGTATAACCCGCGCCATGAAATCGGATAAATGGAGAAGGTAATGGGACTTGTCGAAACGCTGCGTGAACGGGGTTTTCTGTACCAGGTTACGGACGAACACGGGCTGAAGGCCCTCGAGACGGAGGGTCCGATCGTGGGATATATCGGCTTTGATCCCACGGCGGACAGCCTTCACGTAGGGTCCCTCGTTCCCATCATGGCCCTGGTCCACATGCAGCGTGAAGGCCATGTTCCTATCGCCCTCCTTGGGGGCGGGACAGGCATGGTGGGGGATCCCAGCGGAAAGACCGAGATGCGGAAGATGCTCTTGAAAGAGCAACTCGAAGCAAACGGTGAGAAGATCAAACGTCAACTCAGGAAGTATCTCGACTTCGAAGGGGGAAAGGCCCTGTTTCTCAACAATGCCGACTGGCTTCTTTCCCTGAAATATGTCGATTTCCTGAGGGAAATCGGGCGGCATTTCAGCGTCAACCGAATGCTGACGGCCGAGTCGATCAAACAGCGGCTCGAAACCGGCCTCTCTTTTCTTGAGTTTAACTATATGCTCCTGCAGGCTTACGATTTTTACCGCCTTTACGTGGATCATGGTTGTAGGCTCCAGATGGGGGGACAGGACCAGTGGGGGAACATCGTGGCCGGAATCGAACTGATCCGACGCATGACGGGCGGCACGGCTTACGGTATGACCTTTCCGCTCCTTACCAACGCCAGCGGTGAAAAGTTTGGAAAGACAGTTGCCGGGGCCGTGTGGCTCGACGCGGCAAAGACCTCTCCCTACGATTTCTACCAATTCTGGCGTAATACGGATGACCGTGACGTAAAAAAATTCCTGGGTCTTTTTACCCTCCTTCCCATGGAGGAAGTGGAACGCCTGGGGAACCTGGAGGACAGGGCCCTGAATCGCGCGAAGGAGATCCTCGCATTCGAGGCAACCCGGATCAGTCATGGAGAGGCTGCGGCCCGGGAGGCATACCTTGCCGCCATCCGGCAGTTTGGCTCGGCGGATCCGGAGGGGAAGATCGAGACGTCTTCTTCCATTCTCTCCGTCAAAATGGACCATGAAGCCTCCATCCCCGTCTGTTATTATCCGGAGGAAGAAAAAGGAGAGGAGATTTCCGTGGTGGACCTCTTTGTCCTGGGAGGATTGGCCAAGAGCAAGAGCGAGGCACGACGGCTCATCAAACAGGGAGGGGCATACCTGAAAGACCAGCGTATTGACGGGATCGACACGACGGTTCCCCGATCTTCCCTGGAGGGCCAGGGGGTGACCCTGCGCGCGGGGAAGAAACGCGTGGTCCAAATCAAGATTAAGGGAGGCAAAGATGGCAGGTGACGTGTCTATCGAGGAAATCGTTGGGATTATAAAGAAGATCGAACACCCGGAGATCGCGGCGACTTTTCACGAACTCGGCATGGTAGGAGACGTCGAAAAGGTTGGGGAGGGGTTCATGGTGGAGATACGCACGCCTTTCCCAAATATCCCCATCAAGGATTATCTGGCTGGAATGATTCAATCCGCGATACATGAAACCTACCCGAATATCCCCGTCTCTTTCAATTTCACGGTGATGTCCGACGAGGTTCGGTCACAGTTTCTTGCGCTCGCGAGACAGCGCTGGAAAGGTGAGATTTAAGGGAATGTTTCAGGGGCATCAGGTCCTTCCCCCGTTTCAATGTGATTTAGACTCTGTGAATTAAAGCCGGTTACCGGTTATTCTTCGAGTTCGGGAGGCCCGAAGGGTTTATCTCCCTTCTGAACGAAGAGCCGGACAGGATTCAAACTGAAGAGGAGACGCGCCTTTCCCTCTTTTTTGATGACCTGGTTGCCGGGGAGGGGAATCCACGTCCGGTACCAGTGAACCTTGAGATCCGCCCCCTTGTCGCCGACCAGGATTTCATCGATCACGATGCTGAGGTGGATGTCCCGGGAGGAAGAGAAATCCTCCAGGACCTTTTTCCGGAATTTTACCCGCTTCGGGTACTTGTCGTGGACCCACACCATGAACTCATCTATTTTTTCTTTTTCGTAAGCCGTTTGCATGGCGAGGAGGACGTTGATGACTTCCCGTTTCATGCTGTTTTCGCGGGAGACGGCCTTGGTGGGGGGCATGCAGGAGGAAAGGAGGCTTCCCGCCGACAAAATAATCAGTAAAGAAATGATAAGAATCGGTTTACGGGGAGGGCGCAATGCGAGGGGTCTCCTCTTTTTTAGATGTGGTTTGTGGGGTAGAAGTGGATTCGAGGAGCTGCGCTGTCTTCCGGGTATTGGCCTCGATGTCGATGAAAAGATGAATCGTACTGCTGAAGGCGTAAAGGATCAGGGTATTGAGCAGGAATCCAGCGAGGATAAGGAAGGCCCCGGCGGTCTGACCAAACTCCATGTATTGCAGGTAAGGGGAGTTCCCCTGCATGAGGTGGAGGAAGATTTTTCCGCCGAAAAGGACGGCAAAGAAGAGGATAAATCCCGAGATGAGACTGATCCACGCGCCAAGTTTGAAGAGCCAGGCGATAACGCGAAGAGACCGGTATTTGCGTTCAGCTTTACCCACGCCCCATGTTTACCACAAAATTTATTTTTTGAAAAACAGATTGCCCCCACGAAGGAAGGTAAAAATTCAATCTACGTGCCCTCCGCCGCCGTGAGAAGCGTTTCGTCCTTGAGCACGGAACCGAACGATTTAACCAGGGCCTCTACGGAGAGGTTCTGCTTCTTTTCTCCCTTGACATCGAACCGGATTTGGCCTTCGTGAAGCATAATCATGCGGTCTCCGTACTCAATGGCCTGCTGCATGTTGTGCGTGACCATGATGGTGGTGAGGTCGTAGTTTTCAATCATTTCCCGGCTGAGCTGGAGGACCTTGCGGGCGGTCTTGGGGTCCAGGGCGGCGGTATGCTCGTCCAGGAGGAGGACCTTGGGAATAGAGAGGGTGACCATGAGTAAGGTGAGGGTCTGCCTTTGTCCTCCCGAGAGGAGTCCCACGGGGTCTTTCAGCCTGTCCTCCAGGCCTAACTCAAGGAGTTTCAATACTTCCCGGTACTTTTCGCGTTTTGCCCTGGTGACTCCCCAACCGAGGCCCCTTTTCTGCCCCCGTTTTTCCGCCATGGCGAGGTTTTCCTCGATACTCATGGAAGCCGCGGTTCCGATCAGGGGATCCTGGAAGACCCTTCCGATATACTTGGCACGGTGGTATTCGGGCATTTTAGTCACGTCGGTTCCGTCAATGAGGATCTGCCCCTCGTCCGGGTAGTAGGTGCCCGAGATGAGGTTGAGGAGCGTGGTTTTCCCCGCCCCATTGCTTCCGATGACGGTGACGAATTCCCCGGAGGAGATGTGGAGGGACAGGTCATTGATGGCGACCTTTTCGTCGGCCGTCCCCCTGTTGAAGATCTTCGTGATATGTTCGAGGCGGATCATAGGTGTCTAAATCCCACGGAGGTGAAGTTTCCCTTCTTTTTCCTTTTTGAGAACAGGCAGCCCAAGGGCGAGAATAACCATGAATCCCGTCGCCATTTTCAGGTCCGTGGGGGCGAGGCCGATTCGCAGCCCAATGGAGATAATCATCTTGTAGACGATGGAGCCGACAATGGCCGCCAGAGTAAAGGCCCGGACGGTTTTGGCCTTTACCAGGGTTTCCCCGATGATGATGGCGGCAAGTCCCGCCACGATGGTGCCGATTCCCATTCCCACGTCGGCGAATCCCTGGTCCTGGGCGACGAGGGCCCCGGAAAGGGCGATGAAGGCATTGGAGATACCGAGCCCCAGGAGGGTCATCCTGTCGGTATTGACCCCGAGGGAACGGATCATCTGTTCATTATCCCCGGTGGCACGCATGGCCATGCCCATGTCGGTGTGGAGAAAGAGGTCCAGGAGAATCTTGAGGCCACAGGCCACGATAAAGAAGAACGGGATGACCAGGTAAAAACGGCTTATCCCAAGGTTTTCCATGGGAGTAAAGAGGGTGTGGTAAGTGAGGAGCTGTATGTTGGACCGCCCCATGATCCTCAGGTTGACTGAGTAGAGGATTGTCATGATGAGAATGCCGGCGAGCAGGCTGTTGATCTTCAGTCGGGTATTGAGAAATCCCGTGGCATACCCAGCGCAGAAGCCTGCCGCGATGGCGAGGATGATGCCCAGGATAGGGGGATACCCGCAGATAATCATTTTTGCCGCGACGGCCGCCCCCAGGGGGAAACTTCCATCCACTGTAAGATCGGGAAAGGCAAGGATGCGAAAACTGATGACGATGCCGATGGCCACGAGGGAATAGACAAGCCCCTGTTCAAAGGAGATGGGAATAATGCGTAGAATGGATGCCATATGGGAATCCTTATAAAAAAGGGGGGAAGCGCTCCCCCCTTAAGGTTGTCTCATGTTTTCTTAGGAGCCCTTGATGACCTTTCCGTTTACATCCCAGATCTTGTCTGCCTTATCGAGCATTGCCTTCGGAACCTTCACGCCCTGAATCTTTGCAGCTTTCAGGTTAATCCAGAGGGTGAACTTGGTTGCCTGTCCGGCAGGGATCTCCCCGGGCTTTTTCCCTTTCAGGATTTGTGCCGCCTTCTTCCCCGCTTCATAGCCCACGAGGAAATAATCCAAGCCATAGGCGGCAATGGCCCCGCGGGGGACACTGTCACGATCTCCCACGAAGAGGGGGATGTGATTCTGGTTGCAGACCTTGACGATAGCCTCAAGGGCAGAGACACAGGCGTTGTCAGACGTGATATGGATGGCATCGACCCGACCCACGAGGGACTGGACGGCCTGCATGACCTCTGCGCTCGAGGAGACATGGGCTTCGATGAGCTTACCTCCCATCTTCTCGACAGCCGCCTTCATTTCCTTGATATGGAACGTAACATTAATGTCGCCGGGGTTGTAGATGGTGCCCCAGCGTTTCGCCTTGGGGACGAATTTCTGGTACATTTCGCACTGGAGGGTGATGGGCCAGCGGTCACTGACTCCCGTGACGTTTGTCCCGGTCTTGCCGAGCTTGGGGACAATCCCTGTCTTGACGGGATCGGTCACGGAGGAAAAGACAATGGGAATTCCCTTGCACACCTTCACACAGGCCTGGGCGGAAGGGGTAGAAATGGCGTGAATGAGATCCACCTTGTCATCGAAGAATTTCTGGGCAATGGGATAGCAGTTGGACATCTCTCCCTGCGCGTTTCTCCGATCGAAGACCACATTTTTGCCCTCGACGAAGCCCTCCTCCTCCAGCGCCTTTTTGAATCCCTTCGAATCGTTATTCAGGGCGGGATGGGAGACAATCTGTGTTTCTCCGATGTGAATCATCTTTGCCCGGGCGGTTTGCATTCCCGCAAGCAGAAATGCAAGCAATAAACCAAGAATCCATACCTTTCTCATTGTTCCTCCTCCTTTTTTATTTTCCCCATAATATGAGGTCGCCTTTTTGGAAATTATCCCCCTTCTTGGCGACGGCGATACTCGAATCAAGGCCGAAAAACTCGACAATTTGAATTTCACCAAGCAGGGGTCCTTTCTGACGTCCCACGATGATCTTCGTGGAAGGAATCGTGATATCAACCCCCCTCTGGTAAACGCTCAGGACATCTCCCACCATCAGGCCGGTATCCCGACCCGCGTCGATGTAGATTTTTTCTCCCTCGATTTTAATGATTCGGGTTTCCCAGGGCAGCTTCCTGACCTCTTTCAAGATGGGCGGAAGGGCCTGTTTCAGGGCCTGCTTCACGGCGGATTTAACGGCCTGGATTCTACTGCCTTTCCCCTCCGCTTCCGCCTTGTAGAGATTATTTGTTCCCCTGGAAGAGGCGACGAGGCTCGCCGTCCGGGAATCGATCAGATTGATCCGGAGCTCGATCGTTGCCCAGGATTGTTCATTACCGGTCTTTTCTGACAGGCTGTGACTGATCAAGAGCCTGTCGATACTTCCAAAGAAAAAGCCTTGAATTCCCAGGGCCTCTCCCGCGTGGATGAGCACCGTTTTGTCATTCAGGGAGGAGAGGTCGAGTCCTTGGCGTTTGAGGTATTTCTCCATGACGTTTCGCTCTATGAGGATAACCTCGTTGGATTTTAACAGGCGTTCCTTGATGGCGAGATAGACGGCGTCGACCACGAAATCAACAGCTTCCCCCGTATTGTTGGTGAAGGCCAGAAGGAGGATCTTGCGTTTGAGCTTCCGTTGGGGAATGGGAGGTGTGTCAGATGTGTTTGACGTAACGGGTTTTGATGCCGTCTGCTCCGGTTGAGGATAGTTCTTAACAATATACTGGGGGGGTGGAGGCGGGAGGTTCCCCACCTTTTCGCTCTCCGGTATCTTTTTCTTTCCCTGAGAGGTGGCCTTGACCCCGTAGTAGGTTTTCAAATACTTTTCCTTCTCAACCCAAATGAACTGCGGGGCATCGAGGCGTTGACCATAATCCGGATTCTTGATGCGGACGTATTCGTGGCCCCCGATTTCCCTTACGTCCTGATCTATAAGAAAGTCACTTTCAAGGTAAGGGGTTTGTTTTTTCCAGAACATCAGGGATTTTGCCTCTTCTTTGAAGATTTCGCCGGCGGATTTAAGCGTAGAGCAAGACGCGGGGAGAAGTAGAAGAAGGCATAGGATGAGTAAAAGGTTTTGACGTGCCCGACTTTTGTTCTGCATGGATTTTCCCCCTCCCAATGTTCCCATCTTCATAACAACCTATCCCTTTTGTGTCAACTGTGTGACCGGTGGAAGAGGTGACTCATGATCAGGCCGGAGGGGGAAACACCAGGGCTTTTTTTCATGATTTCTTATGTTTCTGGGTCAGTTCCGTCAGGACCCCCCCGGTACTCTTGGGATGAATAAACCCAACCAGGGTATTGTGGGCCCCTGTTCTCGGGGTCTCGTCAATCAAGGTGGCCCCCCGGGCCTTGCAGGTTTGGAGGGCTTCTGCCACGTCATCTACTTCGTAACAGATATGATGGATTCCTTCCCCGCGTTTTTCGATGAATTTTGCCACTCCTGAATTCGGATCAAGGGGTTGAACCAATTCGATTCGGGTCTCTCCGATGGGGATAAAACCGACCTTTACATCCATTCCCTCCACCTCTTCAATCCCTCCGAGCTTGAGGCCCAGAACCTTTTCATAGAATTCGGCGGCCTTATCCACGTCCTTGACGGCGACCGCGATATGGTCGATCTTCTTTATCATGGTTTTTCCTCCTGTTTCCCTTTCCGCTTGCGCACTTCGTTTGTGATGATGTCAATGATTGCCTGCGTGTCCGTCCCGGGCTGGAAGATTTCCACAAGGCCCTTTTCCTTTAATCCCGGGATATCTTCGTGGGGGATGATTCCGCCGCCAAAGACGAGGATGTCTTCCGCTCCCTGTTCTTTCAGAAGATCCACGACCTTGGGGAAGAGGTGGTTGTGGGCACCCGACAGGCAGCTCAAACCGACGACATCCACATCTTCCTGGATGGCGGTTTTGGCGATCTGTTCCGGTGTCTGCCGAATCCCCGTGTAAATGACCTCCATACCCGCGTCTTTCAAGGCCCGGGCCACGACCTTCGCGCCACGATCGTGACCATCCAGGCCCGGCTTGGCCACGAGCACGCGTATTCTTCTTTCCCTTTCCATGAGGTTGCCTCCTCCTGTCAGCTTTCCCGGTATTCCCCGAAGACTTCGCGCAGGGCCCCGGCGATTTCTCCGAGGGTGGCATAGGCCTTAACGGCACTTAGGATGACCGGAACGAGATTTTCCGTTCCCTTGGCGGCCTCTTTCAGCCTGCCCAAGACCTGATCGACCCTGGCATTGTCCCGTTGGGCCTTGACCTTTTTAAGCTTTTCTACCTGGTAGGTTTCCACATCCGGCGAGATTCGCAGGACGTCCTTCAAGGGGGGCTCTTCCTGGCGGAACTGGTTGACCCCCACGATGATACGTTCCTTCTTTTCCACGTCCATCTGGAACTGATAGGCACTGTCCGCGATCTCCCGCTGGATGAATCCGGCCTCGATAGCCTTGACCGCACCGCCCATTTCATCAATCTTTTCAATGTATTCGTAGGCCTTCTCCTCGATTTCCCGGGTCAGTTTTTCCATGAGGTAGGAACCGCCCAGGGGATCGATGGAATCGGCGACCCCGGTTTCATAGGCGATGACCTGCTGGGTCCTCAGGGCGATAGTGACCGATTTCTCCGAGGGGAGCGCATAGGCCTCGTCCCAGGAGTTGGTATGGAGGGACTGGGTTCCGCCCAGGACGGCGGAGAGGGCCTGGAGCGTGACCCGCATGATATTGTTTTCCGGCTGCTGAGCGGTCAGAGTCGACCCCGCCGTCTGGGTGTGAAAGCGAAGGGTGAGAGATTTCGGGTTCTTTGCCTTGAAACGTTCCTTCATGATCCGCGCCCACATCCGTCGGGCGGCCCGGAACTTCGCGATTTCCTCGAGGAAGTTGCTGTGGGCGTTGAAGAAGAAAGAGAGCCGTGAGGCAAAGGCATCCACGTCGAGCCCCGCATCGATAGCGGCCTGGACGTAGGCAATCCCGTCCGCGAGGGTGAAGGCCACTTCCTGGACGGCCGTGGAACCTGCCTCTCGGATGTGGTATCCGCTGATGCTGATGGTGTTCCACTTGGGGAGGCTGTCCTTGCAGTAGGCGAAGATGTCCGTGATAATCCGCATGGACTCCTTGGGGGGATAGATGTAAGTGCCCCGTGCGGCGTATTCCTTGAGGATATCATTCTGAATAGTCCCCCGCAGGATCTTGCTGTCCACACCCTGCTTTTCCGCCACGGCGATGTACATGGCCAGGAGCATGGCGGCCGTGGCGTTGATGGTCATGGAGGTACTGACCTTGTCCAGGGGGATGCCATCGAAAAGGATTTCCATGTCTGCCAGAGAATCGATGGCAACGCCCACCTTGCCGACCTCACCGGAACTCAAGGGGTGGTCAGAATCGTAACCGATCTGGGTCGGGAGATCGAAGGCAACAGACAATCCCGTCTGTCCCTTGTCCAGGAGAAATTTGTAGCGCTTGTTGGTTTCCTCCGCCGTGGCAAATCCGGCGTACTGGCGCATGGTCCAGAAACGCCCCCGGTACATGGTGGGCTGCACACCACGGGTATAGGGATACTGTCCGGGAAATCCCAGGTCCTCCATGTAATCCATGGATGCCACGTCCAACGGGGTGTAGAGCCGCTCCATGTCGATGCCCGACGTGGTCTTGAAGTTCTGTTTCCTTTCTGGGAACCTCTTCAGGGTTTTGGAAACCGTTTCAGATTCCCATTTTTCCTTGGCGGATCGGATGGTTTCGAGATCCTCTTTCATGACAGCCTCCTTGGGTTAGGAAATGATGCCATTCCGGGGAATGCGGTGTTTTTGTTATCAAGCAAGGCATTAAGACCGGGTTATTTTCCCGATACGCGTTCGATGTAACTGCCGTCACGGGTATCTATCTTGAGGATATCCCCCTCCTTGATAAAGAGGGGAACCTGGACCACGGTCCCGGTCTCGAGGGTAGCGGGTTTACTCCCCCCGCTCGCCGTGTCCCCCTTGATGCCCGGGTCTGTTTTGGTTACCTCCAGTTCCACGAAGTTGGGCAGTTCAACGCCGATTGGTTTCTGGTTGTGGAATAGAATGGTTACATTGGTGTTTTCCTTGAGGAAGTTTACGGCATCTCCCATGACTTCCTTGCGTATGGCGAGTTGTTCATAGGTTTCGTTGTCCATGAAGATGTAGGTGTCCCCGTCCGGGTAAAGGTATTGCATGGCCCGTTCTTCCAGATCGGGTGTTTCAACCTTTTCACCGGACCGAAACGTCTTGTCGATGACGTTGCCTGTCATGAGGCTTTTAAGACGGGTTCGCACGAAGGCTCCCCCCTTCCCGGGCTTGACATGTTGGAAGTCTACCATAAGAAAGGGTTCCCCGTTCAACTCAATCTTGAGTCCTTTTCTGAATTCGGATGTGGATGCTGCCATAGTCTCCTCTCAAATCGTTATTAGCCGTTTCGCGAAGATCAAAACAGCCATCTTCTTGTTGCCGTCTCTGTAACAAGATGTGACTAAGCGTCGAAAATAACTGTAAGAGACTTGGGACGCTTTGTCAACACGCGACATCCCCCGTTTGTGACGAGGACCATGTCTTCGATACGGACTCCTCCCTTCCCTTCCAGGTAAATTCCCGGTTCAACGGTAAAGACCATGCCCTCCTCAAGTCGGGTCGTATCCTTGGAGCCAATAAGGGGCTTTTCGTGAATCTCCAGGCCGACTCCGTGCCCCGTGCTGTGGGTAAAGGCTTCGCCATATCCAGCCGCCTCGATGTATTCACGGGCAACAGTATCGATGGACGCGGCGGTAACACCCGGACGAATGGCCGCAATGGCACGATCGTGCGCCTCCCTGACGATCCGGTAGATCTCCCGGAAGGCCTTGCCCGGGGAATGCGTGAAGAAGGTTGCCGTTTCGTCCGAGCAGTAACCATTGTAAATGACGCCGTGATCGAAGACGATGGGAGCTCGTTGGGCGAGGGGGACCGGGTCAGCGGTCGCGTGAGGAATGGCGGATCGGGGCCCGGAGGCCACAATGGTTTCGAAGGAGAGGGCGGATGCCCCATACCGTTTGGCACGGTATTCAAATTCGATGGCCCAGTCCCTCTCCGTCACGTCGGGAGCGACCCAGGCCAGGGTTTCGTCCAGGGCGCGGGTGTGAATCTCGATAGCATGTTCAATGTTCGTAATTTCAGAGAGGTCTTTGACTATGCGCAGAGTATCGAGCTGATCCCTGAGGCTCTTAACGGAAACCCCCCGTAGGGTCTTTCGGAGCTGTCGGAAGTGATCCACGGTCAGGTGGGCGGTCTCGAGCCCCACCCGTCCGCATCGCCTTTCCTTTAGGGTGCGGACCACCGCGTCCATCGGTCGTGCCGCCTCTTTTACCGTAATCCCGGGGCATTCGGCCCTGGCGCGGAGGGTGTACCGGGGGTCCACAAAGAGGATGTTCCCGGGTGGAAAGGCAAGAAAAATACCCTCCTCTCCGCTGAATTGCGTGAAGTAGCGGATATTTGGAGGGTGAGTGATTAGGGCGGCGTCAATTTTGTTTCGCGCGAGGAAGTTTTCGAGCCTCGCAAAGCGCTGGTTCACCCCCTCTCGCATGGATCAAAAGTAATGGGAGAAGGAGAAATTGTCAAGGAAAATCCTGAAACGGCGATGCCACTATGGATGGGCCAGGTGTGATTCCGGTTCCTTGATATTTGACGGGGTTCATGTAAGATTGACATTAAGAAAGGCATGGTTATCTTAACGTTTAGAAAACCAAAGGAGGAAATGAAGACGATGAAGAGAAATTACAGGATGATGGTGGCGGGTGTTGCGATTCTGATGCTTGTGGTGTGGGCGATTCCGGCACACGCCCTTTTCGGTTTCGGAAAGAGCAAAGAGGCAGGTAATAAGGCGGCTTCATCGGTCAGGATGATACCTGCGAGTTTTGCCGACCTGGCCAAGGAGATTAATCCCTCCGTCGTCAATATCAGTACGACAAAGATTTTCAAAACGAGGGAATTTCACCACCCCTTTATGGGGAAAAACGACCCGTTCAGGTTCTTTTTCGGGGATGATTTCTTCAAGAAGTTTTTCGGCGGTAAAATCCCCCGTGAGTTCAAACAGCGGAGCCTCGGTTCGGGGTTCATTATCGATCCCGACGGTTATATCCTGACCAACAACCACGTGGTCGCCAAGGCGGACAAGGTCGTGGTCAAGCTTGAAAACGGGAAAGAATACAAGGCGAAGATCATCGGGACGGATCCCAAAACGGATGTGGCCCTGATCAAGATCAAAGTGGATAAACCTCTGAAAGCGGTGACGCTGGGAGATTCCGATAAAATTCGTGTCGGGGACTGGGTCATTGCCATCGGGAACCCCTTTGGGCTTTCCCATACCGTGACAGCGGGGATCATCAGCGCCAAGGGGCGGGTGATCGGGTCCGGTCCTTACGACGATTTCCTCCAGACGGATGCCTCCATCAACCCCGGTAACAGTGGGGGGCCCTTGATTTCCATGGACGGAACCGTCATCGGTATCAACACGGCGATCATCTCCTCCGGCCAGGGGATCGGGTTTGCCATTCCCATCAATATGGCCAAGAAGATCGTTCCCCAGTTGAAAAAGACCGGCCACGTGGTTCGGGGATGGCTGGGGGTCTACATCCAGGATATCACTCCCGAGCTCGCCAAGAAATTTGGCCTCAAGGAAGACCAGAAGGGTGTCCTGGTCTCCAAGGTTTTCGATGACAGCCCGGCGGATAAGGGGGGAATCAAACAGGGAGACGTTATTGTCAAGTTCGACGGGAAGCCTGTCCACTCCGGGCATGAGCTTGCCCTGATCGTCAGCCAGACAAAGGTTGGAAAGAAGGTAGAGGTGGAAATCGTCCGAGACGGAGAGACCATCGTCAAGACCGTGAAGGTAGGACAGCGCAAGGAGGAGCAGGTTGCGCAGAATGAGGAAACCTCCAAGGCCCCGGAAGAGCTGGGATTTGAGGTCCAGGAACTGACACCGGAGCTTGCGAAACAACTGGAGCTCAAGGTCAAAAAGGGAATCCTGGTCGTTGATGTTGAGCAGGGTAGCCCGGCCTATGAAGCGGGGTTACGGAAGAACGACGTCATCGTGGAGGTCAACCGGAAAAAGGTGACCACCCTCAAGGCCTTTGAGGAGGCCCTTTCCAAGAAGTCTGAGGGAGGCTATCTCTTCCTGGTCCGACGTGGTGAGGGTGCCCTCTATATCGTCGTTCAGCCGGAAAAGGACAGTGAGGAGAAATAGATCCGTGGACCATGGCCAAAGATTACTACAAGATCCTTGGCGTGAATAAAACGGATTCAGCGGAGACAATAAAAAAGGCCTATCGGGATGCGGTCAAGCGACTGCATCCCGATGTGAGCGGGGGGGAATTCGACAAAAAACGCTTTTACGAAATTCAGGAGGCTTACGAAACCCTCGGGGACGAAGAGAAGCGGAAGGTCTATGACCGGGATCGTTCACGGGAAAGGGGGCTTAAGCACGGGACGAGACGACGGAGCGATGATTTTTCACACTTTTCAGCGTCCTTCGAGGACCTCTTCACGTGGCTGGAGAGGGGATTTCCCTTCTCCCGGCAGCGTCCGGAACCGGATGAGATCACCCAACACCGGGTTGAAATCACCCTGTCAGTTGAAGAGGCGCTCTCCGGGGGGGAGATTGACCTTGAGGTCCCGTCAGAAGGCCCATGCCCGTTTTGCGGGGGACGGGGGGAGAAGGGATTTTTCTCCTGCCCGGTCTGTGGGGGAACAGGCAGAAAGATGGATTATTCCCCCGTCCGAGTCTCCATCCCACCGGGGGTCGAGGATGGTACGATCTTGAGAGTTCCCTTTGCGGGGGGCGACGGCAGGCGCCATACCCTGCTCGTCTTCATCCAGGTCGACTGGTTTGAATAAAACATATCGGAGGATGCAGTAAGTGGACAAACGAACACATTTTTCCTTGTGGTACATTATATTTGCTTTCCTGGTCATGTTTTTTATCCAGGGTGTGCTGTATGGACCCAACGTTGAAACCATCCCCTACAGCGACTTTGTGAATCTTGTCAAGCAGGGGAAGATAAAGACAGTCCTCCTGTCGGACAAGCTGATTACGGCAACACCCACGCCGGAATACGTGAAAGAACTGGAGGCAAAAGGGAAGATTCCCAAGTGGAAGATGAAAAAACATCAGCTTCTCACCTCGGTGCGGGTGCGGGATCCCCAGCTTGTTCCTTTCCTGCTGTCTCATAACGTCCGGTTTGCCGCGAAACTTGAAAACAAGTGGTTGTCGGAGTTTTTCTTCTCATGGGTCTTGCCCCTGATTCTTCTCTTTGGGCTCTGGTCCGTCATCTTCAGGCGAATGGGTCAGGGAGGACCCGGGCTGCTTTCCATCGGGAAGAGCAAGGCCAAGATCTACGAGGAGAAGGAAACGGGGGTGACCTTTGAGGATGTCGCGGGGCAGGATGAGGCAAAGGAGGAACTGAAGGAGATCATCGAGTTCCTGAAGTATCCGGATCGGTATCAGAATATCGGAGGCCGGCTCCCCAAGGGGATTCTGCTGGTGGGGCCTCCGGGGACGGGAAAGACCTTGCTTGCCAAAGCGGTTGCCGGCGAGGCCCATGTCCCGTTTCTGAGTATCAGCGGATCCGATTTTGTCGAGATGTTCGTGGGGGTTGGCGCCGCGAGGGTTCGGGACCTTTTCAACGAGGCGGAAAAACGGGCCCCCTGTATCATCTTTATCGATGAGATCGACGCCCTCGGAAAGGCCCGGGGGATCGGCGGGCTGGCCGGGAACGACGAGCGAGAACAGACCCTGAACCAGCTCCTGGCCGAGATGGACGGATTTGACACCCGGAAGGGCGTGATCATCCTTGCCGCGACCAACCGTCCGGAGATCCTCGATCCCGCCTTGTTGCGGGCGGGGCGCTTCGACCGCCAGATCCTGGTGGACCGACCGGACATCCTGGGACGTGAAGCGATCCTGAAGGTCCATGCCAAGAAAGTGAAAATGGCGGAGGACGTGGACTTGAAGGTCATCGCGAAGCGCACACCGGGATTCGTTGGCGCTGACCTGGCAAATCTCGTCAACGAGGCCGCCCTGCTTGCCGTGCGGAAAGGCAAGGATAAGGTCACGATGAAGGAGATGGAGGAGGCCATCGACCGGATCGTGGCGGGGCTCGAAAAGAAAAAGAGGGTCATGAACAAGAAGGAGAAGGAGATCGTGGCCGTCCACGAGACGGGGCATGCCCTCGTGGCGGAGAATGTTCCCCATGCCGACCCCGTCCATCGTATCTCCATCATCCCCAGGGGAATCGGGGCGCTGGGCTATACCCTCCAGCTCCCCACGGAAGATCGTTACCTGATGACGAAAGAGGAACTCCTGGATAAGATTGCCGTCCTGTTAGGCGGCCGTGGCGCCGAGGAGCTCACCTTTCACGAGGTCTCCACGGGGGCTCAGAATGACCTGGAACGTGCCACGGATATCGCCCGAAGGATGGTCATGAGTTACGGCATGAGTGAAAAACTCGGGCTGGTCACGTTTGAGAAATCGACCCATCCCACCTTTCTGGAAGGGAATTACCCGGCTCCCGGCCAGGGCGGCGGGAAGGAATACAGCGAGAAAACGGCCTATATGATAGATGAGGAAGTCAAGGAAATCATCCAGGGGAGTTATGAGCGGGTCAAAGAAATTCTGACCTCTCATAAAGGGCATCTCAAAAAGGTTTCCGAGGCCCTCATGGAGATGGAGGTCCTTGAAGGAGATGCCTTCAGAAAGATGATAGGAAAGGATTCAAAAGCGGAGAAAACGGAAGAGGAGGAGAAGCAGGAATAATGGGAAACTCAAACGTTATCCTCGTGAAGTGCAAAAACTGCGGGACCATGAACCGGATCCCGGCTGACAAG
>CAZPTH010000032.1:0-15730 GCA_964589315.1 uncultured Thermodesulfobacteriota bacterium
TTTTAAACTTTCTTCCCTTGAAACTTGTAAATAATTATTTACAACATACTTGACATTGCCTCATGGTTTCGAGGGTCAGGCCGAGGATTTCGCTGAGCCGGTCCTCTGTAAGATGTGTGGGGACCTCTCGAAGCGGCAGGTGAATCGTGGCCAGGGCGACGGTGAGGGCGCGGGAAGCCATCATCATGCCGTAGCGCCGTGTGCCGGTCAGGGCCGCGAACATTTCGGTGTGTCCCGGGTAAGGGTATCCCCCCGCGTGAAAGGCCTTTTTGTGGATGGGGCAGGTGACGACCGCGCCCACCTCTCCCCGCAGGGCGGCCTGAATGGCGGCCTCGATGTATTGCCCCGCCGCTTTTCCCGTAGCGGCGCTGAGCCGGCCGGGACAAATTTCCTCTTGTGGAAGTTCTGTGACGGAAAAGAGGTTGAGCCCTTCCCGGCTGATGAAGAGGGGGCCGTCAAGGGAAGAGACAACGCGAATCGGAGGGGAAGGGAACGAGTCGGCGAGTCGGTGAAGGAGAGGGCCATCACCGAACACGACAGGGATGTGGAGGGGAAGGCGCTGGCGGTAAGCCTTCAGGATAATCTCCGGCCCGATCCCCGCGGGATCTCCCATGGTGAGGGCGATTTTTACCGGTTTTGCCATGCGAATATCCTCGCCTCCTCGTTGGAGAATATCTTTTTACTCATTTTTTATAGCTTTTTCCTGCCTGGGAGGCAAGCCTCTATTGACACGAATTGCCCTTGAATTTGTTGACATTTCTTATCCCTCTGTTAAAATATTGTTAAAGGGAGATAAGGATGGAAATAAAAAATGAAGAAATTAACGGGACGACTGTTGTGCGTCTCAAGGGTAAACTCACGGCCCTCGAGGCTCCGGACCTGGAAAAAGAGGTTCGGCGTTTGACCGGAGAAGAGGGCCACGGCCGCCTTCTGATCGACATGAAAGACCTGGAATATATCAGCAGCGCCGGTCTCCGGGTTCTCCTGCTGGGAGCGAAGGGAATGAAGGCCCGGAACGGGGAGCTCCTCCTATGCGGGCTTCGCGAGAACGTCAAGGAGGTTTTCGATATTTCCGGGTTTACCGCGCTTTTCAAGATTTTCCCGTCTGAAAGTGAAGCACTGGCCTCGGTGGCCTCGTGATGACGGGGTCATCTCCCCCCGTTGAGTTAACGGTTGGGTGCGGAAGGGCGTTTCTCCCCCTGGTCCTGGGTGTGGTGGAAAACGGGAGCAAGGCCCTGGGAGCCGGAGAGAAGGAGGCGTTGCGCCTGGTTCTGGCAACCGAGGAGATTTTTACGCACCTGATTGGTATCCTGCCGCCGGAGACCCCTGTGAAACTCCGCTGTGCCACAGGGGGCTACAATTTCAGTGTGGAGATGACGGTCCCGGTGGAGAACATCGATTTGGGCGCCTTCAATATCACCGCGACAGTGGTTCCGGAGAGCGAGGCGAGCCTGGAAGAGATGGGGCTGCTGATCGCGGCCCGTTCCGTCGATTCCCTCCATGTGGAGAGGGGCGACGGCGGGGGGATGATCTTCCGCATCGTGAAGGAGCGGGCGTATCCCGAGGTGGAGGACCTCCCGGAGATCAGGCTGCCGGAGGACGCCGGACGCCTCGAAATCAGGGATGCCACCCCCGAATCCCTGAAGCTTTTTGCCTATCAGCTACTCCGCCACATCCCGGCCAAGCGCTTTCCCGTGGCATTCCGGTATCCCGGAAAGGTGGTGGACATGGTCCGGAGCGGCGACTACGGGGCCCTCGTGGCCCAGGATGCCGCTGGCGCGGTGGGCGGCGGGGTTTTATGGCGCCTTCTGAGCCCGAACACCGCGGAATGCTTCGGGCCTTATTCCTTTGTGAAGGAGCGGCGGGAAAAGGTCATCCGTGACCTGCTGGACAGCGTTCTCGGCAAGATCGCCCGTTCGTCCGTCCTCGGGCTTGTCACACGGTATCACCCGGAGGAGATGCCGCCGAACTATTTCGAGGAGCTGGGGACCCTCCGCGATTTCTCCGAGGAGGGTGAGGGGCAGGGATTTACCTACCTCTTTCGCATGATGAATGAGGACCTGGGCGCGAAGGTCTGGGCGCACCCGGATATCGAATCGTTTCTCCGGGAGACTTACCGGCGCCTGGTCCTCCCAAGGGAACTCCTCCTCGTTCATGAGGAGGGGGAGCGCCTCCCGGAGCACTCGGTCATTGCCACCCGTTTCGAACCCCCCGCGAGGCTGGCGGTCCTGAAACCCCTCTGGCCGGGCCGGGACGTGGCCGAAAACCTCTCCCGCCACGTGGCCGCCCTGACGGGAGAAAAAATCGTCAACCTGCTCTTCGAGGTCGATCTCGGCATCTCCGAACATACCCACTGGATCCCGGCCCTGACCGCCCGGAAATTTATCCCGAAGGTGATCCTCCCTTACGCGGGCAAGGGCGACCTCCTGATTTTTCAGTATGATGCCGATTCCGCTTGATACCCTCGTTCCGGCCTACGTCCAGAAGTTCGAGGCCTATATCCCCAGCAAGCCCGACCCGGAGCTGATGAAGCTCTATGGCTGTTCCTTCCTCTACCGGCTGAACAACAACGAAAATCCCCTTGGACCCCCGCCGGCCGCCCGCGAGACCATCCGGAAATTCGTCCCGTTCCGGGCCTCCATCTATCCCAGCGGGGACGCCTATTACCTCCGCACCCGGCTGGCCGAAAAGTTCGGGTTCCACCCCGACCAGTTCATCGTGGGAAACGGCGCCAATGAGGTCATCGCCTTCGTCATCAAGGCCTTTTGTCAGGAAGGAGACAATATCATCACGGCGGACAAGACCTTTGCCGTCTACGAGTGGGTGGCCGAGTTTTCCGGGTTCCGGGCGAAACTGATTCCCCTGAAGGACTACGGGTTCGACGACGAGGCGATGCTTGCCGCCATCGACGACCGCACCAAGATCCTCTTCGTCTGCAACCCCAACAACCCCACCGGGACCTACTGGTCGGAGGAGAGGCTTCGTCGCTTCCTCGACCGGATCGACGGCCGTCAGATCGTGGTCATCGACGAGGCCTACTTCGAGTTCGTGGATCAGCCGGACTACCCGGACGGGATGAAGCTCATCGAGGAATATCCCAACCTGGTGATCTTTCGCACCTTTTCCAAGATGTACGGCCTGGCGGGGCTGCGGATCGGCTACCTGGCGGGGAGCCTGGACGTGGTGGACATCATCCGGCGCACCTGCGTGGTCTATTCCGTGAACGTGGTGGCCCAGGAGGCCGCCCTCGCCGCCCTGAAAGACCCGGAGGAGCATATCGAAAAAAGCCGCACCTTGGTCAGGGAAGAGAAGACCTTCGTCTGCCGGGCGCTGGAGGGGATGGGGCTTTCCCATGTCAGCGGCGAGGGGAATTTCATGATGATTAAACTCCCCTTCAGCGATACCCTGGCCTACCGGAAGCTGATGACCAAGGGGGTCATGGTTCGTACCATGACCGGGTTCCGGTTTCCCGATTTCATCCGCCTGACCCTCCACGAACACGAGGCGATGGAGGCCTTCGTGAACGCCCTCGGGGAACTCGTGACATGAGCCATTCACCCCGTCCCCCGCAGATCGGCGAATCCCTGCCCCGGGTGGATGCCCCGGCCAAGGTGACGGGACGCCAGCGTTACGCCATCGATTTTTATGAAGAGGGGATGCTCTGGGCCGGCGTCAAGCGGGCGGGGATCCCCCACGCCGTCCTCAAAGGGGTCCATGCGGAGAAGGCCCTAACTGTCCCCGGGGTCCTTGCCGTTCTCACGGCCCACGACATCGCCGGGTCCAACCGCCAGGGGGTGGCGCGGAAGGACCAGCCCGTCCTGGTGGACGACAGGATCCGGCACCGTGGCGACGGGGTGGCCCTCGTCGTCGCGGAGAGCCGACGGGCCATGAAGGAGGGCATCGCGGCGGTGACGGTGACGGCGGACCCCCTTCCCGGAGTCTTCGACATGGAGACGGCGCTCCGGCCCGACGCCCCGCGGATCCACGAGGACCACCCGGATGGCAATATCCTCCTCAAGGGGCATCTCACCACGGGGAAGGGGACGGCCGCGTTTGCCGACTGCGCCCACGTGGTGGAGGCCGAATTCGACCTGCCCTGCCAGGAGCACGCCTACCTGGAGACGGAGGCGGGGTGGGCCATCGCCCGGGAAGACGGCAGCGTGGAGATCACCGCTTCCACCCAGACCCCCTTCCGGGACCGGGCCGAGGTGGCCGGCGCCCTGGGGATTCCCATGGAAAAGATCCGTATCATCGCCCCCTTCTGCGGGGGCGCCTTCGGGGGAAAGGACGGGATCACCGTCCAGAGCCTGATCGCCCTGGCGGCCCTGAAGTTTCCCGGGCGTCCCGTCAAGATGGTCTGGGAGCGGGAGGAGAGCTTCATCGCCAGCGCGAAGCGGCACCGGGCCAGGTGCCGGTACCGCCTGGGGGCGGACGAGACGGGGCGTTTTATCGCCCTGGAGGCGCGGGTTACCTACGACACGGGCGCCTACGACCACCTGGGCGGGGCCGTGATGGCCCTGGGGCTGGAACACGCGGGGGGACCCTACCGCATCCCGAACACGGACCTGGAGGCGTGGGCCGTCTACACGAACAACCCCGTGGGCGGGGCCTTCCGGGCCTTCGGGGTGGCCCAGGTCACCGCCGCCATGGAGCAGATGGTGGACCGGCTCGCCGAAAAGGTCGGCTGCACCCCCCTGGAGATCCGCCGCCGCAACGCGGTCAACCGGGGAGATTGCACCCCCGCCGGGGCGACCCTGACCACCTCCACGGGGATTGGCCGGTGTCTTACGGTTCTCGCGGCCCATCCCCTTTGGCGGGATCGGGCGGCGTGGAAGGCGGCAGCCGGGCCTTTCAAAAAACGGGGGGTGGGGATCGCCGCCGTCATGCACGGGATGGGCTACGGGCCCGTCATCCCTGACACGGCCAACGCCAAGATCGCCCTGACGCCAGAGGGACGTTTCCGGGTGGCCTGCGGGGTGGTGGACATGGGGCAGGGGAACGCCCACACCTTCCTCCAGATGGCGGGGGATATCCTCTCCCAGGACCTCACGCGCCTGGAGATGATCCTGCCCGACACGGCGTGGACCCTCCCGTCGGGCTCCGCCTCGGCGAGCCGCACGACCTACACCTACGGTAACGCCCTCATCGCGGCGGCGCGCCGGATGAAGGAACGCGTCCTGGCCCGCTGCGCCGATCTCTGGATGGTCACGGACCGGGATGAACTGGCCCTGACGCCCGGGCGGGTGCGCCACCTCCCCACGGGGCGGGAGATGACGCTGTCGGAGGTGGCGGCCTTCATGGATGAAACGGAACGAACCGTGGTGACCCACTACCGCGCCCCCCAGTCACGGGAGTTGCCCCATCTGGATCCCGGGCTCCGGCTTCACGGCATCCCCCACGTGGTCTTCTCTTACGGGGCGCACCTGGCGGCCGTGGAGGTGGATCTCCTCACGGGGGATATCACGGTGGCCCATTACGTGGCGGTCAACGACTGTGGCCGCATCCTCAATCCCCAGCTCTTCGAGCAGCAGGTCCAGGGGGGCATCGCCCAGGGGCTCGGCTACGCCCTGACGGAGGAGCTTCCCGTGGAAGAAGGGCGGTTGACGTGCCTGAATTTCTCCACCTATCTCCTCCCCACCACGCTGGACATCCCGGACATGGAGGTCCTCGACGCGGGGGGGCACGAAGAGACCGGCCCGTACGGCATGAAGGGGGTCGGGGAGATGCCCACCAGCGGCCCCCTGCCCGCCGTGGCCAACGCGGTGGCCGACGCCTGCGGGATCCGGCTGACACGTTTTCCCATGACGCCGGAGCGGGTCCTGTCGGCCCTGAAGGAGGCCCGGCGATGAAAATAACCTTTACCCTCAACGGCCAGCCGGTGACCCGGGAGGCTCCCCCGGACCGCCGGGTCGTGGACCTGCTCCGGGAGGACCTGGGGTGGACGGGGACCAAGGAGGGCTGCGGCACGGGGGAGTGCGGGGCCTGCACCATCTGGGTCGATGGCGTTCCGAAGCTCGCCTGCCTCATGCTGGCCGCCCAGCTCGAGGGGCGTGCCGTGATCACCATCGAGGGGCTGTCCCCAAACGGGGAACCCCTCCACCCCGTGCAGGAGGCCTTCGTGGAGGCCGGCGCGGTTCAGTGCGGCTTCTGCACGCCGGGGATGGTCCTGACGGCCACGCATTTCCTTGAAAATCACCCGGCCCCCACGCGGGCGGAGGTTCGCGAGGCCCTGAGCGGAAACATCTGCCGGTGCACCGGCTACCAGAAGATCGTGGACGCGGTCATGCGGGCGGCGGAAAAGCTCGCTGGAGGGGAGCCGGCGTGAAGGTCTTTCTTCCCGAGACGCTGCCCCAACTCTGGGAGATGTGGGAGACCACGCCCCGCGCGCGGGTCTACGCGGGCGGGACCGACCTGCTGGTCCGGTTGCGGGAAGGCGCGGTGGAGGCCCCCGCCCTCATCTGCCTGGAACGGATCGGCGCGCTGAGGGAGATCCGGGAGGAGGAAGACGCCCTGTTCATCGGGGCGGCCGTGCCCCATGCCGACGTCCTGTCCCATCCCCTCGTCCGGGCCCAGGCCCCCGTCCTGGCCCAGGCCCTCCGGGTTTTGGGGTCTCCCCTGATTCGGAACATGGGCACCCTGGGGGGGAATCTAAGCACCGCCTCGCCGGCGGGCGACAGCCTCCCCGCCCTTTTTGTCCTGGATGCCGAGATCGTCCTTGCCAGCGCGGAAGGGACCCGTGTCCTGCCCGTCGGGGATTTCATAACCGGCCCCGGCCGCACCGCCCTGGAAAGGGGCGAGATCATCGTAGGCGTCCGCCTCCCGAAGGGGCCTGGCGCCACCGTTTCCCATTACGAGAAGGTGGGCAGGCGGAAGGCCATGGCCATCGCGGTGGCGAGCCTGGCGGCGTGCCTCTGGATCGGGGGGGATGGGGTTGTGGAAAGGGCCCGCCTGGCCTGGGGAAGCGTGGGGCCGACCATCGTGACCGCGCCCCGGGTGGCGTCGGCCCTCACGGGGCACCCCCTGACGCGTGACGTGTTGACAGCGCTGTCTCCCCTTGTCCGGGAGGCCGTGGCCCCCATCGACGATCTCCGCGCGTCCGCGGCCTACCGGACGGAGGTGGCCGCCAACCTCCTCCTACGGCTCTCCCTGGTTTCCGGAGAGGGGGAGGGGGGCTGATGCCGGAACGGGAAAGCCTTCTCACCCGGGAATTTCTCATCCTGAATTTCATCATCTTCCTCACCTTTTGCAACATCGCCGTCTTTTTCCAGCTTCACACCTATCTCATCGGCACGCTCCGGGTCACCCAGGAGCAGGCGGGGTTCCTCATCGGGGTCTTCGCCCTCATCGCCATCATCATCCGACCCTTCATCAGCCCGCTACTCCAACCGGGCAACGCCCGGAAGTGGATCCTCATCGGCGCCATCGGGATCATCGCCTCCCTTTTCCTCTACAAGCTGGGGAGGGGATTCCCGGGCATGGCCCTGATCCGGATCCTCCACGGGCTCTTTTACGTCATCCTCGCCACGGCGGTCATGGCCCGCCTGGTGGCATGCATCCCGACCGGCCGGAGCGCGGAGGCCTTCGGCATCATCTCCGTCATTACCCTTCTCCCGTACGCCGTCCTGCCCCCCGTGATCCAGCCCCTCATGGCAAGGCTGGGCGGGTTCCTCCCCGTGCTCGATATCACGGCGCTTTTCATGGTTCCCATCCTCCCGCTCCTTGCCCTGGTGCCGCCGGTGGCGTCGGCGGACGGGGCCTCCCAGGGGCGCCTGACCCTCGCGGAGCTGAAAGAGAATTTCAAAAACCGCCGGGTGATTCAAATCCTCATCATCTCCCTTTTTGTCTTCACCGCCTTTACGCCCGTCTTCTATTTTCTGAAGGATTTCGCCCGGCACGAGGGGATTGCCAACGCCGGATGGTTCTTTACCATCTCCACCCTGATCGAGATCCTGGTGCGTCTCGTGGGGGGACGGGTCATGGACCGGGGGGACAAGCCAAAGCTCCTCCTCTTCTCGCTGATCCTCCTCTTCGCGGGCTACCTCCTCCTGGCCATGTCCCGGTCGCATGGGGTCTTCTTTGCCCTCGCGGTGCTGTTTGGCCTCGGGTGGGGGGTTGCCCTTCCCCTGCTGAACGGCCTCGTCTTTGACTATTCGCCGCCGCGCCTGCGGCCTCTCAACGCGAACCTGGGGCTGGAGATGTTCCAGGGCGGCTTCTTCTTCGGGCCCCTCTTGGGAGGCGCGCTGCTGTCGCTTGGTTCCTATACCGGCCTGTTTGTCGCCTGCGGGGGACTCATCCTCGTCGCGGTGGCCCTGCTGATTCCCATTCTATCCCGTGAAAAAGAGACAGGAGGAGGTTTGTGATGGTGGTTCTTTGGATTGTCGGGGGGATCCTGGCCTGTTTGGTTCTCGTGGAGATCGGGTGCCGCGTTGCCCACCAGCACCGTTACGGGGTGCCCTTTCACTCCCGCGCCGTGGGGGAATACCCCTACAGCCGGTTCGTGGAGCAGGTTGACCCTCCCCTTTTCTACCGGTTCAGAAAGGGGTTCCGCTCCCCCAGGGTCACCATCAACCGGTTCCGGTGCCGGGGAAAGGAACCGGCGGCAGACGGCCGGAAGCGCCGCGTCATGGTGATTGGGGAATCAAATTTTTTCGGAGCCAAGCTGCCGAAGGAGAAGGATCTCTGGTCCTATCGGCTGGAGCGGCTCCTTCACGCCCACGGCTACACGGACTGGGAGGTCCTGAACGCGGGCAATCCCATGTACAACACGGTCCAGCACAGGACCCTCTGGGAGCAGGAACTCCGGGACGCCGATCCGGACATTCTCCTTATCAGTATCGGTGCGAACGACGTCACCCAGGCCTGGATGATGGGATCCCGGTGGGAACCCGGGGCGCCCTGGCCCTGGAAATTCATCATGGCCCTGGACCGCAAATCGCCCTGGTGGAACCGGCTCCTTTCCCGTTTCTGTTTCTATTTCTTCCTCCGGAGAAAGGCCATGACGGGCCGGCCGGGGTTTGTCCCCCAGGATGAGACCTTCAAGCTCGATCAGTGCCGGAAGGCCATCTACGAAAGCCTGCGCGCCATTACCGAGGACGCGCGGCGGCGGGGGGCGAAGGTGGGGATTGTTACGCCGGCGCTGGCCATGGATCCCGTCGTCCGGCCCGAGGACCGAAGGAAACTGGACGCCATCCAGTCCAACTGGGAGGAGCATTCCAAGGGGAATATGCCCCTCATCCTCAGCCTCGTGAAGAGCTTTGGAGAGGAGCTCTGCCCCGCGTTGGGGATACCCTTCCTCGATCTGCAGGAGGCCTTCCGGGAGTATCCCCGGCGGTTCGAATGCTTCCTCGATATCGCCCACTGGAACGCCCGGGGGATGCGCCTCGTGGGAGATTTCCTCTTCCGGGAGCTGAATCGCCTCGGCTGGTTTGACACGGGAAGGCGGCCATGACGGGGAACCGCACGGAAAGGGACATCCCCCCGGGGCAGGAGGTCATCATCGACCGGTTCCGGCCCGAGGACGCCGAGGGGGTCACGGCGCTGTTTATCTCGGTTTACGGGGAGGGATACCCCATCCGAACCTACGTGGAACCGGAACGCCTGCGGAGGGAAAACGCCGCCGGCACCATCATCTCCAGCGTCGCCCGGACGCCGCGGGGGGAGATCGTGGGGCACAACGCCCTCTTCCGGAGCGCCCCCTGTCCGGGTATCTACGAATCCGGGGCGGGACTGGTGCACAGAAACTACCGGGGAGGGAAGGGCATCTTCACCGCCCTGGTCGCTCACGGCCAGGCGCTGGCGGAAGAGACGCCGGCCGTCGAGGCCATCTTTGGCGAGGCGGTCTGTAACCATGTCTTCTCCCAAAAGATGACCCATGGATTGGGATGGCGGACGATGGCCCTGGAGGTGGACCTGATGCCCGCCGCCGCTTACGCCCGGGAAGGGAGCGCGACGGGGCGGGTGAGCTCCATCCTCGATTTCAAGACCATCCGTCCCCGGACGACGCGCGCCTACCTGCCCGCCGGCTACGAGGCCCCCCTGCGGTTCCTCTACGAAGGGCTGGACGATGAGAGGGTGCTGCTGCCTGCCGAGGGGAAACCTCCTCCCCGAACGAAATCCCGCGTCGAGTCCCAGTACTTCGCCTTCGCGCAGGTGGCGCGGCTGGCTGTCTGGGACGTGGGTGAGGATTTCCGGGAGGTCTTCACGGAGAAGGAACGGGAAGTCCTGGAGCGGGGGGCCATGGTCTTTCAGGCCTGGGTCAACACCGGCCAGCCCTGGTGCGGATGGGCGGTGGACATCCTGAGGGAGAAGGGGTATTTCTTTGGCGGGGTCCTCCCCCGGTGGTTCGACACCGACGGGCTGCTCATGATCCGGACACGCCACCGCCCCTCCTGGGAAGGGATGGAGATTTACCATGAACGGGCGCGGAAGTTCGCGGCCATCGTCCGGGAGGACTGGGAGCGCCGCGGGGGAGGGGAATAAAAATCTCTTTGAAAAGGCGAAAAAGGCCATGAACCGACTCATCCTGCCCGCCACGATGGAAAACCTGGAGGAGCTCCTCGCCTTCGTGGAGGGATGCGCGCGGAAGGCCGGCCTCGATGCCGGCAGACAGCAGCATCTCGCCATTGCCGCAGAAGAAACGATTGTGAACGTCATCCACTACGCCTACCCGGAAGGCGGCGGCGACATCGAGGTTATCTGCGAACCCCATAAAGAGGCGCTCGAGATTGTGTTTCGGGATTGGGGGGTTCCGTTCAACCCCCTCGCGGCTCCGGAACCGGACACCGACCTCCCGCTGGAGGAACGGCGGATCGGGGGGATGGGGATCCTGCTGGTGAAGAAGATGATCCCGAACCTTTGGTATGAACGGAAGGGAAGGGCCAACCAGTTGACTTTCCGAATACCCCTTAAACCGGAGGGGAGGGGCCGATGAAGAAGATTTACCATGGGCTTGCCTTTCGGTTGACCCTCCTGCTCGTCGCGGGGGTCTCGCTGATCCTCGCCCTTGTCCTGGGGTACAACTACTTTTTTTCACGGAAGATCATTAAAAGGCAGATCGAGGAAAACGCGCGGGAGACCCTCCAGGCCACCATCAACCGGATCGACATCATCTTTTTTTCCATGGAAAAGGCGACAAAGGCCCTGACCATTCCCATGGAGGACCGGCGTATTGCCACCAACAGGGAGGCCATCTATTTCCTTCTGCGAAAAGTGGTCATGGAAAACAAGGAGGTCTACGGGAGCACGATTTCACTCGAACCTTATGAATTCAGCCCCAAACAGAAATTCTTTGCCCCATACTTCTACAAGTCTCACGGCAAGCTGAAGTTCAAGAATATTCCCTACAACTACCTTTCCTGGGGCTGGTATATGATGCCCCAGCTCCTCAACCGCCCCACCTGGGTCGAGCCCTACTACGACACGGCCGGGGAGATCGTCATGTCCACCTACTCGGTGCCCCTCTACAAGAAGGTCTCCGGGGAAAAGGAGTTCATTGGCGTGGCCACGGCGGACGTCTCCCTGGCCTGGCTGCAGCACATGATCTCCTCCATCAGGATCGGACGCAGCGGGTATGGCTTCCTCATTTCCAAAATGGGGACATTCGTCACCCATCCCAACGGCCGGTACATCATGCGCCGCACCATCTTCGACGTGGCAAAGGAAAAGAAGGATACGGCCCTCTCCGCCCTGGGGCTCAAGATGGTCCGGGGCGAGACGGGGTATTTGCCGTATACCGGCCCCTTTGTCACACAGCCATGCTGGATCGCGTTCGGACCCCTGCGTTCCAACGGGTGGTCGCTGGGCCTCATCTTTCCCAGGAAAGAGCTTCTCGCCGATATCAGCCGACTCAATCGAAGAGTCATGTTCATCAGCCTGGCGGGGTTCGGGCTTCTGCTGTGCGTGGTGATTCTGGTCACAGGCGGCATTACCCACCCCCTCAAGGCCCTGTCGGACGCCGCGGAAAAGGTCGCCAAAGGGGACTGGGACGCGTCTCTTCCCGCGGTCAGACACGAGGACGAGGTGGGAAGACTGACGCGTGCCTTCGAGCACATGATGAACTCCCTGAAGCAATATTTCAACGACCTGAAGGCTACCACGGCGGCAAAGGAGAAGATTGAAAGCGAACTCAGGATCGCCCGGGACATCCAGATGGGGCTGATTCCCAAGACCTTCCCGCCGTTTCCCGACCGTAAAGAATTTGATATCTACGCCATCCTGGAACCGGCCCGCGAGGTGGGAGGGGATTTCTACGATTTCTACTTCATCGACGCGGACCATCTCTGCTTCGTGGTGGGAGACGTCTCGGGTAAGGGGGTTCCCGCCGCCCTCTTTATGGCCGTGACCAAGACGCTCATCAAATCGGATATCCATGAGAGCCTCGACCCCGCCGCCATTGTCGCTCGCGTCAACCAAGACCTCGCCCAGGACAATCCCAACCTGATGTTTGTCACCCTCTTTCTCGGAATCCTCAACACAAAGACCGGGCAGCTTGCCTACTGCAACGGCGGGCACAACCCGCCCTATCTCATTGGCCCGGGGGGAGATTTGTCCCCTCTACCATCGGATGGGGGGCTGGCCCTCGGGATTGAAGGTCAGTTTGCCTATCAGTCTGAGAAAAGGGTGATGCGGCCGAATGACTGCCTGGTGGTCTATACGGATGGCGTGACGGAGGCGATGGACCTTGGTGGAAACTTTTATGGCGAAAGACGTCTGGAAAACCTTTTGACTCGGCTTGCCGGATTTACCGTGAAGGAAACGGCTGAGGCAGTTCTCGATGATATTAAGCAATTTGCCAAGGATACCCCCCAGTCAGATGATATCACGCTCCTTACCCTGAAAGTCAGTGATTGATCTTTGCCGGTTTTCCCGTATCTGGTGATGGTCAGTCAATTATGTTATAAATTTATAGATATGAGCCATAAAAGAATTAATATGAATACGAATATCATGCCGATACAACTGAAGGCTGTTGTGCTGGGGATTATGATTTTCATTATGGTCTTGGGGGTTTGCTCCATCTCCTATTCACTCGATTTTACGGAATTTGTTTCCCCCAAAAAGGCTGTAAAGACGCCAGTTAAAGTAAAGAAGCAATTAACGGATATCGTTCCTTACGCGTCCCATCTTTTGCAAAATTACTACGACCTTCGAAACAGCATTGTCTCGGGTTTCGATCTGGAAAAGGTAAAGAGGAAGCTGAGGAAGATTTCTCAATATATTAATGACATTTCCATCGACATTGCCTTCCAGGAAGGGGCACCTCATCAGAATTATAACCGCCTTCTTTATTACAACGAAGAGTTAATGGATATCAGGAAATCTCTTAAAAAAATCGAAAAATCGATATCTTACAAAAAAGATTTGTTGCTGAAGGCACGCGAGGAATGGCTGGCCGAAAAGGGGAAGATTCCACAGTGGGAAGCCCTTGCGGGAAAATTGGGGACAATTCCCGTAGAGAAAAAGGCCCTGATAGCTCTTAACGACACTATACAAAACGCCCTTAAAACCATCGATGTGAGTTTGAAGCCTATCCTTGATGTGGAACAGAAGCTGTCAGGGCTCCTGGTGGAAAATCACGCCTTGATGCTCAAGGTGAACGATTGGATGAGGAGCTACAGGGGTGAGATCTACGAAAGAAATGCCCCGCCTGTCATCTCTGGGACGTATTTCAGACAGTTGAATCATAAATTGTGGAAAAGTGCCTGGCTGAGTTTGAAGGAATTTGTTGACCAGCAGGGCAGGCACATGTTGAAGAATATTTGGATCCTTATCTCCATAGTCATTGTTTTCATCCTTCTTACCCTCCTTATCTATCGAAGCAGGCAATACGTCGATATGACCTCAAAGTGGCATATCTTCACGAAGCACCCTGCTGCCACTGCCCTGTTTATCTGCCTGACTTTCTTTGGCGCTGCCATAACACCTCTCCCGCCGGGCTGGTATCCCGCCTTTCAGTTTGGGATTATCCTGACAGTCATGCACCTCGTGAAGGGGATGTTCGGAACTGTCTGGAAATGGCAAGTGGTCAATCGCCTCTCCATATTGATCCTGGTTACCTCCCTTATCCGGATGGTGGTCTTTCCCCGGCCGCTCTTGAGACTTATCGTGCTCCTTATTGCCATGGTCGGGATATTCTTCTGTTTCTGGGAAAGTTGCCACAAGAAGCGATTTGATGAGTCTCCCCTGATCGTGACAGGGTTGAGAATCGGGACGGCCATTCTTTTTGTGGTCTTAATAGCGGAACTCATCGGGTATGCGAGTTTTTCTCTCTACCTGATGAATTCCTTTCTCATGATGATCTTTGCCATATTGAATATCTGGATGCTCTATCTCATGGTGAATGGCATCATCGAGTTCACCCTGCAAAAACTCCCCTTCCCCTTTATTCGCAAAAACGCCGCTGTAATTTTCAGACGGTTGAGGCCGATTATATTTGTCTTTTTTGTAGGGCTTTTCTGTCTCTATTCCCTGGTTATCTGGAAGATTTATCCTAACAAGACCGAGGCATTACAACAGCTTTTTTCTATGGGGATTACGATAGGCTCCACGAAGGTCACGGTAGGGATTGTCTTCTCCGCTATTTTGGTCCTCTATGGATCCCTTCTCATTTCCTGGAGCATCCAGGCGTTGCTTATGCAGGAGGTCCTACCTCGCCGGAAGATGGAGCTGGGGAGCCAGATTTCTATTTCCCGCCTCGTGCATTATGGAATTGTTTTGATTGGGTTCTTAGTGGCCTTACGGGTTTTGGGGTTTGGCCTGACCAACCTGACCATTATCGGTGGTGCCCTGGGCGTCGGGGTAGGCTTCGGGCTCCAGGCCATCGTCAACAATTTTGCCAGCGGCCTGATTCTTTTGTTCGAGCGCCCAATCAAGGTGGGGGATACCATACAGGTTGGGAACGAGATGGCTGTCGTCAAGAGGCTTGGGCTTCGTGCGACGATAGTTCAGACCCTTGATAACGCGGAGATCGTCGTGCCAAACAGCGACCTGGTATCATCTTCCGTCACGAACTGGACCCTGGCGAACCGGCGTGTCCGAGTCCGCGTCCCAGTCGGGGTAGCCTACGGATCAGATATTGACAAGGTCAGGGAAATTCTCCTCTCGTGTGCGAAGGAAAACAGCAAGGTTCTGAAATATCCCGAATCCCTGGCCCTGTTCCTGGAGTTTGGGGATAGCTCCCTGAATTTTGAACTCAGGGTCTGGGTCAATGAGTTTATGGACAGCACAGGGGAGGTTCAGGACGAATTGAATCGTGCCATAGACGAGAAGTTCAGAGAAGCCGGGATCGAGGTTCCCTTTCCACAGACAGACCTGCACCTCAGGAGCGTGGACGAGGAGGCGGCAAAATCCCTGCGCGGGGGAGACAGCCAAAATTCTGTGCCTGATTCCACCGTTCGAACCCAGGAATTGAAGGAGTCATCATGAGTGTTTTGGTCGAATTCGCCATGTTTCCCACGGACAAGGGGGAGAGTGTCAGCCCCTACGTGAGTCGGATTCTGGAGATGTTTCAAAAAGGAGACGTTCCGTATCGCCTGACGCCCATGGGGACCATCTTCGAGACGGAAACGATGGGAGAAGCGCTGAAAATCATTGGGGACGCCTATGAGCGGCTTTCTGCGGACTGCCACCGGGTTTACGCTACCGCGACCTTCGATATCCGGAAAGGGGCCACCGAAAGGATAACGGGGAAGATCGCGTCTATTGAAAGGCAGATAGGGAAGGTCAATACGTA
>CAZPTH010000033.1:0-15463 GCA_964589315.1 uncultured Thermodesulfobacteriota bacterium
AGCATGGGTGTGGCTCAACACCAGAACCCTTTCTCCAATATTGATGAGCGTGGTTTCAAGATATGCAATCACAAATGTTTTTCCCGTGCCCGGTGGCCCCCATATGTAAGTTATCTCTGATCCAGTTGCCCGCTCTATAACCTTCCTTGTTTCATCATCCAGTTGACTCAAGCCAGGAATTCCGGAGAGATTCCTTAATTGTGCAGTCACTTCCTGTGGATGAAATACAGAGGTTGCCAAACCAGATATTTGGTTCACATTTTCTGATACTTTTTCAAGCTCTTCTATAAGCCTTTGAAGAAGGGCTGTGTCATCAATAATCAGTTTTGCCCAATGAATGCCAAGGGGCAGGATCTCGCTTTCAATTTGAATAACGATAAAATTACCTGCCTGACGAATGACTGTGGCGTTATATTCCTCATTTTCAGTTTCCAATTTTCCGGTTGCATCATCAGGAATCCGAGTTTCATCTGCGAGTAAAAAGCGGTATTCACCTAATCCGTGGCTTATTGTTTGAATTAATTTGCCGGAGTGGACTTCATAAATTTGAATTCCACCTTTTTTCTGAAGCGCCTTGAGCTCTGCTTTGACACCATCAACTAGCCATTTGGCAAGTGCATCGGCTTTTTGGGGTGGTTGTGTTTGAAGATATTCATGTTTCATATCGATACTCGTTGTGTATCACAAGTCTATGCTAAAAATATTTTGGAAAGGATCACACCTATCTTATTTTACTTTTACTAAATTCAGCATTTCTTGAATGTGATCGAGTGCCGTTTTTCGTTTCTTTTTTTCGTAATCATGATTGGTATTCTCATTTTACAGAAACTTCCATATCAAAATAATTTTTGAATTCTCATAAACTATCTATCGATGAAATAACCTTTATTTGTGATAAACGTCAAATCCGTGTGGGTCACGCATACCTCGTGAGTTGGGATAGCTATTATTGAAATTATATTTTAATACCACAAACTTAACCAAATGTCAAGACCTACAACCAATTAAAAATACATACTGATTGCGAGTAATTGTAAATCTATTCGTAAATTTTGTTGACGAAGGGGTGCAAGGGGTTAAAGTTTGTACTAAGTATGGCAAGGGGGGAATAGTAATTAAACCTCCTTGACAAAAGGGTGAGTTTGTTTATATTAGTATATACAAAGAATGGTTTAATGTAATGGACCTGGATGGTGGATTTGAGGATAAAAATCGAGCGGGGAAAGGTTGCCTATCGCCAGATCGAGGAGGCTATCGTTCAGGCGATTCGCGAGGGGAATCTCAAGGAGGGGGATCGGCTTCCGTCGGAGACGACCCTTGCTGAGGACCTGAAGCTTTCCCGCATGACGGTGAACAAGGCCTTTACCCTTCTCTCTCAGAGGGGTTTAATTACCCGGGTGAGGGGACGTGGGAGTTTCGTGACGCCGAGGAAGCTTAACCAGGGGTTCTTCCGGGTGACGAGTTTTAACCGATCCATCGCTGAGATGGGAATGGTTCCCTCCACGGAGGTCCTGGAATCGCGGGTTGAGCCGGCGTCAGGAGAGGTCGCCAAGGCCCTCGGCATCGAAAAAGGGGCCCCGGTCATTTTTGTCAAGCGCCTGAGGGTGGCGGATGGGGTTCCCCTGATGCTGGAAACCCGTTACCTGAATGAGGCCCACTGTCGTCCTGTTTTGAAGGAGGATTTGAGCACGGGGTCGATTCATGACATTCTTATCAAAAAGCTGAATCTCCCCCTCACACGGGTCAAGCAGACGCTCGAGGTAAAACGCGCATCCAAAAAGGAAGCGGAGCTTTTGGGAGTCAGGGAAGGGGATTGCTGCTTTTACATGGTTCGGACAACTTACACGGGAGAGACGCCCATGACCTGGGTGCATTACGTCTATCGTTCCGACCGGTACCGGTTCGAGGCGGACTTCAACCCGATGGAGGATTCCCTTGGAGAGTAAACCCGATCTCCGAAAAGGCTATGGCCTGGTCGTGGCGGGCGGCGTGGCCCTCGGGATGCTGGGAGTCGTGGGCAGGATCCTCTACACGGAGATCGATTCACCGGTGACCCTGGTTCAATACCGCGCCTTTTTCGGCACGGTGGTCCTCTTTGCTGTCCTGGCTGTATTTGCCCGTTCCCATTTGAGAATCAACCCGCGTCATGTCCCCTTTTTCGCCCTTTACGGGCTCTTGAGCATCGGCCTCAATTCCTTTTGCTATTTCAGCGCCATTCAGAAGATAGGTATCAGCCTTGCGGTGGTGCTCCTCTATACCTATCCGGTCTTTTTGATGATTTTGTCCATCTTTTTTCTGAAAGAGCCCCTCACCGGTATCAAGGTCTTCGCATTACTGTTGAGCGTGACCGGGGTAATGTTTCTCGTGACCCACGGGGGGTTGTGGGGGAACCTGACGAGCCGGTCGGGAATTTTCTATGGGCTGGGAGCCGGTTTCTTCTCGGCGCTCTACAGCCTTTTCGGCAAAAAGGCCCTGGTACGGTACCAGCCCGCTACCGTCCTCTTTTACGCCCTGCTGTTCGGCAGCCTCTTTTTCCTGGTGTGGGGACTTGCGACGGGACAACTCCAGACGCGGTTCAGCTCCAAGGCCTGGTTCTGGCTTTTTGTCCTGGGGGTGGGGCCGAGCCTGCTGGGGTATTTCCTTTACACGATGGGGCTGAAATATGTGGAGGCGTCCCGGGCGGGGATCGTGGCAACGGTGGAGGTCCTTGCCGCGGTTTTAGGGGCCTTTCTCTTTTTTGATGAACGTATGACGGCAAAGCAGATCCTGGGCGGAATCATGGTCCTTTCGGGGGCCGTGGCGGTCCAGTGGGAAGAAATGAATCCCTATCGGAGGAAAGGAGGTGAGGTCTCGTCCAAATAAATGACGGTAATGGTATGTCTTCGAAAACCAAATTAACAGGAGGGTTAGATATGAAAAAGTGGATTTTGGGAAGTCTGATTGGTTTGCTGGTGATTTGTTTTGGTGTTGGAACTTTGTTTGCGGCCCCGATCAAGATCGGGTTCTTCGCACCGCTGACAGGATTTGCCGCGGCGGATGGGGCATCCGCTAAAAATGCCGTCATGCTGGCTGTGGATAAGGTCAACAAGTCCGGCGGCATCAACGGGAATCCCGTAAAGCTCATCGTGTATGATGACAGGGTCAACCCCAAGGAGTCGGTAGCCATCGCCAATAAGCTCATCGAAAAGGACAAGGTCGTGGCCGTGGTGAGTGGTTCCTACAGCACCCCGACCCGGGTGACCGCGCCCATCTTCAACAAGGCGGGGATTCCCATGGTGGCGGCCTATGCCGTGGATCCCAGTATCACAAAGGCGGGTCCCTACATTTTCAGGACCGGATTTCTTGGCCAGGTTGAGGGAAAGGCCGCGGGCGAGGTGGCTGTCAACCTGCTGAAGGCGAAAAAGCTGGCCATGTTTACCATCGACAACGATTTTGGCCGGGCCCTGTCTAAGGGGTTTCACGAGCGCGTCAAGAAGTTTGGCGGAAAGGTGGTCTATGAGCACGCCTTCGCGATTGGGACAAAGGACTTCTCCGCCATGCTGACCAAGGTGAAGGAGCTTTCTCCCGACCTTCTGTTCATCAGTGGCTACTACGAGGAAGCGGCCCTGGCGGTCAAGCAGGCGAGAGACCTCGGTATTACGTGCAAGATCCTCGGTGAAGAGGGATTCGACTCCCCGAAGTTCCTGGAACTTGCCGGTGAGGCGGCGGAAGGTGTCATCATTACCACGAACCTCAACCGGGATGACCCCCGTCCCTTCGTCCAGGAATTTATCAAATCCTATAAGGCAAAGTACGGCATGGAGCCGGATATGGTTGGAGCGTCCAGTTACGATGCCTTTATGGTCGTGGTTAATGCCCTCCGTAAGGCAGGCCCCAATTCCAAGAAGATTCGGGATGCCATCGCCGCGACGAAGGACTTCAATGGTTTGACCGGGCAGATTGCTCATTTCAACAAGCTTGGAGAGGCGATGAAACCGGTTCAGGTCCAGATCGTGAAGAATGGCGCGTTCCATTACTTCGCCCAGATCTCCGACCCGGAAATCGTTACGCCGCCGAATAAATAAGAAGTATAATTTCTAACCTCTAATATTTCCCCGGAGGGGGTTTCCCCCTCCGGGGAATGGATGGTGACCATGCTGGCACAGCAGATCGTGAACGGGATTACCATAGGGAGTATCTACGCGCTGATCGCCCTCGGTTTGACGATGGTTTACGGCGTCTTGAAGATTTTGCATATCGCCCACGCGGGGGTCTATGCCATGGGGGCCTATCTCGGTTTGTGGGTCTTTCGCCTGGTGCCGAATCTCTTCGTGGCCATGATCGCGGCCATGATACTGAGCGGCGTGGCGGGGATTATCATTGAAAGGCTCTTGTATAAGCCCATGCTGGACAAATCACGGATTGTTCCGCTCATTGCCAGTATCGGCCTCTTTATCGCCATGGAGGAGGCCTTTCGCCTCATTGCCGGACCTTACGTGAGGGCCTTTCCCGTCCACTTTCACATGAAGCCCTGGACGTTTGCCTCCGTCCGCGTCAGCGCGCCGCAGATTCTTGTTTTTGGGGTGACGATTGTGCTTCTCCTCTTTCTCTGGTGGGTTGTGGCAAAGACCCGAATGGGAAAGGCGCTGCGGGCCGTTTCCATGGACCGGGAAATGGCGGATGCCCTCGGCGTGTCCACGGGACGGATTATATCATTGAGTTTTTTCATCAGTTCCGCCCTCGCAGGCGCGGCGGGGGTCCTGGTGGGTGTTTTTTACAATTCTGTCTATCCTACGATGGGCGATATCCCGGCCTATAAGGCCCTTGCCATCATTGTCCTGGGGGGGATGGGAAGTATTCCCGGGACCCTGATCGGGGCCTTTCTTGTGGGGATCTCTGAAACCTTTCTCATCGGTTTCGTCAATATTCCTCTGCCAAGGGATGCCTTGGCCTTTCTCGTGATGATTGCTGTCCTGATGTTTCGACCTTACGGACTTCTGGGGAAGGAGTAGAGTGTCATGTCCGCCTATATTGTAACTGTTTCCATCACGACCGGAATCTATGTCATCCTGGCCATCAGCCTGAATATCATCACCGGCTATGCGGGACAGATCTCCCTGGGGCACGCGGCCTTTTTCGGAATCGGGGCGTATGCCTCGGGCATGCTGGCGACGAAGCTGGGAGTCCCGTTCTACCTGTGCCTTCCCTTCGCCGTCGTGGTGACGGGGATCGTGGGGGCCATTCTGGGGATTCCCTGTCTCCGGGTCAAAGATGATTTCCTTGCTATCACCACCATGGGGATAAACTTCGTGGTCCAGGCGGTTTTTCTCTATGTCCCCTTCTTTGGAGGGGCCCTGGGCATCAGCAACATCCCGGTTCCCTCGTTTGGGGGAGCGGAGATGACCAAACCCATGTACCTGGTCATGGTTGTGTTCTTTATCCTCGTTGCGGTGGCGGTGGACGGATGGCTGACCCGGAGCTGGACGGGCCTGGCACTGGCATCCATCCGGGAGGATGAAACCGCCGCGGAAATGTCTGGCGTGAATCTCACCCGTTTCAAGGTGGTTGCCTTCGTTTTGGGAAGTGCCATGGCAGGTCTGGCCGGGGGGCTGTATGCCCATTTCATGTCCTTTATCAGCGCGCAGGATTTCGGATTTTCTGAGTCGATCGTCATTCTTTCCATGGTTGTGTTTGGGGGCATTGGCACTCTTCGGGGACCCATTATCGGGGCCATCATCCTGGGTATTGCCCCGGAACTTTTCCGGCCCATCCATGATTATCGAACCCTTGTCTATGGGGTTATGCTCGTTATCCTGATGCGGTTTCAACCGGAAGGTCTTGTTGGCATCGACAGTTTTATTACCCGTAACGCGAAACGGTTGTTTGGGAAGGAGCCTGCCTGATGGGACCGTTGCTTGAAATTGACTCCGTGAGCAAGTTTTTCGAGGGATTAAAGGCCCTGGAGAATGTCTCTTTCACGATGGACAGGGGAGAAATTCTCGGCCTGATTGGTCCGAACGGGGCCGGGAAGACGACCCTTTTCAACCTCATTACGGGAACCTTCCCCGTAACCTCGGGAACGATTCGGTATAAGGGTGAAGATCTTTCAGGAATGGGCCCGTCAAAAGTGGCGGCATTGGGGATAGGCCGCACCTTTCAGATTGTTCGTCCCTTCGCGGGGTTGACCGTTCTTGAAAATGTCCTCGTGGCTCTGGGAGTGACCCACTATGCCAGTTTCTTTAGATCGGTTTCCCGGTATCGCACGTCGGCGACGGTGAGTGAGGCACGGGAGATACTGGGTCGCGTGGGATTGTTGGATTACGTGGACCACAAAGCGGAGAACCTCCCGCTCGGGCTAAAAAAACGGTTAGAGATCGCGCGGGCGCTGGCCCTTCATCCCGAACTTATCCTCCTGGACGAACCGGCTGGGGGTCTTCGAAAGGAGGAAATGGACCAGTTGATTGACCTGGTTCGGGAAATCAATCGGGAAGGGACCAGTGTGCTGGTGATTGAACACAATATGCCGGTCGTGATGCAGCTCTGTAAGCGGATTGTGGTTCTGGATCACGGGGCGAAGATTGCCGAGGGCCCGCCAGAGGCAATCCAGAACGATCCTCAGGTTATCGAGGCCTATTTAGGGAGGGAAGAGGATGCTGCTTGAGGTTCAGAACCTGGTCGTGCGTTACGGGGAGTTTCGCGCGGTTCACGGGGTTTCATTTACCATCGATGAGGGGGAACTCATCACGATTATCGGCGCCAACGGCGCGGGTAAGACGAGTATTTTGAGAACCCTGATGGGGCTCCAGCCCGCCTATCAGGGGAGTATCAAGATGAACGGTGTCGAGATAGCCCACCTGACGGCCCATGACCGGGCGAAACTGGGCATCGGGATTGTTCCGGAGGGAAGACGGCTCTTCGGGGATATGGATGTGCAGGAGAACCTGGAGATGGGAGCCTACCTGGTCCAGGACCGGGAGGTTTTAAGCCGGCGATTTAAAGAGGTATATGATCGGTTTCCCGTACTCTATGAGAGGCGAAACCAGCGGGCCAAGACCCTGTCCGGGGGGGAACAGCAGATGCTGGCGATCGGCCGGACCCTGATGGGCGGGCCCACCCTGATTCTGATGGATGAGGTCTCCCTGGGATTGATGCCCCGGTTTGTCCTGGAGGTTTTCAAGATTATCAAGGAACTGAACGAAGAAGGGAAAACGATTCTGCTCGTGGAGCAGAACGCCCGCAAGGCCCTGGCAATAGCCCATCGGGGCTATGTCCTTGAGACGGGACATTTCCGGTGGGAGGGCCAGGCGCAACAGTTGAGAGACAACCCGGAGGTCCAGCGGGCCTACCTGGGCGGATAAAAGGAGGGATGTGACATGTCAAGAGTCATCCGTGCCCCGAGAGGGACGAAACTGACCTGTAAGTCATGGCAGACGGAAGCAGCCATGAGAATGTTAATGAACAACCTGGACCCGGAGGTGGCGGAACTCCCGGAACAGCTCATCGTTTACGGCGGAACAGGCAGGGCCGCCCGGAACTGGGAGGCCTTCGACCGGATCGTCGAAACCCTGAAGGTCCTGGAGTCGGACGAAACCCTGCTGGTGCAGTCCGGAAAACCCGTTGGGGTCTTCAAAACCCATGAGGACGCCCCGCGCGTCCTGATCGCCAATTCCAACCTGGTGCCCCACTGGGCCACGTGGGACTACTTTCGCAAATTGGAGGCCCAGGGGCTCATCATGTATGGCCAGATGACGGCGGGAAGCTGGATCTACATCGCGACCCAGGGAATCGTCCAGGGGACCTATGAGACCCTGGCGGCCGTGGCACGGACCCATTTCGGCTCCACCCTGAAGGGGAAACTGACCCTGACCGCCGGCCTGGGCGGGATGGGCGGCGCCCAGCCCCTGGCGGTGACCATGAACGGCGGCGTGGCTATCGTGGTTGAGGTGGATAAAAACCGCATCGAGAAACGAATTGCCTCGGGATATCTGGACGAGTGGACCGATTCCCTGGATGAGGCCCTGCAGAAGGCCGACGCGGCAAAAAAGGCGGGCGAACCACTTTCCATTGGCCTGCTTGGGAACGCGGCGGACGTCTATCCCGAGTTTGTCAAACGGGGGATTGTGCCTGACGTGGTGACTGATCAAACCTCCGCCCACGACGAACTGAACGGGTATGTGCCCAACCAGGTCCCGTATGAGGAAGCCCTCAGGCTTCGCAGGGAAGACCCGGAACGTTACAAGAAGATGGCCCTGGACGCCATGGTTGTCCATGTCCAGGCCATGTTGAAGCTCCAGGAGATGGGCGCCCACGTCTTCGATTACGGCAACAATATCCGCGGGCAGGCCTTGGCCAACGGCCTGGAGAACGCCTTCGATATCGAAGGCTATGTCCCCAAGTATATCCGGCCCCTCTTCTGCGAAGGGAAGGGCCCCTTCCGGTGGGTGGCCCTCTCGGGCGATCCCGAAGATATCTACAGGACCGACGAGGTGGTTCTGAAGGAATTTGCCGACGATAAGCTTCTGGTCAACTGGATTCACAAAGCGAAGGAAAAGGTCCAGTTCCAGGGACTCCCCGCCCGGATCTGCTGGCTGGGCTATGGAGAACGGGCGAGGTTTGCCCTTATCATCAACGACATGGTGAGGCGTGGTGAATTGTCCGCCCCCATCGTTATCGGTCGGGACCACCACGATACCGGGGCGGTGGCTTCTCCGAACCGGGAGACTGAGGCGATGAAGGATGGCTCGGACGCCATCGCCGACTGGCCGCTGCTCAATGCCATGCTCAACACGGCAAGCGGCGCCACGTGGGTCTCTCTCCATCATGGCGGCGGCGTCGGGATCGGATATTCCATTCATGCCGGCCAGGTCATCGTGGCGGATGGGACGGACGCGGCGGCCCGACGAATCGAACGGGTCTTGACCAACGACCCCGGAAGTGGCGTGGTCCGTCATGCCGATGCCGGCTATGAAATTGCCCTGAAGACCGCGCAGGAGAAAGGGATCAAGATTCCTGGTGTGACCATGTAAATCGTCACCACTTTTTCATTTACACTCAGGGGGGAAACGTGGTTAGGCGTTTCCCCCTGTTGTTTTATAGTTCAAGCAGTCCCATTCCCGTTTTGGCCCTGAAGGGGATTGAACCATTGTAAACTTCGGGTTCCCGTGATATAAGATAGATCTGATTGAAGTGATCTCTTTGTCCTTGCGTGAGAGAAAGACAATGTGGCGATCTCGGACAAACGGGGACATGGCGAGGCCACGAGGGTCTCTTGCCTGTCAATCACTTTTAATGTCAACCCTGACAAAAGGAGGAAAGGATGCACGGAGGAGCAAGTGGTTTTGCCATTTTTATCGACCTGATCATTGCCGTTATCATGATCGCGTCCATGTGGAAGATTTTCGAGAAGGCGGGACAACCCGGTTGGGCCGCGATCATTCCCATTTTCAACCTGTATGTTACCTTGAAGGTTGCCCAGAAACCGGGATGGTGGCTCATTCTCTTTTTTATTCCCATCGTGAATTTCATCATGTATATCATTACGTTGCTGGCCGTGGCGGAGAAATTCAGTAAGAGTGTCGGGTTCGCCATTGGCATGATTCTTTTGCCCATTATCTTTTTCCCCATACTCGGATTTGGAGACGCAACCTATAGCGGGTAGGGTGTCAAAGAAAAACCGGGCTTTTTCAGGCCCGGTTTTTTTATGCCCGGTGGATCAGTGGCGGCGCTCCGCTTCCAGCAGTGTTTCGATATACGCCTTTATCTTTCGCGTCAGGTATTTCCTGTTGAGATGAGAATCGTAGAGGAGCCGGTGGGATTCCTTGAGGAAAAGGACATTCCACTTGTAGCGGCCGTATGAAAGGACGGTATCAAGGATATCACCCCGGGTTCCCTTGTAAACGTCCTTGAGAACCCATACGAAATTTTCCGCCTTGAACGTTTCTTCGCTTGAAAAGGTTTTGTCGGTTGCGATTTCGAAGGATGCCGGAAAAAGGCCGTCAACATTTTCCGAAACGGTGAGAGGGTGCTCCGTACGCAGGAAAACGAGTTGGATAATCCGGCGTCCCTCTGAGCGCCACTTGTTTTCGTATTTCGTGGGAAAGGGGAGGGCGGCATCGGTGGTTTTTTCCATGAGACGGAAATAGGGGGTTTCGGAGAATTGTTGTGTGGTATGTTCGGCGTAATCCCGGTGGTCCGTTGTGAAATGGACCTCTCCCCCCGGTTTCAGCGTTCGGGCAAAATTATGCAGGGTTTCGGGTTGAATAAGGCGACGCTTCTGGTAACGCTTCTTTTCCCAGGGATCGGGAAAGTTGATATAGATTTTCTGGAGACTTTTGTCCGGGACGTGGTAGCGCAGGATGTATTGGGCGTCGTTGCGGATGAAATGGATGTTGTCCAACCTGGCCCTGGCGGCCTTTCGTAACGCCTTCCTGAGGGTAAACCCGTTGATCTCGGTCCCGATATAGCGCTTTTCGGGATGCGTGATGGCATGTTTGCAGAGAAAGGCGCCGTTTCCCGAGCCTATTTCAAAGACCTTTTCTTCAGGAGACGCCCACGGTAGTGATCTGAGCCCGGTTTCATCCCACAGGTATTCCGTCCCAATATCCGGTTTGAGCCTGTTCCCCAGGTTACTTTTGAGGATTTCAACATCCAACTGTTTCGCCACGTCGAGAAGGAGTTGCTTGTGCCGATTGAGAATGAGATCAATGGGGGTGACAAGGAGGGAAAGGCGGAAAAGATTTTCGTGTATGTGCCGGATCTTGACGAAGTAAGGACGTTCCGATGTGGAGAGCCGAATGAGCTCTACGGGCTTTCTGTCGTGCTTCCAGTGCTCACTCGGAAAGGTTTTCGGTTTTGTCGTGTACAGGTGTGGCATGGTCCTCCCCTCTTGTCTGTTATCGTATTCTCCGAAAACGCGCGTGTTTTGGCAAGAGTTGCTTTACGAGAGGGTGGGATTTTGTTAATTAGTCTGGAAAGCCTTTTTCCGCAGGCACATGCCAAAGGAGGAGCCATGTTTTTGGAACGCGACGGAGTGAGATTGTTTTACGAGACCCAGGGCAAAGGTGACAGGTCGATTGTTTTCGTGCATGGATTAATGATGACTCACGAAGTCTGGAGGAATCAGGCCGCGGCCCTCGCGGAAGATTTTACCGTCGTCACCCTTGATCTCAGGGGGTTTGGCGATTCGGACAGACCTGAAACTCCCTATACCCTTGAGACGTTTTCAGAAGACATACATTTTCTCATACAGACGTTGAAGTTAGAAAGACCTGTATTGGTCGGTTGGTCCATGGGGGTTTCCATCGGAATGGCCTACGCTTCCTGGTATCCCGAGACTATTTCAAGGCTTGTCCTGGCAGATGGGACACCCCAGTTTGTCGCTTCGGAGGATTTCCCTCACGCCGTCCCGCCGGAGATGGCGGAACAGTTGGTAAAAGGGCTGCAGGCCGATTTTTCGGCAGGGGCCAGGCAGTTTGTGGAGCTTATGTTCCCCGAGACGGACGCGGGCAGCATCAAGGACTTCGTCTACGAAATAACGCAGAAAAGCCCGGTAGAGAGTGTCTTGAACTGTCTGCAGAATGTGGGCGGGGAAGACCTGCGGGGATTTCTTGAGAAGATCTCCCTTCCGACGCTGGTACTTTGTGGCGGAGAGGATCGGGTCTGCATGCCGGAGGCGAGCCGCTACATTCATGAGAAGATCAAGGGATCCCGGTTTCATGTTTTTCCGGGAAAGGGCCATGCCCCGTTTTTGACAGACGCTGAGGCCTTTAATGAGGTCCTGAAGGACTTTATCGAGGATGCGGGCTGACGCGTGTTGAAGCAGGTCCATGGGAAAACGCTGTTGGCAACGTTGAGGATAGCAAAGGATAGGGGATAATGGGCGAAGAACAAAAGGGGAAGAATGGCCAGAAGGGGAACACGCTTCCAAAACACCCGGGAGAATTGGACAGGAAACACCTTTTAACGCTCTCCGTGGCGGCCCTGGGAGTCGTCTTTGGAGATATCGGAACCAGTCCCCTGTACGCGATCCGTGAGTGTTTTTACGGGGATTTCGGAATTTCTGTGACGCCCGCCAATGTCCTGGGGGTCCTTTCCCTGATTTTCTGGGCGCTGATTCTCGTGGTTTCCGTCAAGTATCTTTCTTTTATCTTGCGCGCGGACAACCACGGAGAGGGAGGGATTATTGCCCTGACATCCCTGATACGCCCGCGGGGATTGATGAAGATGGAGGGGAAATGGATCCTCGTGGCGGTTGGAATCTTCGGGGCGTGCCTCCTCTATGGGGACGGGATGATTACCCCCGCTATCTCCGTCATGAGCGCCATCGAGGGCATGGGGGTGATTACGCACAAGCTGGACCCCTACATCCTCCCCGTGACGGTTATCATTCTCGCGGGACTCTTCATGATCCAGCCTCGCGGGACGGGGAGTGTGGGGGCCCTTTTCGGTCCGGTGATTTTCGTATGGTTTTGCACCCTTGGAGTGTTGGGGTTGGTTCAGGTTATTGCGAATCCCACGATATTTCATGCCTTACTCCCCTGGCACGGGATTGATTTCCTCCTCCGGAATCATGTGCACGGGTTTCTCGTCCTGGGGGCGGTTTTCCTGGTCGTGACCGGGGCGGAGGCCCTCTACGCGGACATGGGCCATTTTGGCAAGAAACCCATCCGGCTGGTTTGGGTAGTTCTGGTCCTCCCGGCGCTCCTGCTTAATTACTTTGGTCAGGGGGCCGTTCTGCTGACGAACCCACAGGCGGCACAGGACCCCTTTTACGCGATTGTCCCCTCCTGGGGGATGATTCCCATGGTCTTCCTCGCGACGGCGGCGACGATTATCGCCTCGCAGGCGGTGATTTCCGGGGCCTTTTCCCTTACGCGACAGGCGGTCCAACTGGGATATCTGCCCCGAATCAAGATTGTTCATACCTCCGCGAAACAGATCGGGCAGATCTACGTGCCCCTCGTGAACTGGGTGTTGATGATTAGTACCATCAGCCTCGCCCTGGGGTTTCATTCCTCCAGCAAGCTGGCGGCGGCGTATGGGGTGGCGGTGACCTCCACCATGCTGATTTCCACCATTCTCTTTTTCGTCGTGGCGAAGGAGAAATGGAAGTGGTCGCCGCTCTGGATGGGTGTATTTCTGGTCTTTTTTCTCATTATTGATATCTCTTTCTTCGCCGCGAATATCAGCAAGATTTTTCACGGGGCCTGGTTCCCCCTGGTGATCGGCGCCATCGTTTTTACCGTTATGATTACGTGGAAACAGGGCCGGGAGATGCTCTGGTCCCGTTTGCGGCGGCGTACCTTGACCCTGGAAAAATTTTTGGAATCCATTGCTGAGGATCCCCCGGTTCGCGTGGACGGCCAGGCGGTTTTTCTTACGGGTAATCCGGATATGGTTCCCGTGGCGCTTCTGCACAATCTCAAGCACAACAAGGTGATGCACACAAGTATCGCCTTTCTCAATTTCCGCACCCGTGAGATTCCGAGGGTCCCGAACGACCAGAAGGTCGAGGTTACCAAACTGGGCAGTGGATTTTACAAGATTATCGCCTATTATGGGTACATGGAGGATCCACGGATCGTGCATATCTTATCCCTGGCGAAGGGGAAGGGACTCGATTTCGATCCGGATAAAATCAGTTACTTCCTTGGACGGGAAAAGCTGACCATCAGCCGAAAGCCCGGCATGTGGCGATGGCGAATCAAGCTCTTTTCCTTCATGTCACGGAACGCCATGGAGGCCTCCGACTTTTTCCAGATTCCGGGATCCAAGATTATCGAGCTTGGGGTGACCTTGGAACTTTAGCGCGAAAGCAGCGGGAAAGGTTGAGGTGGCGCCGGTCCTTTTTTAACCAATTTGCAGGCAATGGTGCAAATTACCTGATTGTTGGGCGGAAAATCAGGTAAGCCTTATTTTTTGCCTGCCGCGTTTATGCAAAAAGTCTTGTATTTTTTCCTCTGTTCTGAAATAAGGTTAATATTCAGGCAGGATTGGTGTCCTGCCATGGACCCGTAGAATCCATTGAAATCCCTCCTCGATGGGAGGAGTGTAGGAATAAGGGGAAGAAGATGGATCGTCTTGCTGTTCTGGAAAAGGGAGATGTGCGTTGGTCCATCGGGCTCAAGGGTCAACTGCGAATCGGCCGGGATGCCAGTAACGATTTCCAGATCTCGGACAGTAAGGTGTCGCGGCAACATTGCCTGATTGAAAGAAACGGCGATGAGGTGATTCTTCGGGATCTCGGCAGCAGCAACGGGACCTATGTAAACGGAAAGCGTGTTTCCGAGGTTTCCCTTTCCCCTGGGGACAGGATTCTTCTCGGGACCACCGAACTGGTTTTTGAACACATCGAAGGGCCCTTCGAAGAAGGAAAGCAGGATTTTGCTGTCCCCGCCGATGGGGTTTACCGGGTGAAGGGAGTAAAAAGCTTCTTCCGGGACGGGGTTACTCCCGACTCGTTTCGAAGGACCGTGGAGAGGCTTTCCACCCTTTTTGAAATAGGGAACATCATCAATACCAGCCGGGATTCCGCTTCTCTGATGCGGGCGATCCTCCGCCAGATCGTGCGTATCATCGAGGCGGATCGCTATTACCTGTTACTCAGGAATGAAAAGACAGACGCCTTAGAGGTTGCCGCCGTCCATCCGGAACAGGAGAATGGGCAGGGAGAATTTCCAAAAGTCTCCCGCACCATCATTCATGCTGCCCTGCACGAAGGAACCTCGGTGCTCTCAGTGGACACACCTCATGACATGCGGTTCAGCGGGGCAAAGAGCGTCATCCTTTACGATATAAATTCAGTGATGTGCGTTCCCCTGAGGAGTCACGAAAAGATTCTCGGTGTGATCCAGGTGGATTCCCGCGATCCCACGCGGTTTTACACCAAGGAAGACCTGAACTTTTTGACGGCAATTGGGATCAGCGCGGGTATTGCCATTGAAAACATAACCCTTTACGAGAATCTGAAGCGTCTGTTCCGTTCGACGGTAAAATCCCTCGTGGCGGCCCTGGAGGCGAACGACCCCTACACGGGGGGGCATTCCATTCGGGTGGCGGAGTATTCGAAGCAACTGGCAGAATGCCTCGGGTTATCAGGCCAGGAGGTTGAAAAAATCGAGCTGGCTGCCTTTCTTCACGATATCGGAAAGATAGGGATCCCCAATGAAGTATTGAACAAGCCCGGGCGTTTCAGCACCATGGAGTTTCAGGTTATGCGGGATCACCCGTCAATCGGCTATGAAATCCTGTCCAGGGTTGAAGGGATGGAAGAAATTGCCCAAATCGTTCGTCATCACCATGAACGTTTCGATGGAAGTGGGTATCCAGATGGCCTTTCCGGTGAGGAGATTCCCCTTGGGAGCAGGATTTTGGGGGTGGTAGATACGTTCGATGCCGTGACAACCGACCGTCCTTACAGGAAAAGGAGAGATTTCCAGAGTGCCCTCGAAGAAATTTCTCGATTTTCTGGATCCCAGTTTGACCC
>CAZPTH010000034.1:0-15002 GCA_964589315.1 uncultured Thermodesulfobacteriota bacterium
CCAATCACGGGGTTTTTGATGAACAGCTCGTGATGGGGCGCGGCAGCATTGATTTTGACACGCTATTTCAGTATATCAAGGATCATGGGGCCAAACCGATCTACACCCTCGAACAGCACAGGGAGGAAGACATCGAACCCAATATACGCGCGCTTTACTCCCTAAGGGAGCGCTTCGGCGTATGACTCTCTACCCCGTCATGCTTAACCTGGAAAACCGCCACGTCCTCGTGGTTGGCGGAGGGACCGTTGCCACGAGAAAGGTCAAGGGCCTGATGGAAACAGGCGCACGGATTCGTGTCGTGAGCCCGGAATTTTCTCCGGAGATTCAATCCCTCGTCAAGGATGGGAAAATCGAGGGGGCCCGGCGTGATTTTTCCTCCCGGGATCTGGAAGGCGTTACCCTTGCCTTCGCGGCCACGGATGACCCTTCCCTGAACGACACTATCTCGGAAATGGCAATGTCAAACGGCATCCCCGTCAATAACATCACCCGGCCGGAGACCTGCACCTTTTTTGTCCCTTCCCGCATCCGCCGGGGAGACTTGATTCTCGCCATCTCCACGTCTGGGCGGAGCCCCGCGATGGCCAGGTGGCTTCGGGAAACCCTTGAAAATCAGATCGGCCCTGAATTTGGGGACCTCACCCGCTGGATGGGAATCCTCAGGGAATTTCTACTCTCGAACGGATACACGAACCCCGAGATAAAAGGCGTGTCCGAATACGTGTTACACCACGATATCCTTCAACCCCTGAGATCCAATGACCACGAGGCCATGGCCCGGATCCTCACGGAGGCCTTCCGGAAAACGCTGAACACGTCTCCACCGGAACCCTTGCTTGCCGCGCTCGGGCTGCAATAGGAGGAACCATGTATCTTTCCCTCATCATCATCTCCCTCGCGATTTATTTTATCAGCATGGCCTTTTCCTTTGCTTATCTTTCACGTCCGCGGCCGAACCTGGTCAAATGGACGGCCGTGTGCCTCGGGCTGGGTTTCCTCGTCCAAACCCTGAGCCTCGCCGTTCGATTCTATCAATCCGGCCATTTTCCCATCACCAACCTCCACGAATCCCTCACCTTCTTTGCGTGGGGATTGGCCCTTTTCATCCTGATTATCCATAATCGGTACAGAATTTCAGTTCTTTTTTCCTTCGCGGTCCCCATTGTGGTTCTCTTCATGGCGCTCAGTCTCACGGTTCCCATCGGTCCCCTGACTCTCGCCCCTATCCTCAAAAGTATCTGGCTCCCCATCCACGTCACCCTCGCCTTTCTCGGGGACGCCATCTTCGCCCTGACCTTCTGTGTCAGCGTGATGTATCTCATCCAGGAATACCACATCAAGAAGAAGAAAATCGGAAAGGCCACCAGTCTCCTCCCGTCCCTCTCCCTTCTGGACCAGCTCAACTACCGCCTCCTGTCCATTGGGTTCCCCCTCCTGACCCTGGGGATTATCACGGGCTCCATCTGGGCGGAATATGCCTGGGGCTCTTACTGGAGCTGGGACCCCAAGGAGACATGGTCCCTTATCACATGGCTTGTTTATGCCGCCCTGCTCCACCAGAGGCTGACAGTCGGGTGGCGCGGTAAAAAGGCCGCGTGGGTTGCCATCATCGGCTTCGTCCTGGTCCTGTTCACGTTCTTGGGGGTCAACCTCCTCCTGTCGGGGCTCCACAGTTACGGACGCTGGTCATGAGAGATCTCATCACAGTCGTCGGATTGAACCACAAAACGGCCCCCGTCGAGGTGAGGGAAAAACTCTCCTTCCAGGAGTCCCAGTTAACGGATTCCTTCCGGGAACTCAACCGGCTGGAAGGGGTGAAGGAAAGCGCCATCCTCTCCACGTGCAACCGGGTAGAGGTTTATACGGTCTTTCAGGCCGGGACCTCCAACACGGGGGATATCTGCGGGTTTCTTTCGAGATTTCACCAGGTTCCCCTTGAGACCTTTGAAAATTGCATCTACGCCCTCCAGGACGATCACGCCATTCGCCACATCTTTCGTGTCGCCTCAAGCCTCGATTCGATGGTGGTAGGGGAACCCCAGATCCTTGGGCAGTTCAAAGACGCCTACGGCCTTGCCACCCAAAATAAGGCGACGGGTCTCATCCTGAACCGGCTCTTCCACAAGGCCTTCTCCGTGGCAAAACGGGTGAGGACCGAAACCCGTATCGCCAACTCCGCCGTCTCCATCAGTTTTGCCGCCGTGGAACTGGCGAAAAAGATCTTCGATGACCTCTCCACCTGCCGGGTTCTCCTCATCGGGGCCGGTGAAATGTGCGAACTGGCAGCCAAGCATTTCATCAACGCGGGCATCTATGAAATCTATATCACCAACCGCACCTTCAACCGTGCCATCGCCCTGGCGGAAGATTTCGGGGGCGAGGCCATCCCTTTCACCGACTATAACGCCCTGTTTGAAAAGGTGGACATCATCCTGACGTCCACCGGGGCCACGGAACCCATCGTCACGGCCGACGTGGTGGCCGCGGCCATGAAAAAACGCAAGAACCGCCCCATGTTTTTCATCGACATCGCCGTTCCCAGGGACGTGGAGGAAAAGGTCCATGACCTGTCCAACGTCTATCTCTACGATATCGACGACCTCAAGGAAGTCGTAACGGCGAACCAGCAGGAACGTGAAAAAGAGGCGAAAAAGGCGGAAAGGATTATCGAGGAAGAGGTAAACCAGTTTCTCCACTGGATGGACAACCTGGAAGTCGTCCCCACCATCCGCCAGCTCAGGGAGCACGCAGATGCCATCCGCAAGGCGGAACTGCAGAAAACGATTTCAAGGCTCAAGAATCTCTCGGACAAAGACAAGGCGGCCATCGACCGCCTCACCCAGGCCATCGTCAACAAGCTCCTGCACGGCCCTTCCGTCATGCTGAAACAGACGGAACAGGACAACTCGGGTCAGGCCGCCGTCGAAATCATAAGGAAGATGTTCAATCTGGATGCCAGCGTAAAAGAAGACCCCTCCGCGTCACAAAAGTAGCGGAGGGGCCTTTAGGTCTTTTCTCAGGCCGTTTCTAAAATTTCTTCAAAACATCCGGTGCCACGACATGTTTCTCAAAACCCAACTGACTCTTTGGAACACCGAAGGCCACCCCCATCAACTGGGTGAGATAGACGATGGGAAAGGAAAACGAGGTCTTGTACTTGCTGTTGATCCCGGCCTGGCGGACATCCAGGTTCGACTGACATAGTGGGCAGACTACGGCCACGCAATCCGCTTCGGAACGCTGCACCGCGTCGAGAATTTCCCTGCCGAGACGCAGACTGATCTCCGTGCGTGTAATGGACAGGCTTGCCCCGCAGCACTCCGTTTTGTGTGTCCAGTCCACCGGCTCCGCGCCCAGTGCCTCGACGATCTTATCCATCATCTCGGGATGTTCAACAGAATCCATCGAGACCCCCGGGAGGCGCGTCAGACACCCGTAGTAACAGGCAACCTTCAATCCCTCCAAGGGCTTTCTGACCTTTTCTTTGATGGCGTCGAGCCCCACCTCGTCCATAAAATAGTCGAGGACATGTCGATTGCTGATGCTCCCCTCATAGCCCTTACTCTCCGTGACGGATTGCAGGCGCTCCCCGAACGCCTTGTCGCTCACTACTTTTTCATGGGTTTCCATCAGGTGGCTGAAGCAGGCGGGACAGGGAGATAATACGGTATCCATCTTCGCCGATTCCGCCTTCACAAGGTCAAGATAGGGAAGCGCGAATCCCAGCTCTTCGCTGGTTTCATGAGCGGCACTCGCCCCACAACAGTTCCAATCCGGGATTTCCGAAAGATGAACCCCGAGAACATCACAAACCGCCTTGACGGACAGATCGAATTCCTGCGCCGTGCTGTGTAATGAACATCCTGGAAAGTATCCGATTTCCATGACTAATCCTTCTTGGATGCGATAAAGGTTTTTGCTTTACTGAATGATGCCTTGACCGGCGCGATATCCTGAACCTTGTCCGGCGTGACCTTCAGCTTCCCCTTGCCAAACATGACGGGTCCCAGGAGGGCATCCTTGAAAGGCTGTGCCGTCGCCAGGTTGTATTTCATCACAAGGCCCAGTTCATAGACGCGGCCGTTGCCCTTGATGGAGTTCAGGAAAATCTCATTGAACTTGGCAATTCTCGTGTCTCCCGGCTTGACCCCGCGCTCCCTGCACAGTTTCCGCAAGGCATCCATGATACCCGCGATGTCGATGCTCTCCGGGCACCGGACCGTGCAGGTCTCGCAAACGGCACACAGCCAGATGGTATTGGAAGAAAGCGCCTTCTGCTGCATGTTGAGCTGGATGAATCTCAGGATCTGGTTGGGAAGGTGTTCCATCTCATAGGCGATGGGACAGCCGGAGGAACACTTTCCACACTGGATGCAACGGCTCACATCCTGTCCTGAAAGGGAAAGGACAAGATCCTTGAACGCATGGATATCTTCTCGATTTAATATCTCAGGCAACCTCGACCTCCTCTTCTAAAAAGGGTGCTTCGATCTGTGCGTAAATCTGCTCATCGGAAAAACCCCTGACGTTCACGGCCTTGGTTCGGCACGTGGCCGCGCAGTTTCCGCACCCGTGGCAGACAGATTCTCTAACCTTTGCTACCTGTTTCCCCTTGTATTCCTCACTGACGATGGCGTCGAAGGGGCAGGCCTCCATGCAGTTGAAACACCCGCTGCATTCATCCGGATTGACCCATGCGATCTTCGGCTCAATGGTCAAGTCGTCTTGGGAAAAGATGGCACAGGCACGCACGGAGGCAGCTCCCGTCATGGCGACTGAGTCGGGGATATCCTTGGGAAACTGGCAGGACCCCGTCAGGAAGACGCCGGCCGTCACGCTTTCGACGGGCTGGAGCTTGGGATGGGCCTCCGTGTAGAAGCCATACTGGTCGTAAGGCATGTTCAGCATCTGGGCCAGCTCCACGGCATCCGGATTGGGAACCACGGCCGTGGCCAGAACCACCAGGTCGGCCTCCAGCTCCACCCGCTCCCCGGAAAGGGTGTCCGATCCCTGTATGATGAGCTTGTCCCCACGGTCATAAATCTTCGATACCCGGCCCCGGATATAAACGGTCCCGCTGTCACGCTGCGCCTTCTTGACGAATTCCTCGTAATTCTTCCCGGCCGCTCGGATGTCAATGTAGAAGACATAAGACTGGCTGTCCGGGATATGATCTTTCAGGAGGATCGTCTGCTTGGCGGTGTACATGCAGCAGATGCGCGAACAGTAGGGAACGCCTTTCGCCTCGTCCCGGCTCCCCACACACTGGACGAAGACGATCTGTTTCGCTTCCCGGCCGTCCGAGGGACGAACCACCTTCCCCTCCGTGGGCCCGGAGGTATCCAGCATCCGTTCCAGGTGCAGGCCCGTAATCACATCCTTGTAGCGCCCCCCGCCGTATTCCTCGTAAACCGTCCAGTCGAACAGGGAAAACCCCGTGGCCACAATGATGGCGCCCACCTTCCGCTGGATCAGTTCATCCTGCTGCTCGTAGTCGATGGCATCGGCGGGACAGACCTTCTGGCAGACCCCGCACTTGTCCTTTGTAAATTTGAGGCAGTGGTCCCGATCGATGACGGGAACATTCGGAACCGCCTGGGCGAACGGGGTATAGATGGCCTTCCGTTTCCCCAGTCCCATGTCGAACTCGCTGAGAACCTTGGTGGGGCACTTCTGCACACATTCCCCGCAACCCGTGCACTTGGCCATGTCCACGGAACGCGCCTTTTTACGAATGGTGACATCGAAGTTCCCGATGAATCCCTCGATGTTTTCAACTTCCGAATAGGTCAAAACCTCGATATTGTCGTCCTGGGATGACTCCGTCATCCGCGGGGTGAGTATTCAGGCGGAACAGTCGAGGGTTGGAAAGGTCTTCTCCAACTGCGCCATCCGTCCCCCGATACTTGGCGTCTTCTCTACCATGGTGACCTTGTAGCCCGCGTTGCTGATATCCAGGGCGGCCTGCATCCCGGAGATACCGCCCCCAATCACCAGGGCCCTCTTCTCAACGGGAGATTTGAGTGGCTGCAGAGGCTCCAGACGATTGGACTTGGCCACCGTCATCTTGACAACCTCCCAGGACTTCTCCGTCGCCATGGCCTTGTCGTCATGGACCCACGAACACTGCTCCCGGATATTGGCCATCTCAAACATATATCGGTTCAATCCCGCCGCCTCGATACACTTCTGAAAGGTCTTTTCGTGCATCCGGGGGGAACAGGACGCCACGACAACACGGTCGAGGTTATGTTCCTTGATGGCATCACGAATGGCTTTCTGACCCAAATCCGAGCAACTGTATTTCAGGTCCGTGGCGAATGCCACGCCTGGAAGGTCTTTCGCCTTTTCCGCGACCGATTTTACGTCAACCACGGACGCGATATTCGTCCCGCAATGACAAACAAATACTCCAGTTCTGGCCATTTTTATGTTTCACTCCCGTCAAGTTTTTCGATTTTGATGGCACACACCTTATACTCCGGGATCTTTGCTATCGGATCCAGGGCGGCGTTGGTCAGGGTATTGGCCGCCGCCTCCGCGAAATGGAACGGGATAAACCCGACACCTTTTTTGATGCCCGTCGTTACCTTTACCCTGACGACGATGGAACCGCGGCGTGACGTGACCCTTACCTTGTCACCCCCCTTGACACCCAGGGCGCGGGCGTCTTCAGGATGCAGTTCGATAAACGCCTCGTTGATTTCATGGGTGAGCGACGGGGAAACGCGCGTCATGGTCCCCGTATGGTAATGGAAGGGGAGACGTCCCGTCGTTAACTGGAAGGGATACTCTTCATCCGGAAGTTCTGCCGGAGGCCTGTATTCGATCGCCGCAAACAGGCCCTTTCCTCTTGCAAAACCATCCTTGTGGAGATAGGGGCTTCCCGGGTCGTCCTTTGTGCGGCAGGGCCAGTGAATGACCTCTTTCACGATCCGGTCATAGTCAATCCCGTGATAGATGGGGGTCAACTCCGCGAGCTCGTCAAAGACCTCGCTGGGGGTCTTGAAATCAAATCCCTTTCCCCCCAGGGCCTGACCCACCTGACAAAGAATCTTCCAGTCTTCCCTGGCTTCTCCCAACGGCTCGATGGCCTTCCGGATCCTCTGAACCCGACGGTCCGTTCCCGTGTAGGTCCCGTCCTTTTCGGCAAAGCTCGATCCCGGAAGCACGACATCGGCCATTTTCGCCGTTTCCGTCAGGAAGATATCCTGAACCACGAGAAAGTCGATATCCTCCAGGGCCTTTTTCACGTGGTTCGAATCGGGATCACTCACAATGGGGTTCTCACCCAGGATATACAACCCCTTCAGTTTTCCCTCTTCAACGGCGTTGATCATCTCCACCACCGTCAGACCGACATTCGGCGAAAGAGATACGCCCCAGGCCTTTTCGAATTTCTCACGAATCTCGTCACTGGTCACGTCCTGGTAGCCGGGATACTTGTTCGGGATGGCCGCCATATCGGTGGAACCCTGAACGTTGTTTTGTCCGCGCAGGGGGTTGACGCCCGTGGACGGCCGACCGATCTGCCCGGTCAGCATGGCCAGGTTCGCCAGGGACTTCACGTTGTCCGTTCCCGTGATGTGCTGGGTAATCCCCATGCAGTAAACGATGGAAGAGGACTCGGACTTGGCGTAAATTTCGGCGATTTCCCTCAAGGTCTCCTTTGGGATTCCCGTGATCTCTTCCACCTTCTCGGGGGTATACCCTTCCACGACCTTCTTCAGTTCCTCGAATCCCTCCGTCCTCTCATCGATGAAGGACTGGTTCTGCCAGTTTTCCTTCAAAATGATGTGCATCAACCCATTGATCCACGCCACGTCGGAACCGAGATTTTGTCTCACATAGATATCGGCAAGGTGCGCGATATGGGTTTTTCTCGGGTCGATAACGATAATCTTCGCCCCCTTCTCCTTCGCCTTCATAATCCGGGAAGCTACCAGGGGATGCGAAGAGGTGGTATTGGACCCCGTGATCAGGATACAGTCCGCGTCCTCGAACTCCTGAACGCTGTTGGTCATTGCGCCACTTCCGAATGCGGCGGCCAGACCGGCCACCGTGGAGGAGTGTCAGAGACGCGCGCAGTGATCGACGTTGTTTGTCCCGATCACCGCCCGAAAAATCTTCTGGAGGAGGTAGTTTTCCTCGTTGGTGCACTTGGCGGAGCTGAAACATCCGAGGCTGTCGGAACCGTGTTTCTTCTTCAATTCGAGGAACCGCTTCGCGACAAATTCAAGGGCCTCGTCCCACGTGGCCTCTTCCAGCTTGCCATTCTTTCGGATCAGGGGTTTCGTCAGACGCCCGTCCGCGTAGATGAACTCGTGGGCATTCCATCCCTTGATGCAGAGTTTCCCTTCGTTAATGGGATGATCCTTCTGGGGCAAAACCCCCACGACCTTCCCATCCATGACCTCCAGGAGGACCCCGCAGCCCGTACCGCAGTATGTGCAAATTGTCCTGACTGTTTGATATTCCATCCAACTTCTCCGCTATGTCTCGTCAATCTTTGTGGGAACTTCGTATCCCTCGCTTCCCAGGAACTCGAGGGGATCCTTTTCATATTCATCCTGCCCCGTCACATATCCCAGATAATCAGCCATATCCTCACGGACCTTCCGATACAGGGACCTCAAGGGAATATGCGCCGGGCAGGCCTCTTCGCACAATCCACAGTCGATACAGCGCCCCGCCATGTGGAAGGCACGGATCAGGTGAAAAATGGGGATCTCCGGCGGAGACTGCCCCGTCATAACCAGGGTCTCGTCCTCCAGGGTGCACTGCTCACAAAAACACATGGAGCAGATGTTTCGACAGCCGTAGCACTTGATGCACTTGGAAAACTGACCCATCCAGTAATCGAGACGTTCATCGAGGGGCCTCTTCTCCACCGCTTCCAGGTCGGACCGGTCTTTGACACCCTCCACCTTCTCCCCGTAGTGAATCTCCCGGGGATAAGGCTGGCTGCAGCGGCAATACTCGGCCATCTCCCTGCTGCACGCGATTCCAACGGGATGAACCAGCTCCGGCAGGATTTTCTGGTTCTTTACCAGTTCGACCAGGGCCCGGTCGTCGCACCCCCGAACCATGACGCCAATGGGTTTATCGGGATATTGCCGAACCACCGTAAGGAGAATGTCGCTCATGGGATAACGGAGATCTGGAACCACCAGCTCATCGAGTTTCTCAATATTGTCAGGCGTAAAAAGGAAGGGAACGGGATGACCCTCTTCTTCAATGAGGCCAATAAACCCCGCAATTTCAGAAGATTCAAGCATGTCTTTAATGTGTTTCTTTAACTTTTCCATCTCACTGTCCTCTCAACGGTGACGGCCCCAGTTGGCGAATTTCCTCGGTAAACTCCGTCGCGAGTTTTGCAAACTTATCTCCCTCCGACGCGGCAATCCAGTCCGACCTGAGCCGTTTCGGATCGATCCCGATGAACTTCAGGAGATCTTTCATGATCGTAACCCGCCGCTTGGTGATGTAATTCCCCTTGATGTAGTGGCAATCCCCGTAGTGACACCCCGTGACCAGAACCCCGTCGGCCCCCTTCTGAAAGGCCTTCAGGATAAAGTGCGGGGAAATCCTCCCGCTGCACATGACACGGATAGGCAAGACATTGGGGGGGTACTTCAAACGCATACTTCCCGCCAGGTCCGCCCCGGCATAGGAACACCAGTTGCAACAAAAGGCGATAATTTTCGGTTCAAAATTCTCTTTCGTATCAGCCATAGTATGCCCCGTTATCGGTCCGATTTCAAAATTACAACATACCTAATCCACTCGCGGGGGATTTGTCAAGAAATTCCTGCTTTGTTCCCCCGCTTTGGATGGGTTTAAAAACTAATCAGCCCAGCTTCCGGCCTTCGTTGAAGGCCTTCCGGTTCAGGTCGTGGAGTTTTTCGGGCAGTTTTCCAAGGATCTTATCGAGCCAGAGTTTCTCCTCCACGTCGAAGAACTTCGAGAAAATCCCGATCATCACCACGTTGGCCGCACGGATGTTTCCCAGATCCATCGCGGCCTTGCTCGCGGGAACCAGCGTCAGGTTCTTGAACTTTTTGATCGTTTCGTCGAAAAGTTCCCTCGGATACTCAGCTTCACCCAGGTTGACCATGGGGGGATTGAGCTCCAGGTCGTTGACAATCACGCGGGTATCTTCCTTACAGAAATCGAGCCAGCGAAGAAGTTCCAGCTTCTCGAAACAGATCAGGAAATCCGCGCTCCCCTTGGGAATGGTCGGGGAGTAAACAGACTTTCCGAAGCGGATATGGCTCGAAACGCTTCCACCCCTCTGGGCCATTCCATGGATCTCGCTCTTCTTGACCTCGAATCCAGCGTCGAGCATCACCTCTGAGAGAATATCACTGGCGAGGATGATTCCCTGTCCTCCAACACCTGCCATCAATACACTTGTCGTCTTTTCCATCGCGCTATCTTCCTCTCTGGTTACAGGTTTTCTACCAGGCCGTAGAAGACCTTGTCATCTGTCTTGATTGCGTCCACGTTACAGAGCTGGTAGCAGAGGGCGCAACCGTTGCAAAGGGTCGCTTCGATGACCGCATATCCCTTGCGCTTTTTCCCATCGGCGTTTGTCCCCTCTTCCGCGTGCCACGTGATCGCGGGGCATCCAAGCCCGATACAACGCTTACACCCGATACACTTGTCAACGTCCACGTAGAAAGGCTTTTTGGCCTTCGGAAGGGCACGCCGTAACAGGGCGCAAGGTCCCTTATTGATGATGAGGGAGGGTTCATCCCGCTCCGTCTCTTCCTTCAGAACCTTCTCATAGGTCTCCAGGTCGTAGGGATTCGCTTTCACTACATGTTTGAATCCAAGGGCCTTCCCAAGCTCCTCAAAATCGACGGCATGGGTCTCTTCTCCACGGATCGTATAGCCCGTTGCCGGATGATCCTGCGCCCCGGTCATGGCTGTAATCCGGTTGTCCGCGATAATGACCGTCGCATAGGACTTGTTGTAAGCAATATCCGCCAGGCCCGTCATGCCACTGTGCATGAAGGTGGAATCCCCGATGACCGCCACAAACTTGCCTCGTCCTTCATCTCCCAGGGCCTTGGACATCCCCATGGCATGGCCGATACTGGCCCCCATGCAGACACAGGTATCAAGAGATGTCAGAGGAGGCAGGGCCCCCAGGGTATAACACCCGATATCACCGGCCGCGAAAAGCTTCAGCTTCTTGATGGTATAGAACATCCCCCGGTGGGGGCAACCCGGGCACATGTTGGGAGGACGTGGCGGGATATTTTCCGGATTGGTCATGAAAGGCTTGTCTTCAACTCCCAGGACCTTTTCCCTGATGATGTTCGGGGTCAACTCACCACAGAGGGGGAGAACATCCTTGCCCAGGTCCACCTGAATCCCCATGATCTTCAGGTTTTCCTCGATAAAGGGATCCAGCTCCTCGATCACGTAGAGCTTCTTGACCTTGGAGCGAAACTCACGAATCATCTTTTCCGGAAGCGGCCAGACCATCCCGAGCTTGAGATACGAGGCATTGGGGAAAACCTCCTTGGCATACTGGTAGGAAATCCCGGAGGTAATGATTCCAATCTCCGGATCGTTGATCTCCATCTTGTTCAGCTCGAAGGTCTCAGCAAACTCTTTCAGCTTGAGAAAACGCTCCTCCACGACCACGTGCCGCTTCCTTCCATAAACAGGCAACATGACATACTTGGGGGGATCTTTGCGAACCTTAACCTCCATCGATGCGGTCTCTCGATCCTTTAACTCTACCGGAGTTCGCGCATGGGAAATACGCGTGACACTTCGCACCATCACGGGCGTATCGAACTGCTCGCTGACATCGAATCCGCGAATCACGAAGTCCTTCGCCTCCTGACTGTCGCTCGGCTCCAGCATGGGAATCTTGGCAAACTTGGCGTAGTTCCGGTTATCCTGCTCATTTTGAGAGCTGTAAAGCTGGGGATCATCCGCCGTAACCAGCACAAGCCCTCCGCAAATCCCCGTGTAACTCAGCGTCATTAAGGGATCTGCCGCCACATTGACACCCACGTGTTTCATGGCCGCAAGCGCCCTCGCCCCGGTGAAAGCCGCACCCATGGCAACTTCCAGGGCAACCTTCTCGTTGGGAGACCATTCCGCGTAGATTTCAGGAAATTCCTTCGCAACCGTTTCCATGATCTCCGTGCTTGGTGTTCCCGGATAAGCGGAAGCAAACGTAACCCCTGCTTCGTAGGCTCCCCGGGCAATAGCCTCGTTACCCGACAGCAATTTTTTCATTCCAACCTCCCTTTTCATTGGTGTCCCGTCTGGGACAAAGACACCCGACTTTTTGAAAATTAACTAATCATTAATTCCCAATTGCGCCTTCTCGATTTTTACCAGCATCACCGGAAGGGCAAAATCAGATCCAGGACCAATTTTGAGTTCTGAAAGCGTCTTCTTGGCCGCCTCTTTATCGCCTTGTTTAAGCTGGCAAAGATAGAGGTGGTAGCGGGTTGTATCCTTGAGGAAATTTTCAGGATTTTTCAGCAGAGACTCAAAAACGGCCCCCGCTTCCTTATAGGCCTTCTTCTCCTCGAGGCTGTACCCCTTCAAGAGGTCCGATAACACCTTGACCACAGCAGGCGTATCCTTGTCCGCCAGGAGTTTCTGCACAGTCGTTTCACCCTGGTCAAAGGCCTTGTGCTTCAACTGGCAGGACGCCTTCTGCAACTGGGCGTAAATGGCCGCCGGGGTTTCCCCATAGTTCTTGATCAGGGTATCCCAGCTTTCGCAAACCTTTGCCTCCTTGCCTTCAGCCTTCGCCACCTTTATCTGTATCGCGTGATAAAGGCCAAAAGCGGCCTTTTCCTTCTTCACGGTTTCGGCCCGCCAGAGAAAAACGCCCCCGGCGATGAGGATCAAAACGACGATGCCCGAAACGAAGTATTTCCAGTTCTTTAAAACATACTGGTAGATCTCCGTGGTTGTGCTGACAAATTCATCCGGTTCCTTGAGTTTCTTACGGGTAATCTTCTTCTTTGTCGCCATTTACCGTTCCTCGAAAAATTTTACCCTTTATATAAAGAGAGATGGCTTTTGTCAATTAAAAATGTTAAAAAGTTCACAAGACCACGCACATTAAGGAGGCAAGAAGAATGGACCCCGTCGATCTGAGAAGCGATACGGTAACCCAGCCCACAAACGCCATGCGGAAGGCCATGGCCGCCGCCGAAGTGGGAGACGACGTCTTCGGGGAAGACCCAAGCGTCAATCGCCTGCAGGAAAGAATGGCGGACATCCTGGGCAAGGAGGCGGCCCTGTTCGTCGCCTCCGGGACCATGGGCAACCTCATCTCCATCCTGACCCACACCCGGCCGGGTGACGAGGTCATCCTGGAGGCCCAATCCCACCCCTTTCACTACGAATTTGCCGGCGCCGCCGCCTTTGGGGGGGTGCAGTTCTTCCCCGTCCCGGGTAACCGGGGGGTCCTCGACGCGGAGGATGTCGCGTCCGCCATCCGGCCCGATGACGGGCATCATTCCCCGACCCGGCTCATCTGCCTGGAAAATACCCACAACCGGGGCGGGGGCAAGGTGTATCCCCTCGACAAGATGGAGCGCATCCGCGCCCTGGCGGATCAGCATCACCTCGCCATGCACATGGACGGGGCCCGCCTCTTCAACGCCACCGTGGCCTCGGGGATCTCACCGGCGGACTACTGCGCCCCATTCGACTCGGTTTCCGTCTGCTTTTCCAAGGGACTGGGCTGCCCGGTCGGATCTGTCGTCGCCGGGCCGGCGGAATGGATCAGGGAGGCGCGCCGCTTTCGGAAACGTCTGGGGGGCGGCATGCGTCAGGCGGGTATCCTGGCCGCCGCGGCCCTTTATGCCCTGGACCACCACATCGACCTTCTCGAGGAAGACCACCGCCGGGCACAGCAGCTCGCCAACGCCCTGAGCCAGATTCCCCTCTTTGAATTTACCCCCTCGACCGTGGAAACAAACATCATCGTGCTTCCCCTCCATGACCCGCAAAAAACCCCCGAAGAGGTGGTGAGTCAGCTAAAATCTGAGGGAATTCTTTGTGTCCCCTTTGGCCCCCACGAAATCCGACTTGTGACCCACCTGGGCATCAGTGACGCGGACATTGCCCGCACGATCGAGGTATTCAACAAGCTCTTCATGCCCGGGGAATAACCCGTCGACGAACCGGTGAAACGGCTCTATCTCCCCCTCGCGCTGACCAGTATCGCCCTGTGGAGCTTCCTGGCCTTTTTCGGCGCCAGGCTGCGCGCCTTCCCTCCCCTCTTCGTGGCGGGCATCGCCCTGACGTTGAGCGGCCTGCTCAGCCTCATCCGGGTCAGGGACTGGAAAGTCCCCCTGAAAACCTACCTCGTGGGGGTGGGAGGCATCTTCGGATATCACGCCTTCTATTTCAGCGCCCTGAGCCATGCCCCGGCGGTGGAAGCGAACCTCATCAACTACCTGTGGCCTCTCTTCATCGTCCTTGGAACCCCCGTCTTTTTCAGGGAAAAGAAGCTGCGTCCCCATCATCTCGCGGGCGCCTTCCTCGGCTTCGCGGGCGCGGCGCTGGTCATCACCCAGGGTCTCCTGAGCTTCTCGCTGTCTTACTGGTCAGGGTACCTCTTCGCCTTTCTGGCGGCAGCCACCTGGGCCTGTTATTCCCTGGAGACCAAACGCCTTTCCCCCTTTCCTTCCGGCGCCGTGGGGGCCTTCTGCCTCACCTCCGGGATCTTGGCGCTGTCCCTGACCGCCCTTCAGGGGCAGCTACATTCGGCGCTGGGCCAGCTCCGCCCCATCGACGGGTTCAACCTGATCTGCCTGGGTCTGGGCCCCCTGGGGCTGGCCTTCTTCACCTGGGACGCCGCGATGAAACGGGGCGATCCCCGGGTCATCGGCGCGCTGACCTACCTCACCCCCCTGCTCTCCACGCTGATCCTTGTCAAGGTAGGGGGCTTTCGCCTGACCCACGCCACCGCCATCGGCATGGCCGCCATTGTCCTTGGGGCG
>CAZPTH010000035.1:0-14987 GCA_964589315.1 uncultured Thermodesulfobacteriota bacterium
GAACCGGGACCCTGAAACGGATCGTCCACGGCATCCTCGAGTCCTCTCCGCACGTACTATCCTACTCCACCGCACCGGAAACCGCCGGGGGTTGGGGCGCCACTATCGTGAAGCTTGTCAAACCTTGAGGCACCAGGCGTTTTCAAACTTCGGTCTTCGGACTTCAGCCTTCAACCTAATCATAAAGCCGCGGCGGCTCTCCCATGTCCGGCAAGACCATGCCACCGATGGGGAAAACATTCACCTTGGCCTTCGGGAATTTCTTTTTAACCTTCTCAATAGCCTCCTCGATACTGTCGGCGAAGGCGAATCCCATTCTTTCGGCCTCTTCGCGCTTGATCTCTTTTGAGACGATGGTCAGGTCATACCGGGCCTTATAGACCTCCGTGAAAAACAGGGCCATGTTGAAATCGATCGGCGCCTCGTTCAGAACGAGAGAGCGTTTCTTAAAGGTATCAAGCAACACCTGGTCCGGATGATCGGACCCCATCTCCCTGACCACGTCGAAGGCGTGAAGCATCGGCTCAGGCATGGGCGCCCGGGTGGTCGCCAGGATGATTACCGCCCCGCCCCGCCTGGTGCACATGGCGGCAGGGCCAATAGGCTTCATGATCTGGGGTCCTTCGGTATAGGGATAGGCCGAAAGAACCGTGACATCCGCGTATTCATCCATCTTGACCTTGAAGTTCCCAATACAGCGCCGAATCCCCTCCTGGTGCGCCTCATAATAATGCCCCGCCACCACGTCGAAGACCTTTTCCTGGTTGGTGTAAAGGGCCCCCAGAATCATATTGAGGTTCGCGAGCCCGGCAACTCTTGTGACCTCCTTGTAAAAGGGATTTGTCTCCGTGTTCCCGGGATAGGCCCCCTCCTGAATGGTATAGACGGTGTGGTGCTCACGAATGGTCTCGTAGGCCACCAGCCCCGGCATCACGATCTTGGGGCCGCCCCCGAACCCGTTCATGGGATGGGGAATAATCGAGCCGATGGAAATCCGGTAGTCGGCGTCATGGAAGACCTTGTTCAATCCGACGGGACCGCCAGAAGAAAGGGTTCCGATGGAAACGAGGTCGTCCGCGCGACAATCGTGCTGAACGACCCTGTAGGCGGCGAAAATCTCCGCGCCAATACGCTCCCTGAGGGCCTCTTCGGGCATGGGAAGGTGAGACCCCAGGGCGACGATCAGGGTGACATCCTCCCGTTTTATGCCGATCTCATCCAGCCTTTTCAACAGGGCGGGCAGGAGATGGCGAACCGGCGTGGGACGCGTCCAGTCATCGATGGCAATGGCAACGGTATTCCCCGGCTTCAGGGTTTTCTCCAGGGGGGAAATCCCCACGGGTTCCGCCAGGGCCGCCAAGACCATCTCGTCGATGGATCGTGTAATTTCCATGGGCTCGGGATTTACATAATTTAAGAGATCCCAGCCTTCAGGCAGCTCAAACTCAACTGTCTCGTTCTCTTTGTAAAACAGCCTGTACGTCGTCATTTTTTCCTCCTTTTCTGTTTTATATCACAGCCTTTCCTGTCATGCCAAGAAAGTCTTTCTTTCCCTTTGACCTTTCCAGGAACTGGCAGTTTTTTTAGGCCCTGAACCCGCAAAACCTGCTCCGAACTCCATTCCCTGTATTGCGTATTTTCCCTTTAAACGTTAAACTTAATAAAACTGTCCGTCAGGAGGATTTTCCGGCTTCATGCAAGGATACGTTGACAATGCCCTGTTCATCTACTCGGAGGAAGGAACTGCCCATGTGGATATGATGCTCAACAATCCTTACGGGACATCCGTCACCCCCGTCCCCTTAGAGGAATTCAGGGAAAACCAGGATAAATACCTCAAAAATGTCAGCCATGTCGTCATTTCCGGGGATCTCAAAAGCATCAAATGGCTCCTGAAGATTGCCATGGAAAGGGGGTTCAGCGTTGGTGTCATCCCAATCCACCACAAAAAAATCGCCAGGATTTACAGCCTTCCGGAAGAACCTAAAGACGCTATGGAGGTTGCTCTGCGTGACGACGCGCATCCGATCGATATTATCCTCTGTAATGATGAAATCCTCCTTTTCAAGGCCACGGTCGGGAACCTTCCCCTGCTGGACTCCCCGGAAGATATCAGCCCCATAAAGCTTATTCTGTCCGCGTTAAAAAGGTTAACAAAACTCAAATTCCACCCCTTCAGCATCACCATCAACAGCGAGCAGAAAATCAACACGGCTGGCAGTGGATGTATGATCCTGCAAAGGCACGAAAACACCCTTGCCTCCAAGATGATCGCCCACGACAGTGCCATTGACGATGGGATGATATCCATGATTGTCTCGTCTCCCCTCTCTGTTGTTGATTATTTCAAATTTCTCTACCAGCTTATCCGGCGGAAAGGGCTCCCGAAACGCCTTCCCACCACCGGCTACATCAAATGCCCCCTGATAGATATTGAAACGGAAGAAAACCTCCCGGTCCAGATCGACGGTGAAAAAATCACGCATCCCCCCTTACATCTTGTAACCATTCCCAAGGCAGTGCGCATCAATGTGGGAGACCAGTTACGAAAAGAGGAAAAAAGTAAGTCCACCGTCAAGGAAAGAATCGATGTCGACGCGCTTCCCACCGGTAAAGAACTCCTGAAGATGAGGAAAAAGCGGATTCCCTTTTTCCCCTTCGCAACGGAAGAACGTTTTCGGAACCTCTTTATATCCCTCCGTGAAGACGCGCAAATCAATCCCATCTATATCATTCTGATCATACTCAGCACCATGCTGGCGACCGTGGGTTTGTATCAAAGCAGTACGGCCGTCGTCATCGGCGCCATGCTCCTTGCGCCGCTGATGGCCCCCATCGTCTCCTTTTCCATGGGACTCCTCCGGTACGACTCGAAGATGTCCCGTTCCTCTTTCATAAAAATCGCGCTGGGAACCGGCCTGGCCCTTTTATCCGCGATCCTTATAACGCTCCTTTTCCGTTACAAACCCATCACCCCCGAGATGCAGGCGCGTCTTCAGCCCAGTCTCCTCGACCTCCTCGTGGCGCTCATCTCAGGGGTAGCCGGCGCCTACGCGAAATCTCACAAGGAAATCATTGAAAGCCTGGCGGGGGTTGCCATCGCCGTGGCCTTGATTCCACCCCTTGCCGTGGCAGGCATTGGACTTGGGAGGGGAAACTTTTTCTTTTTCAGCCAGGCCTTCCTCCTCTACCTGACCAACCTCATCGGTATCATCCTCGCGGCCACTTTCACCTTCAGATTTCTGGGATATTCGTCCGCGATCGGCAATAAAAAGGGCATTCTCCTCGTCCTCGTCATCACCCTTCTCATCGCCATTCCCCTCTACCTGACGACGGAAAAAATAATGAACGCCTCAGCCCTCGAAAAACGATGGCAACGGGAGCGGTTTCTCGTCAACGATAAATACCTCATCGTGAAAGAGGCACACATCGCCTATCAGGGCAATCATAGGCTCCTTTTCGCGAAGGTATTAACCCGTGAACCCTTGAACAGAAGTGACCTGAACAAGTTGCGTGACGAAATCCAATCTAACATCACGGGTGATATGAAGATACGAATTCAAATCATCTACATTCCCTGAGCCATGAAAGTCAGAGCGATAAAAATCCTAACCATCCTGCTTCTCCTCACCATCACAACCATAGGGTGCCAGGAGAAGAAACCCCCCATCTCCCCCAGCGGTCGGGTGGTAAAGATTGGAGTCATCGGCCCCATGAGCGGGCCACAAAAGGCCTTGGGAAGAGACGCCCTGATGGGTATCCAAACATCGCTTCACCTGAACCCCTATTTGAAAAACGGAGACAAAATTCAGCTCATCATCAAAGACGACCAAAACAAGTCCGAGATAACCGTAAAGGAATTCAAGGACTTGGTTCAAAAACAGAAGGTATCGGCCCTGCTTCTTCTGTCGAGCAGCTCCCCCTGCCTGGCCGTCAAGGCCATGGCCGATACCTATAAAACCCCTGTTCTGGCCGTGCTTGGAACACATCCGAAAATTACAGAAAAAACGAAATTCGTCAGCCAACTCTGTTTCGACAATATCTTCCAGGGGAAGGTGGCTGCTCTTTTCGTCTATGACGAACTTCTCATCGACAAGGCCGCCGTCCTCGCAAATCCCAACAGCTACTATTCCAGTTCCCTCGGTGACGAATTTGTCAAGCAGTTTATGCGGATCGGGGGGGATATAACAGATATCAAATCCGTCACGGAAGAAAATAATGATTTCAGGGCAATCCTGAAGAAAATCAGAGAACACAAGCCGGAGCTAATCTATCTTCCTGTTGACGCCAGATATGCTATTCCGATTATGAAAGCGATGCGGGGAATGGGTTGGTATCCCGAATGCATGGCTGGGGAAGGTTTGATATCTGAGATCGTTTCTCAGTATGAAGACGATATTCACCTTTTCGACGGCACCCTGGCCGTGGGCTTTTTCAGCAACTCGATCCCTCTGACGCCGCGCGGGAAAAAGGCCATTCGCACCTTCCGCAAGCTTTTCAGCCAGAGGGGAAATTCCTTCGTCGCTCTCGGTGTCGAGGGAATGGACATTCTCAGGAACGCGATGAACCGTTGCGACAAACCACAAGATAAGATCTGCGTGAATGAAAAACTGCGGAGCACAAAGAACTTCGAAGGTCTTATGGGTAAGATTTCCATTCAGCTCAACGGGAAGGCCTCACGCCCCCTGATTGTCAACCGATTCAAGAACGGAAAAATCTATGGCGTCGTGAGAGTCTACTAAGGAGCCATATGTGTGAAACATTTTATTAGCATTCTTTTCAAGGTCGTCGGTGGGCTCTTTGTGCTGCTTATGGGAGCCATCATAGCCTGTACCCTCATCGGTATTACCGTTGATTTGAGCGGCCTACGGTCCAGCGTGGAGACCGCGGCAACCAGAGCCCTCGGGCGAAAGGTAAAAATCTCCGGCCCGGTTGTCTTCAAATTCTCTACCTGGCCCTACATTGACCTTCGAGGCCTTCAAATCGCCAATCCCCCCGGGAGCGCCGCCCCGATATTTCTCGAGGCCGGCCACGCAAAACTCGAAGTCGCCCTTCTGCCGCTTTTGAAAAAGGACATCCGAATCGGAAAGGCCATAGCCGAGGATGTTGCCCTGAACCTCGAAAGCGATGAGAAAGAGCCAGCCAACGAGAAAACCGAAAAGACAAAACCCCAAAAGCCCGAACCTTCCGGGAAAAAGGAGAAAGCGCCTCACCCCTCCGGGGGCCTTGGTATCACCCTCACGGGCCTGGACAATCTGACGCTCAAGAATATCACGGTTACCTACTACGACGCCGCATTGAAAAAAACCGTGAAATTCCATTTAGACATGTTGGAGGGAAAGGCACCCCCCAAAAAACCCGCTACCCTTGCCATAAAGGGAAATCTGCAGGCATATCCCTATGACCTGAAGATTCTCGGGGAACCCATCGACGTGCTTTTAGCGAAATCCAAGCCCTGGTCATTCACACTTAAAGGGGAAATCGCGGGCAAGAAAATCGGTGCGAAAGGGGTCATGGCAGCCAGGGCGGCCACCCCCCGTATTGATCTTTCCTTCGACATCCATGATATCAACGTCGGGGCCATCCTTTCCACGCTTGGCGTCATCAAAGGACTTCAGGCCAAGGCTGGCAACGCCGGGATCAAGCTGACCGTCCGGGGTGGGAACCTCAATCAAATTCTGAAAGATTCAAGAATGACATTCACCATCACGGATGGAAGTTGGGATTTCGTCATTCCGAAAACGGGAACAAAGATCAGCATGACCCATCTGTCCGGTGCCATCCTGGTGGACAAGGGTAAGCCTGTTGCCCTTAATCTGAAAGGGGCCCTCGACGATTATCCGCTCGAATTAAAGATCGTCGGGGCCTCCCTGCTCGACTTCGTGGCTACTCCCGAAAACATTCCTCTCCTCATCGATATCCGTCTGTCCAAAATGCATTTTCATTTTTCAAGCGTCATGGCCCTTCCCATGAGCAGCCACAACCTGAAAATGACGCTGAAAATATCGGGGGACCGTCTCGACCGGCTAAACAACCTCCTCAAGCTGAAGCTGCCAGGCATCGGTCCGCTGTCCCTGGACGCGAAAATGGCCATTACTCCGAAGGGGTATGACCTCTCCTCTCTCAAGGTCACGGTGGGGAAAAGCCAGCTCAATGGCCGTGTAAACCTCGACCTGTCAGGGAACAAACCCAAGGTAAAGGCCTCTTTTCTCTCTGAACTGTTGCGAATTGACGATTTCGTCCAAAAAGAGAAAAACATGGGAAGCGAAAAGCCAAAGGCTGCCCCATCAAAACAACCCCGCCAGGTGACAGTAAATGAACTCAAAAAAGAGGTTGAAAAAAAGCATGCAAGCCTCCTGTCCCACAAATTCCTGAACAGGCTGGACGGCGAGGTCACGGTGGAGGCGCGCCGGGTGACATCCCTCAAAGACAACCTTGGTTCAGGCCTAATGAAGGTATCGCTGGAAGACGGCCAGCTTCGGGTCTCCCCGCTCCAACTCCACATCCCTGGAGGGAAAATCGATTTAAGCCTTGACTACAAGCCTTCCCCCCAGAAGACCGCGATCAACTTCAAAGCGGATATTGATAAGTTCGATTTCGGCGTGCTGGCACGCCGGGCGAAACCCGGAACCAAAATGGGGGGAAAATTTTCCATGAGCGCGGAATTACACGCCACCGCTCCCAAGATCGAGGATATCATGAAGTCCGCGCAAGGGTACTTTAACTTCTTCCTCGTTCCCAAAAACTTTTCCGCAGGCATCATCGACCTTTGGGCGGTAAACCTGTTGTCCGCCATTATGACCAAGGCCACACAAAAGGATAAGTCAAAGATCAACTGCCTGGTCGTTGGCCTCTCCATGAAAGACGGCCTGATGAAGGACAAGGCCATCTACATGGATACCACCAAGATGCGAATTGTCGGAAAGGCCCAGATCGACTTCAAGGCCCGGAAAATTGATATCCTCCTGGTCCCGAAGGCGAAGAGACCCGAGTTCTTCAGCCTTGCCATTCCCATCAAGGTTAACGGCTCTTTCAATGACTTCAGCTTAGGCGTCAACAAGCTGCAGCTCGTAGGGTCCGCCTTCTCGTTTATCACAAGCCCCATTCATGTCCCATTACGCCGCCTCTTTTCCAAACAGATTCCCGCCAACGGACGTGAGGCATGCCTCGAGGCATGGAAAAAGACGAAAAGGGAATCTCGCAATCCCAAAAACGGAAAGAATCCCTGAAAAAGCTCATTCCAAAAGGGCCCTTTTCCTCCCACTATTTATCAAAATTCCTTGAACCTCAAGGGCTTTTGTGGTAAAGACACACCAATTTCAGCGACATTGGAGGCACGGATGAAAATCAAGGACACTCTCAATCTCCCACAGTCTTCCATCCCCATGAAGGCCAATCTGAGTCAGCGGGAACCCCAGATGCTTAAGCAGTGGGAAGCCTCGCGTATTTATGAAGAGATTATCAAAAAATCGAAGGGGTATCCCAAGTTCATTCTCCACGATGGCCCCCCCTACGCCAACGGCCATATTCACATGGGAACCGCCCTGAACAAGGTCCTCAAGGACTTCATCATCAAATCCAAGTTCATGGCAGGATATGACAGCACCTACGTGCCCGGCTGGGACTGCCACGGACTCCCCATCGAGCACCAGGTAGAAAAGGAATTGAAAGCGAAAAACATTCCCCTCGTCAAGACCGACCTGAGGAAACGGTGCCGTTCCTACGCGAAAAAGTTTATCGACATCCAGCGCAAGGAGTTCAAGCGCCTGGGGGTCTTCGGAGAATGGGATGACCCCTACCTCACCATGAACTTCTCCTACGAGGCCACCATCGTCCGTGAATTTGGAAAATTCGTGAAAAACGGGGGCGTCTATCTCGGGGAAAAGCCCGTTTACTGGTGCGCCTCCTGCAAAACCGCCCTGGCCGACGCGGAGGTTGAATACGGCGACCACAAGTCGCCCTCCATCTACGTCAAGTTCCCCATGAAGTCGAAGATCGAGGGACTGGAAGGCAGGCCCGTGTACGTCCTCATCTGGACCACCACTCCCTGGACCATCCCCGCCAACCTGGCGATTGCCCTGCACCCCGAATTCGAGTACGTGGCCGTGGAGGTCAACGGGGAAGCCTGGATCCTGGCCCGGGAACTCCGTGACCTCGTCCTCACGGGCATGGGGATCAGGGAATACACCGACATCAAGACCTTCAGGGGAGCCGAACTGGAAAGGCTCGTCTGCAAACACCCCTTTCTCGATCAGGATTCTATTCTGATCCTCGCCGACCACGTCACGCTGGAGGCCGGAACGGGATGCGTCCACACGGCCCCGGGGCACGGCCAGGAAGACTATGAAGTGGGGTTGAAATACAACCTGCCCGCCTATGCCCCCCTCGATGACGATGGCCGCTTCACCAAGGATGTCCCGTTTTTTGCCGGCCAGTTCGTCTTCGACGCCAACGAGGCCGTCATCAGGAAACTCGAGGAAGTGGGATGCCTCCTCAAGGTGGAGGAAATGGAACATTCCTACCCCCACTGCTGGCGCTGCAAAAGCCCCATCATCTTCCGCTCCACCCGCCAGTGGTTCATCTCCATGGAGACGAACGATCTGCGCAAAAAGACCCTCGACGCCATCAATCACGTGACATGGATCCCCACGTGGGGCCGCGAAAGAATCTACAACATGGTGGAAAACCGCCCCGACTGGTGCATCTCGCGCCAGCGTTCCTGGGGCGTGCCCATCATCGCCCTTCACTGCAACGAGTGCGGGCGCGTCCTTCTGGATGGCGCCCTGGTGGATCGGGTTGCCGAGCTGGTGGAGAAAGACGGGGCAGATGTCTGGTTTGAGAAGGAACTCAACGAAATCTTTGATTCTGTCCCCACCTGTCCCCACTGCGGGAGCTCCAATTTCAGGAAAGAAACCGATATCCTGGATGTCTGGTTCGACTCGGGCGTCAGTCATGCCGCCGTCCTTGAGCAGCGTCCGGAACTGGCCTGGCCGGCCGATCTCTACCTGGAGGGAAGCGACCAGCACCGGGGCTGGTTCCACAGCTCGCTCCTTGAATCGGTAGGCACACGGGACACGGCTCCCTACAAGTCGGTCCTCACGCATGGATTCGTCGTGGACGGCGAGGGGAAAAAGATGTCCAAGTCCCTCGGAAACATCGTGGCTCCCGAGGAGGTCATCAAAAAATACGGCGCGGAAATCATTCGCCTCTGGGTCGCGGCCGAGGATTACCGGAACGACATCAAGATCTCTCAGGACATCCTCAAACAGTTGACCGACGGGTATCGCCGGATCCGAAACACCTTCAGGTTCATGCTGGGCAATCTCTACGACTTCACCTTCGACGAGAAGGCCCTGAACCTGGACGAAATGGAGGAAATCGACCGCTATATCCTTCATCGGCTTGCCTACATCTCCCGGAGGGTCCTGAAGGCCTACGAAACCTACGATTTCCATATCATTTACCATACGGTTCACACCTTCTGCGCCGTGGACCTAAGCGCCTTCTATCTCGACGTCCTGAAGGACCGGCTCTACGTCTCCCATCCCGATAGCCGGGAACGACGCTCCAGCCAGACCGCCCTTTATCATCTCATTAACGTCCTCGCGAGGCTCCTGGCCCCCATTCTCACCTTCACCATGGAAGAGGTCTGGCAGACCTTTCGTCCCATCACCCCCTTCAAGGAAGAAAGCGTGCACCTGACAGCCTTTGAAACGATCCCCGCCTCGTTCGAAGACAAGGAACTGGCCGACCGCTGGGAACATCTTCTCGAAATACGCCAGGAGGTCTCCAAGGTCCTGGAGGAGGCGCGGAAGAACAAGGAGATCGGGCACTCCCTTGACGCCCAGGTTGTCCTCTCCGTGAACGAAAAGACCTACGATTTTCTCAAGAACTACGAAGACGAACTGGATGACATCTTTATCGTCTCAAAGGTAATCCTTGAAAAATCGACGGATGCCCCTTTAAACGTCGAGGTCTCCCCCGCGCAAGGGGAAAAGTGTGAGCGCTGCTGGCACTACAAAACCGACGTGGGGCAGGACAAGGATTTCCCCACCGTCTGCGGGCGTTGTGCCGGGGTCCTACGTCAGCTCTCGTAGCAAGACATTCCAAAGGCCAGGGGTTTAAACGGGATGATCCCTGGCCAACTTTTTTAAATCATAAAATTGACAAAAAGGAATATCGTTGTATACTTTAAGTGTGTGCAGCAGGGTGATCAGATAAAATTCTTGTAACCTTTGAAAATTAAACTGGAAAACGCGCTCCATGCAATTTTGATTCAGGCGGCCTATGGATAGAAGCAAAAGAATTCTTCTGGTCGAGGACACGGACATCGTTCGAGACGTATTGACAGGTTTCCTCGAAAGCGAGGGATACCAGATCGACGAGGCACAGGACGGAGTTGAAGCCATCGAAAAGCTCGCCGAAGGCTCTTTCGACGTGGTCATCACGGACATCAAGATGCCCAGGATGGACGGAATCAGCCTCCTCAAAGAGGTCCAGAAATTCCACCCCGGCACCGAGGTCATCATCATGACAGGCTACAACAACCGCTCACCCCAGGCAACACTGAGCCTGGGAGCCAAGGCCTTCATCCATAAATCGTGTGACGTGGAAACCTTTATCAACAAAATCATCGATGCCATCGAGAAAGACGAAGATGAGCTGTAAATATCTTCTGAAGCCGGCTCAGTCGCCGTTCTGCGTTTTGTAGTAAAAATAGTAAAGCCCTTCCCGACGCATCAGGAGATCATGGGTACCGGACTCCGTGATTCTCCCGTCATCCAGGACAAGGATATGATCCGCCTGGCGGATGGTGGACAGACGGTGGGCGATAACGATCACGGTTCGTCCCCGCAGGAGGACGTGAAGGGCCTTTTGAATCAGCTGCTCCGTAAACGGATCCATGCTCGCCGTCGCCTCGTCGAGGATAAGGATCCGGGGATCTCGCGCGAAGGCCCTCGCCAGGGAAATAAGCTGCCTTTCCCCACTCGATATCCCTCTCCCTTCCTCCTGGAGGCGCGTGTCGAGCCCGTCGGGAAGCCGCTCGAGGAGAGCGGAAATCCCCAGGCGCTCCAGGACGTCCCGAGCCCTCTCCCGGGTGGGATCCGAAATTCCCAGAAGGATATTTTCCCATAGCGTCCCGGAGAAAAGCTGGACCTCCTGCTGCACCAGCCCCACGTTTTGGCGCAGAAGGTCGAGGGGAATCCGGGACAGGTCCACCCCTCCAATCGTAATACGCCCTTTCTGGGGAACATAGAAACGCTCGAGGAGAACCATCATAGAGGTTTTTCCCGCGCCCGTCGCCCCGATGATGGCACTGGTCTTCATGGCCGGGAAGGTCACGTTCAGATCTTTCAGAACCCACTTCTCATCCTCATAGGCAAACCAGACATTCGAGAAAACGATATCCTTCTCAAAAAAGTCGCCCTGATTTTCTAATGAAGCGACGGCGTCTCTCCCCTCCGAAGGCACGGCCTCACCTCCCCTTTCGCTCTCCTTTGGAAGGTCCATAATCTGAAAGATACGCTCCGTGGAGGCCATGGCGGACTGCATGATGTTATACTTCTCCGAAATATCCCGAATGGGTCGAAAAAACATCCGGATGTAAGAGAGAAAGGCGACCAGCGCGCCAAGAGACAGCGCCCCCGACATGATTCCCACGCCCCCCCGCCACAGAATCAGGGCCATGGCAAAGGAAGCAATCATCTCGATCAGCGGCATGAAAAAGGCGAAAATCTTTATCTGCCGGATATTGGCCAGATAGGTTTGATGGTTGATCTCCTCGAAACGTTTATTGAACCGGCTCTCCTGGCGGAAGATCTGAATAATCCGTATGCCGGAAAGGGTTTCCTGCAACATGGCATTGATACGGCCGATAAGAGTCCGGATATCCCGAAAGACATCTCTCGCCCACCGGCTGAAGAGAAAGCTTACCAGGATCACCACGGGCAGCAGGGCGACGATATAAAGGGCAAGCCTGAACTGGATTTTGAAGAGGATCCCGAGAATTCCCAGGAGGATAAAGAGGTCCTTGAACTGGTTGACCAGAATCGCCGTGAACAGGTCATGAAGGTTCTCGATATCATTGGTAGCCCGGGTTACCAGGCGCCCTACCGGGGTTCGATCGAAAAAGGAGATACGGAGGTGAAGGATATGACGGTAGAGGGCGACGCGAAGGTCCTGCATGACCCGCTGGCCCATCGTCTCCAGGGCCACAACCTGAAAGAACTGGAAGACAAACCCCATCAGGAGGAGGGCCAGGTAAACCAGCGCGATCAGGGCCACCCCATGGAGGTTGGACGCCCGAAGGTGAACCAGCTTTCCGGGTGGAATCCACTTCAAGGCCCGATAAGGAATATAAACTTCTCCCTTCGCCTCATAAAAGACCTCCCCCCTGTCCTTGAGAAGACGCAAGACCCCCGTATCTCGACGGATCCCCACGAAGGGGACATCTTCAATGACACCACTTCGAATCAGCCGCCGACGCGCGCGCGGGTCCATCCCCTTGAAGCGCTTTCCGCCGATCATCCTGACCGCGGGGTCCTGCGTCGTTTCGAGTGGAATGGCCCCAAACGCCTTTAACCCGTCACTCCCCTGCCCTTTCACATGGACAGGATAGGAGACATGGACGATGTATCGATCGATGGCCTCCTTGACGAGATAGGGAAACGAGAGATCGACGGCGGCCGTCAACAGCGCAAGGAGGATGGAGAGGACAAACCATTTCCGATAAGGCCGGATGAACCGGTAAAGGCGTTTCAGAAGCCTCACATCGTAAGGTTTCCCCAGGTGCCCTTCCTCGTAGTATCCGAAATCAGCCTGCATTTACCGTTTTCCTATGCCCAGTGTAATCTCCTGGATGAGGGCCCGGTACGCCTCGCTCTGCTCCATGAGATCCTGATGAGACCCACTCGCGCAAACCTTTCCCCCCTCCATCATGAAAATTCTATCCGCCTTCATAAAGGAGGCCACCCGCTGCGAGCTCATTATCAGGGTTATTCCCCCGAACTCCGACCTGATGGCCTCAAGAATTTTCTGCTCCGTGGACACATCCACCGAGGAAAAGGGGGCATCGAGAACCAGAAAGGGACGCTTTGACAGAAGGGCCCGGGCCAGGGCCACGCGTTGACGTTGCCCCCCGGAGAGTGTCACGCCCTTTTCTCCCACCAGGGTCTTTATCCCCTCGGGAAAACCCGCGACCTCCTCCCACAGTTGAACCGTCCGCAAGGCCTTTTCCACCTCATATTCCGTGATACCCGACTGACCGAAGGCAATGTTCTCAAACAGGGTCTGGGAAAAGATGACCGGTTCCTGGGAGACATAGGCAAAAAGGCCCCGGTATTCCGCCACATCAAAGTCCCGAATATCCCTGTCTCCCAATCTCAAAACCCCTTCACGGGGATCGAAGACGCGCATCATCAGGAGAAGCAGGGTCGTCTTTCCGCATCCGATCTCCCCGACAATCGCCGTCATCTTCCCGCGCTCGACCGTCAGGGAACAATCCTTGAGGACCCACTGCCGGGGATCGTAGGAAAAGGCGACATTTTCGACCCTCAACTCTCCGCTTACCTCATCTTTCAGGGGGGCCCGGGGAGTTGATTGGATGGATGGCCGGCTGTCCAGGATCTCATTGATCCGCGTAAGAGAGGCCGCCCCGCGCTGGATCAGGGATATGACCCACCCCATGGCCATCATGGGCCATGTAAGAAGCATCAGATAATTGGTGAATGCCACGAAATCACCTGGGCTGATCCGCGCGAGAATCGTATCCTTCCCCCCGAAATAGAGGACAAGCACCATGCTCAGGTTCACCAGAAGCATGAGAACGGGAAAAAAGATGCCCCGGACCTTCGCCAGGGCAAGGTTTTCCTGAAGGAGTTTCTCTCCCTCCAGCTTAACGGTAGATTCCTGGAACGGCTCGGCTTTGTAGGCCCGGATCACGCGGATGCCACTGATCCCCTCACGAACCGCCTCGGTCAAGGCCGAGAACTGTTTCTGCACCTTCTGGGCCCGAAAATGGATCCTTCGACTTATAAGGGCCGTGGAAAGGACAAGAAAGGGCATGGGAATCAGGATATACAGCGTCAGGGACCGGCTGATCCAGATCATGAACACGAGGGTGGCGGATCCCATCACGAAGGCATCCATCATCCCCACCATGCCAAATCCCACCGCCATCCGGATCATGTTGAGGTCGTTGACCATGCGGGCCATGAGATCCCCCGAGGAATGCCGCATGAAAAAATCCTCGGACATGGAGAGAATATGCTGAAAGAGGCGATTCCTGAGACGCTTCTCTATCCTTCGGGTCGGGGTCATCAGTGACATCCGCCACAGGTATCGGAACCCCCCGATCCCGACGGCAAGAAGGAGAATCCACCCGGCATACGACAAAAGCACTGCTGATGTCGCCCGGCCCTCCGTCAGGTCATCCACCGCCCATTTGATAATGAGGGGGATACAGAGCTGAAGGGCGTCCACGATGGCCAGGGAAAGGATTCCCACAAAAAGCCATTTTTTATAAGACCTCAGATAGGGAAAGAGGGTCCGAAAAGAGCGAAGCCCCTCCCATCGTCCCTCTTTTTTTTCTGTTTTCATTTTCAGGATGCCTTTTCCCACCTTTTCCCTATAGCCATGGCCCAGAATCAAAGGGTCCGCAGGTTTTTTACATACCTGTAACCTCTCCATCATGCAAGGGAAGTAACGACATCTTCACGAGTTTTTGACGCGACGCACCAGTAAAAAGAGAGGGCATTAAAATCCCAAGGGGGTGAATTTTGGGAATGAGTTCTCTCTGCAAATCAAGGCATTTCTGTTTTGACAACCCCGGTTCGATGGGTCAGGAAGGTGGTAAACTGCCAGGTATCCCCCTGTTTTTTCAAGATTACCGCCCCATCCCGACGCAGGTCAATCAGGCCTTTCGGCCTCCTCCCCTTCCTACGCCTGGCCAACCCCACCGGATAGCGGATAACCCGAAAAGCCCTCCC
>CAZPTH010000036.1:0-14453 GCA_964589315.1 uncultured Thermodesulfobacteriota bacterium
GCGTGGTCCATGACATGTGGATCACGGGATTCTTTAACATCATATCAGGGAAAGAAATCCCTGCCCCGATGGCCGCCGCGTTCAAGTATCACAACCATATCGACCTCAAGAGATACAAATCCCTCGGGGCCGAATTCGTTCTCGCCACGACGGCAGGTGTCAAACAGGGGGCCATGTCGATTGAATATCATCTTTACGACGTGGCGCTATCCAAGGAAATCGCTGGGGCTCGGCTCAAGGGGTCCGCAAAGATACCTGACCGGGTCGTTCATGCCTTCGAAAACAAGATTATCTACTACATTACCGGAAGTAACGGCCTTTTTGACACAAAGATCGCCTTCGTCTCGACAAAGACGGGGAACAAGGAGATCTACACGATCGACTTTGACGGGCGAAACGCAAAACGGATTACCCGAAACGGGTCTATCAATCTCTCCCCAAGATGGTCCCCTGACGGAACCAGGATCGCCTTCACCTCTTACATCCGGCGGAATCCCGACCTTTACATCATCGATTTCAGGCGGGCGAAAATCTTCCTCTTCTCTCACCGGAGGGGGCTGAACACGGCCCCGGCCTGGTCTCCTGACGGACGATACATCGCCGTCACCCTGGGAACCCCTTCCGGATCGGAGATTTTTCTGCTGGATAATCGAGGGAAAAAGATCAGGCAGATTACAAAGGGGTGGGGCGATAACCTGTCCGCTTCCTGGTCTCCGGACGGTAAAAAGATTGCCTTCGTGTCGAACAGGACAGGCAGGCCACAGATCTACACCATGAATGTAGACGGCACAAACGTTAAACGCCTCACCTTCCGGGGGACCTACAATGTGTCGCCAGCATGGTCTCCAAGAGGTGACCGAATCGCCTATAGCGGCATCCTCGACGGAAAATTTCAAATATGCACAATAACCCTTGACGGAAGCACGATTCATATGCTAACTTCTATAGGTAACAATCAAACTCCAAGCTGGTCACCGGATGGAAGATACATTGCTTACAGCCAGGCAACAAGACGGGGAGTCGATATTTACATCATGAATTTTGATGGGAACTTTAAACGGAGACTCACACATGGCGGTGCCAAAAGCACAATGCCATCATGGTCCCCGCATCTGGAAAAACCCTAACAATGAAAGGAGGTGAATCAATGAAAAGGAAAAGTTTAGCAATTCTCATCGCCCTACTGATTCTTCCCTTGTTCATCACGGTTAGCTGCTGCAGCAAAAAGGCGGTCAAGCCCACCACAGGGGCAGAAGAGGGAAAACAGGTTGCGGCTGAAAAACAGGGTGTCCAGGAAGAGGGCCTGGAAAAGAAAAAATACCCGGGCATTCAGGGTGAGTTCATGGAGAGCAAATACCTGAAAGACATCCACTTCGATTTCGATAAATACAACATCAGGCCCGACGCAGCGGCTGTCCTTAAAAAGAACGCGAAGTTCTTGCTGGCTCATCCGACCTATAAGATTCAGATCGAGGGTCATTGTGATGAGCGGGGATCCGTAGAATACAACCTTGTTTTGGGAGAAAGAAGGGCTGAAAGCGCTAAGAAATATCTCATAAACCTGGGGGTAGACGCAAACCGTCTCTCTACCATCAGTTATGGGGAAGAAATGCCTCTGGATCCGCGTCACAACGAAGAGGCGTGGGCAAAGAACCGGCGCTGCCACTTCATCATCCTTGAAAAATAAACCCTTTCTTCAGGGCGGGTGCGGGAATTTTCCTGCACCCGTCTGACATTTACCTTGTCGTGAAACCAAAAACCCGAAAGAATAGAGTTTCGCCCTTTTTCATCCTTTTCCTTGCTTTAACCCTCCTTTACATAACGGGATGTACGTCCAATGACGAGATCGCGACTATCCATCGTGATCTCGCCCGAATGGACAGGGAGATCAACCAGTTAAAGGCCCAGGTCAATCAAACTCAGAAGGAGAGTGAGGGGTTTAGCGAACAGAAATATGCCGACCTTCAAAGCCAGATCGACACCGTTACGACTGAATTAAAGGCCCTGGATGCCAAAACCGATGATATCCTTCAGCGGCTGAATGATACAGACCAGCAGATTGCGCAACTCAAGAAGAGAATACAGGCCCAGGACGAACGTTTGGCAAATTTTGAAAAGAAGGTAACAGTCAAACAAAAGGTCAAAAGACCGGTTCCCATTGCCAGCGATATCACAGGGGCCTCATCTCCCGTTGAAAGCATGTATGACGATGCCTACCTCAGCTTTACACAGGGAAACTTTCCAGAGGCGAGAAAGAAATTCAGGGCATTCCTCAAGAAATATCCCAAAACGGCCTATTCCGATAACGCCTATTTCTGGATCGGCGAGACGTATTACTCGGAAGGTGATTTCGAGAGCGCCATCCTGGAATATGAAAAGGTAATCCGTCACTATCCAAGAGGAGACAAGGTCCCTTCGGCCCTTTTGAAGGAGGGGCTGTCGTTCATCAAGTTAGGGGACAAGACAGACGGGAAGCTCGTCTTGAGAAAACTCGTCAAGAGATTTCCAAGGTCTGACCAGGCAAAAATCGCCAGGCGTATCCTCCACAGGCTCAAATAAAAACGTTCTTCAAAAGAAAAGCCTGCGCGACGGAACACACCAAAAAAAGGGAAGGGAGAATGACTCCCTTCCCTTTTCCTTTCCCTTTTTGAAAATCTGCCTACCGGAATTCAATCGGCGTAATATTATCTGAGCTTTCCCCACCTCTCGACACAGGAGTCGGGGGAGTTGCCACGAAGGCATCAAAGGCTTCCAGTTCCCTGGTTCCGTCAAACCTTGGGCCGAACTCTCGTTCGCCCGTCTCGGTTACAACCTCCAGGGCCTGATATTTACGGAATCCCGTTCCCGCCGGGATCAAACGGCCAACGACCACGTTTTCCTTCAATCCCTTCAGATAATCGATTTTCCCGGCTATGCTTGCCCCGGTCAATACCTTGGTCGTTTCCTGGAAGGAGGCAGCCGAGATAAAGCTGTCTGTAATGAGAGCCGCCTTCGTGATTCCCATCAATAGCGGTTCCGCCACGGCCGGTTGTCCCCCTTCCTGAAGAACGCGCTCATTCTCCTCGTCAAAGACTCTCTTCTCCACGATATCGTCCATCAGGAACTTGGTGTCTCCGGATTCCTTGATCTTCACGCGCTTCAGCATCTGACGGACAATCACCTCAATATGCTTGTCGTTAATCTCAACGCCCTGGAGACGATAAACCTCCTGAACTTCGTCCACGAGATACTTGGCAAGTTCCTTCTCTCCCTTGACACGAAGGATATCATGGGGGTTGATGGGACCATCCATCAGCGCCTCGCCGGCCTTAACGAAGTCTCCCGAATGGACACTGATATGTTTTCCCTTGGGGATGACATACTCCTTGGGTTCCCCAACCTCTGGTGTCACGATAACCGTTCGTTTTCCCTTGATATCCTTTCCAATAGAGACAATTCCGTCGATCTCGCTGATAACGGCACTCTCTTTCGGCTTTCTCGCCTCGAAAAGCTCCACGACTCTGGGCAAACCACCGGTAATGTCCTTCGTCTTGGTCGTCTCCCTGGGGATCTTGACAATGACATCTCCAGCCTGTACTTCATCCCCCTCAGACACCTGGATAATGGCACCCACAGGAAGGAGATAACGCGCCATACTGGCACTCCCCGGGAGTTTCTGGGTCCGGCCCTTCTCATCCTTGATGGAAATTCGCGGACGCAAAGAGGGGTCCCGGGACTCAACAATCACCTTTGTTGAAAGCCCTGTAATCTCATCCACCTGCTCCTGCATGGTAAATCCTTCCATGATATCCCCGAACTTGACCTTCCCGGAGACCTCTGAGACCACAGGGGTATTGTAAGGATCCCATTCGGCAATCAACTGCTTCTCTTTAACCTTTTCGCCATCGGCAATCATGACCCGCGTTCCATAGATCACGGGATACTTCTTACGCTCACGCCCCTCTTCGTCCAGAATGGCGATCTCCCCGTTACGATTGAGGACCACATTTTCACCGTTGCGATTTTTGACCGTCTTCAGGTTGACATACTTGATGGTCCCGTTAATGGGGGACTCGAGGGTATTCTGCTCCACGCGCCGGCTCGCCGTCCCTCCAATATGGAACGTTCTCATGGTCAACTGGGTGCCTGGCTCGCCGATGGACTGCGCGGCGATGATTCCGATCGATTCTCCCACGTTCACCAGGCGTCCTCGCGCCAGGTCCCGTCCATAACAGAGGACGCAGCATCCCCGTCTTGATTTACAGGTCAAAACGGAACGAATCTTTACCGAGTTGATTCCACTCTCGTTAATCCGCTTAACGGCATCCTCGTCGATTTCATGGTTGGCTTCGACAATTACTTCGTCACTGAACGGGTCGATGATATCCTCCAGGGCGACGCGTCCAAGGATTCTTACACCCACCGGTTCGATGATCTTTCCACCCTCAATCAGGGAGGTCATCTCGATTCCGTCGAGTGTTCCACAATCGTATTCCGAAACGACACTGTCCTGGGAAACATCTACAAGGCGCCGTGTCAAATATCCGGAGTTCGCCGTCTTCAGGGCGGTGTCCGCCAGACCCTTCCGGGCCCCGTGGGTCGAGATAAAATACTGCAACACGGTCAACCCTTCCCGGAAGTTCGCCGTAATGGGTGTCTCGATGATCTCACCCGTCGGCTTGGCCATCAAACCGCGCATCCCGGCCAACTGGCGAATCTGCTGGGCACTTCCACGCGCCCCCGAATCGGCCATGATAAAAACAGGATTCAGACTCTTTGTCTTGGTCTTTTTCTTCCCTTCCTCGTCCTCGACCACTTCGTAACGAAGCTCCTGCATCATTTCTTCGGCCACCTTCTCCGTCGTCTCCGCCCAGATATCGATGACCTTGTTGTATCGTTCGCTCTCGGTGATAACCCCTTCGCGGTAATGCTTGTAAACCTCGGCCACTGCCTCATTCGCCTTCGCCAGGAGGTCATCCTTCTTTTCAGGAATCACAAGGTCGTCGATACAGATGGAAATCCCGGCCTTTGTGGCATAAAAATATCCAAGGTTTTTCAATTTGTCAGAAAGGATGACGGTCTTCTTGTCCCCCGCCTTTCGGAAAGACAGGTTGATGAGATTCGCGACCTGCTTCTTCGTCATGGGCTGATTGATAAAGTCGAACGGAATCTCCTCGGGCATAACCTCGTTGAGCAAGACCCGGCCGACACTTGTCTCCACAATCTCACCGTCCATTCTAACCTTGATGGCGGCATGAAGGTCTGCCTCTCCACGGTCGTAGGCGATGCGAACTTCTTCGGGACTCGAGAAAACCTTTCCCTCACCCTTGACGAACGGCCGCGTCACCGTCATGTAATACAGCCCGAGAACAATATCCTGGGTGGGGACGATGATGGGCTTCCCGTTCGCCGGGGAAAGGATATTATTGGTGGACATCATCAGGACCCGTGCCTCCGTCATCGCCTCAATGGAGAGGGGGACGTGAACGGCCATCTGGTCCCCGTCAAAGTCGGCGTTGTAGGCGGTACAGACAAGGGGATGAAGCTGAATCGCCTTGCCCTCGATAAGGATGGGTTCAAAGGCCTGGATGCCCAGGCGGTGAAGGGTTGGGGCTCGGTTCAGCATGACAGGATGTTCCCGGATGATTTCATCAAGGATATCCCATACCTCCGGCCCTTCCTTTTCCACGATCTTTTTGGCGGCCTTGATGGTGATGGCCAGCCCCTTTTCCCGGAGCTTCCCGTAGATAAAGGGCTTAAAGAGTTCCAGCGCCATTCGTTTGGGAAGCCCGCACTTGTGGAGCTTCAGCTCTGGCCCCACAACGATCACGGAACGTCCCGAGTAGTCAACCCGTTTCCCCAGGAGATTCTGCCGAAACCGCCCCTGTTTCCCTCGCAGCATGTCACTCAAGGATTTCAGGGGTTTCTTGTTGGCCCCAACGATGGCCCTGCCCCGTTTGCCGTTATCGAACAGGGCGTCCACCGCCTCCTGGAGCATTCGCTTCTCGTTCCGGATGATAATGTCCGGGGCGTCCAGTTCCAAAAGCCGCTTCAGGCGATTGTTCCGGTTGATCACTCTGCGATAGAGGTCATTCAAGTCCGAGGTTGCGAACCGCCCGCCGTCCAGGGGAACCAGGGGACGGAGATCCGGAGGCAGGACGGGAATCACGGTCAGGATCATCCATTCCGGACGATTACCGGAACCCAGGAAGGCCTCGACAATCTTCAATCTCTTGACCAGTTTCTTCTTTTTCGTGTCCGAATTGGTATCCGCCAGTTCCGCCCGCAGGGTCTTGGCCAGGGTCTCAAGATCCAGGTCCTGGAGAAGTTCGCGAACCGCCTCGGCGCCAATTCCCGCTCTAAAATCCCATCCCTCTCCGTCATAAAGGTCGCGGTATCGTTCTTCGGAGAGGAGTTCCCCGCGCTTCAGGCTGGTCTCCTTCGGATCCAGCACCACGTAGGACTCAAAATAGAGAATGCTCTCCAGTTCACTGATGGACATGTTGAGCAGGGTCCCGATCTTGCTGGGAATACTCTTCAAAAACCAGATATGGGCAACGGGGCTCGCCAGCTTGATATGGCCCAGCCGTTCCCGCCGGACTTTCGACTGGATGACCTCGACACCACACTTTTCACAGACAATCCCGCGATGCTTCATCCGCTTGTACTTTCCGCAATTACACTCGTAGTCCTTCACCGGACCGAAGATCCGGGCACAGAACAGGCCGTCCTTCTCCGGTTTAAAGGTTCGGTAATTGATAGTTTCCGGTTTCTTAACCTCGCCGTGGGAAAGTGATTCTATCTTCTCCGGCGAAGCCAATCCAATACGAATGGCATCAAATTCCACGGTCTCCTTTGACTCAGAGAACCATGAAGAAGCAAAGCTTTGCAAGGTTATCCCTCCTTATGTTTCATCTTGGATGTATCGAGTAAATCGACATCAAGACAAAGACTCTGCAATTCCTTCACAAGGACGTTAAACGATTCGGGAATCCCCGGCTGAAGGACATCTTCACCCTTCACAATGGCCTCGTAGGCGCGGGTTCGACCCCCGACATCGTCAGATTTTATGGTTAGAAATTCCTGCAGGGAATAGGCGGCGCCATACCCTTCCATGGCCCAGACTTCCATTTCGCCAAACCGCTGCCCGCCAAACTGGGCCTTTCCGCCCAGGGGCTGTTGGGTCACCAGCGAATACGGGCCAATGGAACGGGCATGAATCTTGTCATCCACGAGATGGTGGAGTTTCAGCATATACATACTCCCTATCGTCACCTCGTGATCAAAGGGCTCACCCGTCTTCCCGTCAAACAGAATGGTCTGGCCCACGCGGGGAACTCCCGCCAGATCCATGTATTCCTTGACCTCTTCCTCCGAGGCCCCGTCAAACACGGGAACCGATACATGGATACCGTCGGTCAGGTTCCGCGCCATCTCCATGATCTCCTCATCCGAGGCATCGTCGAGCATGGCGCTGATCTTTTCTGATTGATATATCTTTTTCAGCTGGTCACGTATCCCGTCGATAGGGAAATTCTTTTCCAGCATGGCTTGAATCTGGTTTCCCAGCTCCCGCGCGGCCCACCCAAGGTGTGTCTCAAGGATCTGCCCCACGTTCATTCGGGAAGGAACTCCAAGGGGGTTCAGGACAATATCCACGGGTGTCCCATCGGGGAGGTAGGGCATATCTTCCTCAGGAAGAATCCGGGAGATAATCCCCTTGTTCCCATGGCGCCCGGACATCTTGTCCCCCACGGAAAGTTTCCGTTTCATCGCGAGATAAACCTTGACCGTCTTGAGAACCCCGGGAGGAAGTTCTTCCCCCTTCGAGATCTTGGCAATCCGGCTCTGGTAAAGGGAACGAATCCCGTCAATCTTCTCCTGCATGTAATCCAGCATGGCCCGGACCTGGACGGGATCAACTCCCTTCGCCTGAATCTTCTCAAAGTCCCTTACGTCAATTCCCGAAAGGACTTCCTCGGTCAGGGAAGTCCCCTTTTCCAGAAAATCACCGGAAGAAAGGGACACATCCTCCAGAACTTCTTTTCCTTTGAAAAGGGGAAGAAGGGCCTCTTTCGCAGCCTCCAGAACGACGCGGATTTCGTCTGCCTGATCCCGCTCGAGATTTTCCCGCTCTTCCTCTTCTATGGCACGGGTTCGTTCATCCGTTTCCTGCCCCCTTCGCGAAAGGACCTTGACATCCACGACTACGCCTTCCACGCCATGGGGCACTCTCAGGGAGGTATCCCGGACATCCCCGGCCTTTTCTCCAAAGATGGCCCGGAGGAGTTTTTCCTCGGGAGACAGCTGGGTCTCCCCTTTCGGCGTAATCTTGCCGACGAGAATATCCCCCGAGGAGACAAGAGCCCCCAATCGAATGATACCGCTTTCGTCCAGGTCCTTCAGGGCCTCTTCCCCGACATTCGGAATATCCCGGGTAATCTCTTCCTTCCCCAGCTTGGTATCCCTCGCGGATATCTCGAGTTCCTCGATGTGAATGGAAGTATAGATATCCTCCTTCAGGATCTTCTCGCTCACCAGGATGGAGTCTTCGAAATTGTACCCACCCCACGGCAGGAAGGCCACCAGGACATTTCGCCCCAGCGCCAATTCGCCCTTATCCGTAGCAGGCCCATCCGCGATGATCTCTCCTTTGGCAACCTTCTGCCCCTTCTCAACAATGGGCTTCTGGTTGATACAGGTATTCTGGTTGGAGCGCATAAACTTGGTGAGGGGATAGACATCCAGGTCAAACTCGCCATTCCCGTTCTTCAGATACTTGACAATAATTTTCGACGAATCCACGTAGGAAACAACGCCTTCGTGCTTCGCGGCGACCACAACTCCTGAATCCCTTGCCACGATCTTCTCCATCCCCGTCCCCACAAGGGGGGTCTCCGCCCTCAGGAGCGGAACGGACTGGCGCTGCATGTTGGACCCCATCAAGGCCCGGTTGGCATCGTCATGTTCCAGGAAGGGAATCAGCGAGGCGGCAACACTCACCAATTGCTTCGGGGAGACGTCCATGAAGTCGACCTCTTCGGGCGGAACCATGACAAACTCCCCACCCTTCCTCGCTGAGATAAGGTCGTTGATGAACCGGCCCTCTTCGTCCAGAGGGGCGTTCGCCTGTGCAATGACATGATCCTGCTCATCGAGGGCAAAGAGATACTTGATCTCACTGGTCGCCCGGCCATCCTTGACGACCCTGTACGGGGTCTCGATAAACCCAAAGGGATTGATTCGGGCAAAAGTACTGAGAGAAGAAATCAGCCCGATGTTGGGTCCTTCAGGGGTCTCGATGGGGCAGATACGGCCATAATGGGTCGGGTGCACGTCCCGGACCTCGAACCCCGCCCGTTCCCTGGTCAATCCGCCGGGGCCCAGGGCACTCAAACGCCGCTTATGGGTAATCTCGGAGAGGGGATTGACCTGGTCCATGAACTGGGAAAGCTGGCTGCTCCCGAAGAATTCCTTCAAAATCGCCGACAATGGCTTGGAATTAACCAGGTCGTGAGGCATGAGGGTTTCCACATCCTGAAGGCTCATCTTCTCCTTGATGGCCCGCTCCAACCGGACCATTCCGATATGAAACTGGTCTTCCACCAGTTCTCCGACCGTGCGGACCCTCCGGTTGCCCAGGTGGTCGATATCATCCTCCATGCCATATCCGTCCCGCAGACGGAAGAGGTACCTCACGACCGCGAGGATATCTTCGACCGTCAGGGTCATCACGGATTCATCGATATCGATTCCCAGCTTATAGTTCAATTTCATCCGGCCTACCCTGGAAAGGTCGTAACGGTCCGGGTTGAAAAAGAGGTTCCGGAAAAAGATCCTTGCCGTCTCCAGGGTGGGAAGATCTCCGGGACGAAGGCGTTTGTAAATCTCGATCATGGCCTTGTCACGCTCGTATTCCTTCATCCCTTTCTCGACCCCCTCTTCCTGGAGGCTTTCGATATCTTTCTCTGTAATGGTCAGCTTGTCGATAAGAAATGTCTGATGGATAGACGGATTCACGTTGATATTGTCGATGAAGAGAATGGGAAAGGTGGTAACACCTGACTCAAGAATCCTGTCGATATGCTCTTCCTTTAGTTCCTCGTTACACTCGGCAATGACCTCACCCGTTTTTTCGTCAACGATGTCGCGTCCCACGGCCTTTCCGATCAGGGAAAGGGGATCGATGGGGATCTTAGAGACTCCGGCCGCAACAATCTTTTTCAGGGTCGTCCGGGTCACCTTTCTCCCCTTGCGCGCGATAACCTCTCCCGTTTCCGGGTGGAGTACATCCTGGTCGAGCCTCTGCTTCAAGAGGATCTCTTCGTTTAACTGCTTGTAGAAAACCCCGTTCGAGACTTCTATGATCTCACTCTCGTAGAAGAAATTTAAAATCTCTTCCTTGCTGTATCCCAGGGCCCGCAGGAGAATCGTCACGGGGAGCTTCCGCCGGCGGTCAATCCTGACATACATGTAATCCTTCGAGTCAAACTCGAAGTCGAGCCAGGACCCCCGGTAAGGAATCACGCGGCAGAAGAATATCTTCTTCCCGCCCTGCTTTTCCGAGCTGAAAAAGACGCCGGGTGAACGATGAAGCTGGCTGACCACAACCCGTTCCGTGCCATTGATGATAAACGTCCCGTGGTCCGTCATGAGGGGGATCTCACCCAGGTAAACGTCCTGCTCCTTGATGGCCTTGATCCCTTTTTTGTCTTCCCCTTCCGTGTCCCAGATCACCAGGCGGATGATAACCTTCATGGGGGCCTCATAGGTCAATCCCTTGAGGATACACTCCATGACCTCCGCCTTGGGTTTCCCGATATGATACTCCACGAATTCCAGGGTCGCGGACTCATAGAAATCATAAATGGGAAAGACCGTGTTGAAAACCTTTTGAAGCCCAATATCCTTCCTCTCATCTGGAGGCACATCCATCTGGAGAAAGTCTTTGTAAGACTTCGTCTGGATTTCTATCAGATTACCAACTTCGATGACCTCCCGAATCTTCGAGAAGTCCTTGCGTATAATTTTACCCTTCATCGACACCTTACCTCTGAAACCGATTCAACGGGGGGATAAATGTCCCCCCGTCCATCATTGGATTTTCAAAAAACTTACTTGATCTCGGCAGCGCCTCCTGCCTCCTCGATCTTCTTGACGATGGCCTCCGCCTCGTCTTTCGGGATTCCTTCCTTAACGGGCTTGGGAACCCCTTCAACCAGTTCCTTGGCCTCTTTCAGGCCGAGGCTCGTGACCTCGCGGACCGCCTTGATGACCTGAATCTTCTTTTCGCCGTAACTCGTCAGGATCACGTCAAATTCTGTTTTCTCTTCCGCTGCCTCTCCACCGGCGGCAGCCCCGGGAGCCATCGCCGCCACAGCCATGGGGGCCGCCGCGGAAACACCAAACTTCTCCTCGAGCTCCTTCACGAACTCGGACAGTTCAAGAACCGTCATGTTCTCGATAAATTTTACGACATCTTCTTTGGTTATATCAGCCATTGGTTTTATTCCTCCTTAATTTCTTCTCTTTTATGCGGCCTTCTTCTTTTCTTCTTCAACCGCGTTCAAAACGTTCAAAAATCCACGCATCACGCCGGCCAGTACATTGACCAGCCCGGTCTGCGAGGCATTCAATACGGACAGCAACTGTGACAGCAAGACATCTCTATCCGGCAGGCTTGCAAGTCCCTCGATATCCGCAACCGTCAGAGGCTTTCCGGAAAGGATTCCTCCCTTGATTTTCAGGGCCTCGTGATCCTTGGCAAACGCCTTGAGGACCTTCGCGGGAGCCACGGGATCATCATTGGAGATGGCAACAGCCGTGGGGCCTACGAAAAGGTCCTGAATCTGAGCGATATCTGTCCCTTCGCTGGCAATCCGCAAAAGGGTATTCTTGACGACCCTGAAGGTCACGCCACTTTCGCGGAGCTGCTTTCTAAGCGCGTTCATAGACTCCACGTCCAACCCTCGATAGTCCGCAAGAACCAAGACCTGATAATCGGAAAATGCCTCTTTAAGTTGTGAAACAATTGCAGCTTTTTCTTCTTTTCTGATTGTCCTCACCCCCTTCCTTTTAAAGATTTCCTCGCCCATCAAAGTCAGAGGGTGACTCAGTCATTCCAACGGGGACCTCGTCCCCATTCCCTCATCCCGTCTCGAGAGGCGGCCGTAAGACCATTAAGCCGAAGCACCGTCTGTCTTTGACAGGGGGATATATGCCGATGAAACTACTTCAGGAGATTTCGCACCTGCAGCGGGTCCAACTTAATTCCCGGGCTCATGCTTGTTGACAGGGCAATCCCCCTCAAATAAGCCCCCTTACTGGATGCAGGTTTCATCCTGATCAAGGTATCCAGCAACGTGATAAAGTTTTCCCGAAGTTTTTCTTTTCCAAAGCTCTTTTTCCCGATGATCGTATGAACGATCCCGGTCTTTTCCGTCCGGAATTCCACCTTCCCGGTTTTCAATTCCTTCACGGCCTTGCCCACGTCAAACGTGACAGTTCCCACCTTTGGATTGGGCATCAGGCCCCGCGGACCGAGAATCCGGCCGATCTTACTCACGCTTCCCATCATGTCAGGGGTGGCAATGGCCTTATCGAAATCGAGCCATCCCCCCTTGATCTTCTCGATTAAATCCTCCGCCCCCACGTAGTCCGCGCCGGCTTCCTGAGCCTCTTTCTCTTTTTCGCCCTTCGCGAACACGAGAACTCTTACCGATTTCCCCGTCCCGTGCGGAAGGATGACCGTTCCACGGACCATCTGGTCGGCGTGACGAGGATCGACACCCAGGCGGAAGGCCGCCTCGACGCTTTCGTCAAAATTCGCATAGGCAACCTGTTCCAAAAGGTCCAGGCCCTCATCCAGGCTGTAACGCTTCAACCGATCGATCAAAGCCAGTTTCTCTAAGTATTTTTTCCCCTTCTTTGGCATCTTTGACTCCTAAACGATTTCTATTCCCATGCTCCGGGCGGTTCCTTCGATGACACGAATGGCCCCTTCCAGGTCTTTGCAATTCAAATCGGGCATCTTCTTCTCGGCGATCTCTTTCACCTGATCCTTCGTCACCTTCCCGACCTTATTCCGGTTGGGTTCCCCGGAGCCCTTGGCAATCTTGGCCATCTGCTTCAGCAAAAAAGAGGCCGGTGGCGTCTTGATAATGAAGCTGAAGGAACGGTCCGCGTAAACGGTAATCACGACGGGGATGATGACGCCCGCGTCGTTCTGCGTCTTCGCGTTGAACGCCTTGCAGAATTCCATAATATTCACCCCGTGCTGCCCGAGCGCGGGACCCACGGGAGGCGAAGGCGAGGCCTGCCCTCCCGGAATTTGTAATTTTATCATACCTATAACTTTTTTTGCCATACCTTAACCCTTCCTTCCCATTTTTTTATGCCTTCTCCACCTGAGAGAACTCCAGCTCAACCGGGGTTGAACGCCCGAAGATACTGACCAGCACCCGTAGCTTCCGTTTATCAGGTTTGACTTCCTCGATCGTGCCCGTAAATCCGCTGAAGGGACCGTCGATAATTTTCAGCAGGTCTCCCTCGGAATAATCGATTTTGGGTTTGACCTTACTGGCGCCCTCGTGAATCTGCCTCATCAAGGAGGACACTTCCCGCTCCGACATGGGCTTGGGATTCTTGCTGTTACCCGCGAAACCCATGATTTTCGGGGTGTCCTTCACCAGATGCCACGTTTCATCGTTCAAATCCATGTGAACAATGATATACCCCGGATAAATCTTTCGCTGGGAGGTCTTGCGCTGGCCTTTGACAACCGCCACAACCGTCTCTGTCGGAACAAGGATCTCTTCGAAATATTCCTCCATCCCTTCCTGCTTGATCCGGCTCTGAAGGGCCTCCTTCGCCTTCAATTCATAGCCAGAATAGGTATGAACTACATACCACCCCTTTGACATATACTTGATGCTCCCTGAAAGATTTATCTGTTCTATAGACTGAGAAACAACTTCACAAGTTTGGTCAAAACGATATCGACGAACCCCAAATAGAACGCAGTAATGAACGTAACGATAAGGACCACCGTCGTTGCGGAAATTGTTTCCTTCCTCGAAGGCCAGGTTACCTTTTTCAGTTCAACCTTGACTTCCCTCAAGAACTGCTTGATTTCCTTCGGTTTAATCATCTTATCCTCTTGTATGGCAGGCCAGGAGGGATTCGAACCCCCAACATCCGGATTTGGAGTCCGGCGCTCTATCCGTTAGAGCTACTGGCCTACTTGACCTCCTTGTGAAGGGTATGTTTCCTGCAGAACCGGCAGTACTTCATCATCTCCAGTTTCTCGCTTGTCGTCCGTTTATTCTTCGTGGTGCTGTAATTTCGCCGCTTACATTCCGTGCAGCTCAAATGAACCGTTATCCTCATCTATCTTCTCCAAAACAGCCAGGAAACCTGCCTATTCAATAACCTTACTGATGACACCGGCACCTACCGTCCGGCCTCCTTCTCGT
>CAZPTH010000037.1:0-14297 GCA_964589315.1 uncultured Thermodesulfobacteriota bacterium
CCGAGATGGTTCTGGACAGCCGGGTTCTCAAGGAATTGGGGTTTTTTGCCATCGCCATCCTGCCACCGGGGAACGAGATCGAGCCCCATCGGGACGTGATGGAGGAGATCTATTTCATCCTCGAGGGGAAAGGGGAGATGCGCGTGGATGACGAACGCCGGGAGGTAGAATCCGGTTCCGCCATCTGGATCCCCACGGGATCCCTCCACGGACTGGTCAATACCGGCACGCAACCTTGTGTCATCATTGTCGTGGCCTCGCGACCGGATATGAAGTTAGGGGATATGATGATGTAGTTTTGGGACCGTGGATTACGCGGGGCTTCATGTAGTTCAGCCTTTTTCCCTCTTGTCTAAACTTTTTGCTCCGTCTTGTTTCAGGATATGATCTTTGTATTAAGACGTTAATATCTCTAAAAAGGCTTTGATTTTGGGGGGAGTGGGCGGTTTTGCGTTGTAGGCAAGTTCGACATCAATAGAAATTTTCCCCCTGATTGGCAGCCTGACAATGAGACCTTTTTTCAACTCCTCTTCTATAAGCGGGGGAAACATGAGGGATATTCCCCTGTTTCCCATAACGAGCCTTTTAATCGTTTGAGGGTTGTCGACCTCTGCGACAATGCGGGGAGAGATGTTCTCTTCCTCAAAGATTCTCAGGATGTTCATGCGTGTTCCCGAGCCCGTTCCGGGAAGAATGAAATTTTCACCGTCGAGGTCGGCAATCCGGAGCTCTTTTTTCCCGGACAGAGGAGATTCTGGGCTGCTCACAAAAATCATTTCCTCTTCGGAGAGTTTCCTGGTTTTTATCTTGGAACTGTGGGGATATTGGGAGACGATGGCGAGGTCAAAGGAAAAATTCTCCAGCCCGTTCATGATGTCTTTCGTGGAGCCCTCGTTAAGGATAATTTTTATACCGGGAAAGCGCTCCTTGAAGATAGTGATGTATTTTGTTATAAATAGACTCAACGTTCTGGAAACGCCGAGCTTGAGCTCTCCTTCTTCGTAGTTTTTAATGTCCGTTAAGAATTTTTCACAAGATATGGCGGAATTGTAGAGCTCTTCCGCGAGTGGGAATATTTCTTCACCTGTTTTGGTCAGGGTAAGCTCACGGTCTTTTCTGGCAAAGAGCTTGATTCCAAACTGCCTCTCGAAGGCGCGTATCTGCATGCTGACGGCTGGCTGCGTAATAAAGAGTTGTTCCGAGGCTTCTCTGTAACTTTTTAGTTTCGCGACGAAGTAGAATGTAATCAGGTGTGAGAGGTTGATTCGGGGAGGTCTCATTTTGTCAAGAAATTATAACCCATTGTTTTATTTTTAAGCAAACCTTATCACCCTATAAGAATATTTGCCTTGTAAATATATAGCATGCGTTTTAATTAACTGTCAACGGGACATACCAAAAAGGAGGTAGGAATATGATGGAGTATGATGGGATAATCATTGGGGGAGGTCCAAATGGCCTTGCGGTTGCATCCTATTTATCAAAGGCCGGCTTAAATATCGCTGTTATAGAACGTCGGTATGAAATCGGAGGGGGGCTTGCAACCGAGAATTTGACACTTCCAGGGCTTTTAATTGACAGCCATGCCATCTATCACATGATGGTGGAGTATGCGCCTCCCCTGAAAGACCTGGAGTTCGAAAAGCGTTATGATCTCGAATGGATCTATCCGGACCTTCAGGTGGTTATGCCGTTCCTGGATGGTAGCCATCTGGCCCTGTATCGGGACCCTCAGAAATCTTATGAGTCCATCAAGAAATTTTCCCAGCACGACGCGGACGCATTTATGGAGTTTCACAATAAATCCCAGGAGGCCATGGACCTTTTCCTGGCCCCGGCCACCTACGTCAATCCAATGCCAAGCCTGGAACAGGCGGCTAAACTTGAGAAGCATCCCACGACAAAATGGGTGGACAGCCTGACGGGCCTGACGCCGAAGCAGATTGTGGATGATATCTTCGAGAACGACCGGGTGCGGGCGTTGTTCCTCTATCTTGCCACCATGTGGGGGCTCGATTACGACCTGGAAGGGCTGGGATACCTGGTTCCCCTGATGATTAACCGCGGGTATCACTATCGCCTTTGCAAGGGCGGGTCCCATCACCTGGCCCATCTTTTCGGGAAGTATATCTCGGAGAACGGCAGTCGCGTGATGACAGGGGTGGTGATTGAACGTATCATCATCGAAGATGGTAAGGCTGTTGGAGTCGAACTGGACGACGGAACGGAAATCCGGGCGAGGAAATTCGTGTGCAGCAGCATCAACCCGCACCAGACCTTTTATGAGATGGTCGGTGAGGATTACCTCGAAGATGAGATGATCATCCGTCTCAACGAATGGAAATACTCAGACACGAGTTTCTTTACGGTGCACATGGCCCTCTTCGAGGCGCCTCAGTTTACGATCTTTGAGAAAAATCCCGAGCTGGCCAATGCGCTTATTTACGTGGTTGGCTATGAATCCGAACAGGACCTCGTGGACCATTATGAGGCGGCGAAGCGTGGGGAGCTGGTGGACGGTGGGTTTAACTGCTGTTTCCCCTCGATCCATGATCCCTCCCGAGTGAATCGTAAGGCAAACAGTGCGATCAAGCATATCGGCCTGATTTCCATGGAATGTGCCCCTTATGACCTGGCCGATGGCGGTCCCGAGGAATGGAATCGCGTGCGGCGGGATTACGCGGAACGGTGCAAGAAGACGCTGGCCAAATATGCCCCCAATATGGCGGGCAACGTGGCGTGGGACTATATCGGAACGCCGCTCGACACGGAAAACAAGTTCCCGGATATGCGTCAGGGATGTTTCAAGCAGGGAGCCTATCTCCCCCTTCAGATGGGGTATTTCCGGCCCAATGAGTTCTGCAGCCGGCACTTCACTCCCATCGAGAGTCTATATATGTGCGGTTCCAGCACATTTTCCGGTGGGATGATTACCTTCGGCCCCGCTTACTGTGCGGTGAATGTCATTGCCGAACAGATCGGTGTGGAGAAGTTTTGGGAAGAGCCTGAATTAATAACGAAAGCTAAAGAATTAGGATTATTTTAACCCTTTTTAAGGAGGTCAAAATGTACGTAAGATCGACAGGTCTTGGGAGAACATTGTTAAAGGCGAGAATAGGCAAACTTGGTGTGACCCATGTGGTTCCTTCGACTCTGGAAGAATCGAAGGATGAACCGGCAAGGATGATCATGGTGATGGAGATCCAGGAGCCGGTTCACTGGGAAGTGAAGGCCTTTATGGATCCTCAAGATATCCGGAGGCTGCTGCTTCTGGTGTTGAAGCCTTCGACCATCTTCTATGGTCTGAAGCTTTTATTCTCCAAATCCCGCGCGACCAATCTGGAAACCCAGAAGACGTCGGCCTCTTCGGCAGCACCGGAGGCAAAAAAGGCGGCACCCCAAAAGCGGAAGGGGGAAAGGCCTCGCGCGAATGTGCCCTTGAGCCCCGCTCAGAAGGCGGCCCTTAAAAAAAAAGAGAAAGAGAGGCAAAGAAAGGCGCTCAGAAGCGGTAATGCTGATCCCGTCAAGGTGGGAGCCTGAAACATAAAAAAGAATTTTTAGGGGGTTAATATGGCAGATGCGAAGTATGACGCGGTTATTGTAGGAGGTGGCCACCACGCGACCATCATTGCCTGCTACCTGCAGCGGGCCGGCCTTCAGACGGCCATGTTTGACAGGTGGCACGAAATGGGAGGAGGCGCCTGTGGTGAGGAGCTGCCTTTGCCTGGGTATATACAAAATACCTGCGCGCATTTTACGCGTTTTTACGGAAACCCGGCCTACGCAGATTTCGATCTCAGGGAATTCGGACTGATTTATACCTTCCCGGAGTATGACGAGGCATGGATTTTCCCGGACGACAAATATGTTCTTGGAAAGGCGGTTCGGGAGGTTGTGGATCCCATGACGGGAGAAAGCGAGTTTTCAGGCGAAAACGCTCAATTCAATATCAATCAGATCAAGAAAATCTCCCAGCATGATGCGGATGTGGCAGAGGAGGTTATCCGGCGCTTCCAGGCGAAGTGGCGCGACGCCTTTGGGCATTACCGTTACACGGGTCCGGAAGAATGGGAAAGCGGGAAAGATCCCTTGGAGGAGCTCATGGATGACCCCAAGGATGGAATCGATCCAAAGTATGCCACCATGACCGTGGGGGAAATCGCCGTAGATATGTTCGAGAGCCCGGAGATGCAGACCTTTTATATGCGTGCCATGCAGACTTCCAACGGTCTCATGCCGGAGGATGTCCCCGGGCTTTACTGGCACATTCATGTGTTGGGGCTGGTCCTTTCCGTCGAGGCGGCGGCAATCGTTTATGGCGGAACCCATTCCATTACCCACGCCCTACTGCGCGCTTTTCAGAAAGAGGGCGGTAAGTTCTTCGTCCTGAGTGAAGTGGAAAGGGTCCTGGTGGAGAATGGCAGGGCCGTTGGAATCAAGCTGAAAGACGGGTCTGAAATCCGTGCCGATATCGTGATCAGCGACCTGACCATCGACCTGACCCTCGAGATGGCCGGAAAGGACAACATCCCCAGGGACATCTGGGATAAGATGCAGGAGATCAAAAAGGTCGGGTATGAGCGAACCCAGCTGTTCTGGGGAAACATCGCCCTTATCGACGAGCCGGAGTATCCCCTGGATCCGGATTTGGGACTGGTCCCCCGCCTCTATTTCGGAGACGCGGATCCGGATTATTTCCTCAGTGGCCGCTATAAAAAGGAGCGGTGGGAACTGGGCATCGCCAACAAGCTGTATCTGCTGATCGCGCCGGATTCCATGTGGGATCCAACGCGGGCACCCGCCGGGCGATACAATGCCCTTGCCGAAGAATTCACCTGCCCGTGGAAGAATTTTCCCGAAAAGGAATGGTTGCGGATGAAACGGGAGGTCGTGGATCGTATGCTGGATGAATGGCATAAATACGCTCCAAACGTTACACGAGACAACTTTATCGAGGCCTTTATTACCACACCAGACGATGTCGTTAACCGTAATCCCTGTATGCCGCAGGGGGGATGGGGTGCCCTGGATGCCTATGCCAGCAAGCTTGGTCGCTTGCGGCCACTTCCCGAACTGTCCAGTTACCGGATGCCGGTAAAGAATTACTATCTCTGTTCCTCCGCCGCGCATTCCGCCCACGGAATCGGTCGCGGTAGCAGTTACAACTGCTACAAGGCTATCGCGAAGGACCTGGATCTGTCTTATCGTCCCTGGGAAGACAGGGGATTTTAAGTGAGCCATAATGACTTCGGAGACAGATCATTTTTTCCTTGGGACAGGCGGCATTCGTGGGGATATGCCGCCTGTCTCTTTGGAAGTAAGGAAAGGAGGAAGGCGTGAGACTGAAAGACCGAGTCGCGATTGTCACGGGTGCCGGTAAGGGCCTGGGAAGGGCCTTTGCCGTCCGTTTGGCTGAAGAGGGCGCAAAGGTATTGGCCGTGACGAGATCGGATATCGAGGGATTGAAGATGACCGTCCGGATGATCGAAGAAAAAGGCGGAAAGGCCGCCTGGCTCCAGGTGGATGTCACCAAGCCCAAAGATGTGGAGATGATGGCGTCCATGGCCGTCACGGAGTTCGGGGGACTTGATATTCTCATTAACAATGCCGCCTATTACTACGGAGTCAAGCGACGTCCCTTTGATGAAATCGATTCCGAGGAATGGGACCGAATGATGGCCGTCAACGTCAAAGGGGCATGGCTTTGCATCAAGGCTGTGTTTCCCTTCATGAAAGAGAGGGGCAGAGGGAAAGTAATCAATCTTGCCTCTGAGGTCTTTTTTACCGGGTCTCATGGATTCGCGCATTATGTAAGCTCAAAGGGGGCCGTTATTGGGCTGACCCGAGCCCTGGCGGTCGAACTTGGGCCTCACAACATCTGTATTAACGCGGTGGCCCCGGGCTTTACAGAGACGGAGGCCAGCGCGACCCTTGCGGACCTTTCAAAATATGATGTGAGTCGAACGCCTTTGAGGCGACTGGAGAAACCGGAAGACCTTACAGGTATTGTCGCGTTTCTCTGTTCGGATGAGGCGGACTTTATCACAGGGCAGACCTTTCTCGTCGATGGAGGAAGGGCAGTGCATTAACCATTTTAACTATAGGGGGAAGGAAATATGAAACGATATGATTGTGTACCCGGGTTGGAGTTTGACGAGAAGAAAGACATTGAAATGTCGCCGGCATGGTTTTTGGACGCGACGCACTCTGTGCCACCGTGGACGCCCTTGTTCGGGTGGTTTTGGGTTAATTTCTGTCGCCATGGCATGCAGTATGGGGCGGAGAAACTCAGCCTTCCCACCGTCAAGGGATGGGACTGGCGATTTAAAGATGGCGGGGGATTTCTGACCCTTCTCCTGGTTGATTCCGAGGAGGAGAAAAAAGAGAGGGAGGCCAGGTTCCGCGAGGGGATTCGTCCCTTTATCGAAAATTATAGCGAGGTCTGGCAGGGATTCGTGGACGAGATGCTGAAGCGATACGAGAGCATAAAGTCCGTTGATTACGAGGCAATCTCTAACATTGAACTCCTGGATAAGTTTGAGGAAGTCATTGATACATGCCGGCGGATGTGGGAGATCCACATGTACATGATGTACGGAACCTATACGCCCTATGTCCTGTTTGAGAGCATGGCAAAGGAACTGGTGGGAATCGATGATACCCATCCCACGTTTCACAAGCTGATGAGTGGTTTTGACAACGAAAGCTTCCGCGTGGACAATACGCTCTATAAATTTTCCCTGATGCTGAAGGACATGGGACTCGACGAGGTCGTGGCCGCAACGCCATCGAACGCGGTCATTCAGGAACTGGAGAAAACGGATAAAGGGAAAGAATTCCTGAAGAAATTTTACGAGTTTCTCGACCAGAAAGCTGGCTGGAGAATGGAACGAATGGCTGAAATCAATGTCCCCACATGGGAGGAAGACCCAACGCCCGCCTTTAACGCGATAAAAATGTATCTGAAAAGCGGAGGGACGTTTGACCTTGAAAAGGAAAGGGCACGGGCCGAGCAGGTAAGAAAGGCAACGGAAGCCGAAGTTCTCGAAAAGGTTTCGCAGGATCAACGAGGATGGTTTTCTATTCTTCTGAAGGTCGCGCAGAATTCGAGCATGTTCAGCGAGGAACATAATCACTATCTTGATCTCTACACACATGCCATGATTCGAAAGGTAGTGAAAGAGATAGGGAGACGTTTTGCAAAGAACGGGACAATTGCCGACCCTGACGATGTGTTTTTTCTCATCCCTGACGAAATCCGAAGGGCGGGAGTCAACCCCGATAAGTTTAAACTGGATGATATCGTGGCGGAGAGGAAGGCGGAATGGAAGGCCTGGAGTGAAAACGGAAACCCGCCCGCCATCCTTAAGGAAGGTTTTACCATGGATGACGCCGTCGGCGTGCTGGCACAATCGATGGATCCCATTGCCCTGAAGGTCGTTGTGGGGAACATGCCGGTCCCGAAACCGGAGCTGAAGGCGGATCTCTATGGGATTTGCGGATCTCCCGGCGTTACGGAAGGCGTCGCGCGGATTATCCACAAGGAAGAGGAACTGGACCGGATCAAGGAGGGAGATATTCTCGTGGCTGCAAGCACCTCTCCAAGCTGGACTCCGGTTTTCAGCCTGATCAGCGGTGCCGTGGTGGATCGGGGTGGGAGTCTTTCCCACGCGGCGATTGTAGGTAGAGAATATGGGATTCCTGTTATCATCAACACCTTTGAAGGTACTCAAAAGATAAGGGAAGGCCAGCGCATCAAGATAGACGCGAATCTCGGCGCAGTTTATCTCCTCGATTGAACCGGGAAAGCAAAGCGTGAAAAAACGGTTCATCCTCTGGTTTGATGAGATTTCGAGGAAACAATTCGACCTGGTGGGAGGCAAGAATGCCTCCCTCGGGGAGTTGAGGCAGATTGGGGCGAGAGTTCCGCCAGGTTTTGCCGTTACCACCCAGGCGTATGACTATTTTCTGAAGAAATCGGGGATAGGCAAGAAAATATTCCCCATGCTTGGGGATTCCAAGTCCAAGAGTCAGCGGGAACTTGCCGAAATCTGTAAGGAGGTGAGGCGAATCATTATCAATTCGGCCCTCCTCGAAGAAATATCGATCGAGATTGCAAAAGCCTATTTTAAACTTTGTGAACTTGTCGGTAAGCAGGACCTGCCGGTGGCGGTCCGGTCCAGTGCGACCTCGGAAGATCTTCCCTGGGCAAGCTTTGCGGGTCTTCAGGACACCTATTTATGGATCGTAGGTGCGGCCGAAGTCATCATAAAAGTTAAAAGCTGCTGGGCCAGCCTGTTCTCAGACAGGGCCACGTCTTATCGTAATGACATGGGATTTTCCCATGACCGTGAGAAGATAAGCGTAACGGTTCAAAAGATGGTGAATTCCCGAACCGCCGGTGTCATGTTTACCCTGAATCCCATTAACGGGGACAAGAGCGAGGTTGCTATCAACGCGAGTTGGGGGCTGGGTGAAAGCGTCGTCAGCGGGGAAGTTACTCCCGACGAATTTCTGGTCGACAAGGCAAGCCTTGAAGTCAAGAAAAGGGTCCTCGGTGAAAAGGATATTGAAATCGTACCGGTATCGGGAGGTGGGGTCGTTGAAAGAGAAGTGTCGGAAACCCGAAGGAAATCCTACTCCATTACCGATGAAGAGATCAGGGAGTTGGTAAGGGCCGGTTTGCGTATAGAAAAACACTATAAAAATCCCTCGGATATTGAATGGGCGATTGATCAGGATATGGATTTCCCTGAGAATATTTTTATCCTTCAGGCACGCCCGGAGACGGTCTGGTCGAGGAAAAAGACAGTCAGTAAGGAAGAAAAGAAGGAGGAAGACACCGATTACGTCATTGATCTTTTAACGAGATTTTTCAAATAACAAGGGAGAGTTTTTATGTATGTCAGAATGACCTTTTTCAAGACAAAAGAAGGAAAGATGGATAACCTCAGGTGGGATTACAACGACAAGGTTCTGCCACTTCACAAGAATCACAAAGGCATCCGATTCGTGCACCTTCTCGAGTCCCTGGATGCGCCGAACGAGGGTATTTCCGTTACGGCGTGGGACACGAAGACGGATATGGAAAACTATGAAAAAAGCGGGGATTATGAAAAGCTTCTGTCCATTTTCGAAGGTTATTTCGATGGCACACCTACGCAAAAATCGTATGAAGTCGCCGCGAGTTCGGAACCCCTTATTTTGAGGATTTTTTAGCATGTCAACCTATACGGAACGGTATCTTTCCGTTGATCTCTCCACTGGGGAAAGTGATATCGGACAAATCCCTGAAGACATATCCAGGTTGTTTATCGGTGGCCGCGGCCTCGGGGCATACCACCTTTACCGAAATATTAAACCTTCCACGGATGCCCTTGAACCTGCCAACCCTCTCATCTTTGCATCCGGCATCCTGGGCGGGAGCATCGCGCCGGGTTTCTCAAGGTGGATGGTGATTACGAAAAGTCCGCTTACGGGGACCTATATGCGTTCTGTTTGCGGAGGGAAATTTGGCGCCGCTATCAAGATGAATCGCTATGAATTCATTTCTGTTTCGGGAAAGGCCTCTCGTCCCGTCTATCTCTTGATTGACGGGGAGGACGTCGCCGTGATGGACGCCGCGTCCTTGTGGGGACTCGACACGGAAGAGACGCAAAAGAGACTTCAGACAATCCATGGGAAAAAGGCCCAGGTCGCATGCGTCGGTCCGGCGGGGGAAAATCTTGTCCTGTTTTCTGCTATCGTCCATGAAGAGAGAACGGCGGCGCGTGGAGGCGTAGGAGCCGTCATGGGTTCAAAGAACCTGAAAGCTGTTGTCCTGCTGGGGGATTCCCAACCACTTGTTCCCGCCCAAAAAGGCGCGTTTCAGGAAACGGTCAAGGAGCATAACGCAATCTTGAGAGATCATTCCCGGCGCAAGAAGCTCACACGGTTTGGGACGACCTTTATGACCGTGGGGATGGAAAAGCGTGGAATCTTTCCCGTGAAAAACTTCCAGGAAGGACAGCTGCCGGGTGTGGCAGCGATTTCAGGAGAGTCTCTCGAAGCCTTCAAGGTGGGCAATTATGGTTGCTTCGCCTGTACGACCCGATGCGGGAATGTCGTAAAGATCGATGACGGAGAGTTCAAAGGGATGACCTGGGAAGGTCCAGAGTATGAAACCGTCTATGCCTTTGGCGGGGAGATCTATAACACGGATCCCCATCTGATCCTGAACGCGAATCTCCTTTGCGATCACCTGGGGCTGGATACCATCAGCACGGGTGCAACCATTGGATTTGCCATGGAGCTTTTTGAAAAAGGGATCCTTTCTCAACAGGATGTGGATGGGCTGGATCTTCGCTGGGGGAACGGTTCTGCGGTCATGGAATTGATTCGAAAAATCGCTGCGAAAGAAGGAATCGGGGCTATCCTGGCTCTGGGAACCCGAAAGGCGGCGGAAAAAATCGGCAAAGGGGCCTCTCATTATGCCATGCAGGCGAAGGGACTTGAACTCCCCGGCTACGAACCGAGGGCGGCCAAGGCGCATGGCCTGGGATACGCGGTTTCCAATATCGGGGGGAGCCACATGTATGGCTACTGCCGCCAGGAAATCTCTGGAAGGCCTGAGCCCATTGACCCCTTGACCGACGAGGGAAAGGGCGATGTCATTGCCCAAAGCCAGGTTAAGAAGGCGAAGGAAGAGGTCCTGATTCTCTGCAACTTTGCGGATACCAATGTGGACGATGACCTGATAACAAGCCTGCTCGTGGCGGGAACGGGAAACCGGGACCTTGCCGACCTGGATTATCTCTATACCGTGGCGGAAAGGATCGTATGTCTGGAGCGCTGTTTCAATGTCCGTGAGGGGCTGGCACGGAAGGATGACTATCTCCCGGAGAGATTCCTCAAGGAGCCCCTGAAAAATGCCGGCCCGGCAACGGGGGAGTATTACAGGAAATATGACACGCTTTTGAATGAATACTACGGGGAACTGGGGTATGACGAGGAAGGAAGGCCGGAAACCAAGACGCTCAGGAAACTTGGGCTTGAAGAAATCACTTCGGATCTTAAACGGGAATGATTCCCTTTGAAGCTTGAACCCGCCTGTGTTCTCTGTCTCCTGCACTGGGTTTACGGCAGGAGCGCGGTAAGGGGGGATTCTCAGTCGTTTTTCAGTGGCATCCGACGCCTGCTCTCCATCGCGAGCACACACTCCCTTGGAGGAATGAATACGGCATTACTGTCGAATTATCTCGTTGAGGGTACGTGGGATATTTTTCGCGCCGGGGCGGAACCTTTTTACCAAGACCTGAAAAGAAAGAACAATGAAAACGCCGCAAGTCTTTTACCTCACGCAAGGGACTTTGTTGAAAAGGGGCGAGATTCAAGGGAAAGGTTCGAGAAGGCATGTATGGTTGCTGCCGCCGGCAATGTCGCCCCTTTGGGGGCGCCTTCCCAGGGCTTCGAGTTTGCAGAAGTGCAAAGCGTTCTTAGGGGGGAACTGAACCCTCTCATAAGGGGTGATATCTACGGAACAATCAAAAAGGCGCGACACATCCTGTATGTCACGGACAATGCAGGGGAGATTGGGTTTGATTCCCTCCTCCTTTCCATGCTGAAAGAAGGAGGGTGCCATGTTACCCTCCTGGTGAAGGAGCCCCTGTTCTTCGAAGATGCCACGATGGACGATGTTCGATTTTTCAGGCTTGAGAAACTCGTGGATCAGGTTCTGGCCGTAAAGGGGGTGTTTGTGCCTGGGGAGTCTTATCCCTTACCGGTCACCCGGGCTTATGAAGAGGCTGATTTAATCGTGTCGAAAGGAACAGGAAATTTCGAGGCGCTAAGGGGGGAGGTCAACGATAAATCGGTGATCTACATGCTCAAGGTAAAATGTGGGCCTATAGCTAAAGTTACAGGGGTCGAACAGGGACGATTTATTGTTGACGTGGACAAGTCTTCAACCCTTCAAAATCATCCCTGATTTTTCGTTGCTGGTTTTTTGCCGGGGAAAGGCGCCAGGAGTTTTTGAACCACCTCTTTGATGTATTCCCATCTTTCTTCCGGTGTGTTCAGGGATTTGAGCCGGTCCGTGGCGATACCTCGCCAGAAAAGTTTCTTTGTTCCGGCATCGAGGGCGTCCACCACGATTTTGCCTTCCTTATAGTTGATTTCCCGGTAAACAGGAACCGCCGTTGTTCCGTACCCAGACCTGTAGCGGTGTCCATGTCTGTAGCCGTAATAATGATAGGGCACTCCAATCTGCTGGTAATCTGTTACGATCTGGCGTTTGTCGGTGACATTGGTATGAAAGACCACGTAAAAATCCGCTTTGCTTTTCGGAACCGCATGGTATCCTTTCGCCTCTAAAGCCTGAGTCAGGGCCTTGACAATCCGGCCTTGCGCCAGGGAATCTTTGTTTTTGTTATACAGGATGACGAAAGAGTGTAGCTTCTTGAAATCATAACTTGGATTGTAGTCGTTTGAAACCTGAATCGTGGAACACCCTATTATCATAAAAAGGGATAATCCCAATACCCATTGACGTATCATAATTCAGCTCCTTTGCCCTAAAGACTTTGAAAAAGCAGTGAGGCATGGTTTTTTTATTTAATTATCAAACGGGGATGTTCGGGTCAAGAAATGTTTCCCGTTCAATGCGGCTTATCGATTTTTACATTATTTGTGTTACCATTCATTGAACATGGAAACTGAACAACAGAGAAAACTCACGGTAGAAAAACTGGTTTTTCGTGGAGACGGGCTCGGGCATTACGGAGATAAGGCCGTGTTTATCCCTATGGTTGCGCCCGGCGAGATTGTCACCTGGAAACCCCTCCGGGAGAAAACGCGATATATCCGGGGACGGCTTTTAGAGGTGACCACTTCCTCTCCAGACAGGGTTTTGCCGACGTGCCCGGCGTTTGGGCAGTGTGGGGGATGCCAGTGGCAGCACCTGCGTTACGCCGCGCAGCTTTACTGGAAACGCGAAATCGTGAGCGAGATCCTCACAAGGGTGAGAGGAGTTTCTGAAGGAAGAATAAGGGAGATAATTCCATCTCCTCAAGGATTTCACTACCGTTCGCGAACCCGTTTGGCACTGGGCCGAAATGGCCCAGGATACTACCGGGCTGAAAGTCACCGGATTGTCTCTGTTCGCCAATGTCCGTTGCTCGATGAACGTCTGAATCGTGTCTTAACGGAGTTGAGTGAAGTGATAAAGGGCTCTTTTTGGGGTCGTAAAAGGGGAGAGCTGCTCATTGAAAATGGGGACTTGGGACGCCCAAGGGTTATTCTCAGATTTTCTGCTCCCTTTCCTGGGGGTGGGGAAAGGAACTGGGAGGAGCTGGACGAAATCATAGGCCTCGCGAAGGATGTCTCGTTTTCCCTCTGGTGGGATATCTCCAGCGGCGATGAGCCGGAGCTTTTGGCGGGTAATGACTCTGTGGTTCTCTTACCCGTGGAAGGGATGAAAATCAAATTGACCGTTCCACCGGGTGGTTTTTTTCAGGCCAACCTCGGGCAGAACAGGCGCCTTTCCGGACTTGTGATTCAGGCCCTGGAGGAAGAGGGTCTGCTGGCTTCGGGGGTAAGGGTGCTCGACTTCTATTGTGGGATGGGGAATTTCTCTATTCCTCTTGCTTTTCGAGGGTGCGAGGTGACAGGCGTGGATAGCGCAAGTTCTTCCATTGAAGCAGCCAGAAGGAACGCGGCGGCGAATGGGGTTTCCCACGTCGAGTTTGTGCGCGCGGAGGCTGCAAGATATTTTAGAGAGTCCCTGAGTAAAGGTAAGGGTGTTCCTGACGCCCTGATTCTGGATCCGCCACGGATCGGTGCGAAGGAGCTTATGAAAGCAATGGTCAGTTCGGGGGTTCTCCCAGGAATAATCGTCTACGTCTCTTGCGATCCCATGACCCTCGCGCGGGACTTGAAGTATCTCCTTGAAGATGCCTTGTATGAGGTTCGTTCCGTGACCCCACTCGATATGTTTCCCCAGACGTTTCACATAGAGACGGTGACCGTATTGAGGAGGAAGTAACGAGGAATGATTATTACCGGTTTGAGTTTTCATCTGAGGCCCTTTGTTTTCCACATGTTATTCACATTTCTTTAGAGTAATCTTTTTCTTTATCTCTGGAATCGGGAAATCCCTCGGCTTGTTTTTTGGCAAATGATGTAACATCTTGTAATAATAGGATATTTTATTGCTCATTTCGTGTGCGAAACGCTTTTTTTCTAAGAAAATAAAAGAGATAGAGCCGAATCTCACAGAGATATCTACATGTTACCCACATTTTTTGTGGAAATAGTCATAA
>CAZPTH010000038.1:0-14230 GCA_964589315.1 uncultured Thermodesulfobacteriota bacterium
CGATACCTTCACGGCATATTTCCCTTTTTTGTCTCCTGTCAGTTTATGCAGGTGAGAACCCGGGTACTTCATGTCTTTTAATTCGCTGGCGGCGTGTAGGCGGTCAAGGATTCGCTCAAGCCTGTCCGCATGTTCCGGTTTAATCCTCTTTTTCGTTCCTGTGTAAAAGAATTCCTCCAGACCTTTATGTTTGAACGATTTGATCACTTTTAAAAATGTAACCCATAAGGTTACATTTGTCAAGCATGTCAACAGGCTAATAATTGTACATACAACGAGAATATGAAAGGGAAAATGACCCGTAAGGCGTAAAGTGTAAGGGGAGAGAAAGTGGAGGAGCACATGACGTTCTTTAGAAAGGAGATTTTAATATTCACATCAATATTTGCTCTCTTTTTGTTATACCCCATAAATATATATGCTAGGTGTATGGTGTTTTAAAAAATCTGCATTCAACTCACAAGTGCAACGGCATTTGGACAAGAGGGTAAGCTGTGATAGGAGTCACAGCAGACCTTCTACCTTCGGACTTCAGACTTCAGGCTAAAGCGTGTCCTATTTCTCCCCGCCCGGCTTAATAATCAGTAGGGTGAAGTAGGGAGGGTGTGTATCTTTGTACCGGCGGATATCGTCGATGACCTCTTCGCCCTCCAGGCCACACCGGCTAACCCCCACCGTCTTATCCACAAGGTTCAGCTCCTCCAGGGACCGGGTGATGTCACTGAAATTTTTGTAGGTTTTGAGCATGACGATGTTGTCCACGCTTCCGGCGAGTTTTCTCAACGCCTCGCCTCCCAGGGCGCCGGACAGGACGAGGAGGGATTCCTCCCCTTCGCAGAGAGGCGTCACCACGCGGGCGGCGGCCGCCTGGTAGGAGGTGATTCCCGGAATCACCTGAATCTCGACCTGAGGCTCTAACTCCTGCAGCGCCTGCGCCAAATAGCTGAAGGTCGAATAGGTCAGAGGGTCCCCAAGGGTCAAAAACGCCGCGTCTTTTCCCTCCCGCAAAACGGGCAGGACCTTTTTGGCGTTTTCCTCCCGGGCCTGGCGCCGGGCCGTGTGTTTCAGGGTCATACGGAACGGAAGCGCGATAATTTCCGCCGTCTCGGGGATATAGGGCCGCGCGATCTCCAGGGCGGTGCTGTAGTCGTTCTTCGTGGAGGCGGCCGTAAAGATGACCGGGACCCGCTCCAGCGCCTTGACGGCCTTGACGGTCATCAATTCCGGGTCGCCCGGCCCCACACCGATCCCATACAATGTGCCGAACTTTGTCATCCTATTTCCTCCCCGCCTTCTCAATCGCTTTATGGATGGCCTCAAAGGCCGCCTCTCCAGACATGGGCCGCTTTGGTTCAAATTTTCCCCTATCCAAGCCCATGATTCCCAGGCCCACGATCGTGCCAACCTGGGAATAGAGGGGGGCATCCTCCGGGATATCCGTGATCTTCACCGGCTTCGCCTCGGGAAGGTCGAACTTCATGAAAAGGCTATAGGCCACGTCTCCACGAAGTATCGGTTTGTCCGGGAAAAACCGCTGGGCGTCCCCATCGCGGAACAGGCCCAGAGACACGGCGGTTTCGATGCAGGCGGCGCGAAACCGGGAATAATCCACATCCCGGAAACCGCCATACAGGTGATGCCCCTTCTTCCTTTTCAGAATGTCATGACGGTAACTGGGCGTCTTGATAGGTGTATGGGTCATCTTGATAATCATTTCCGCGAATCCCGCCCGGCTCAATACCTTCCGCTCCCGCCATTTTGCAACATCGTCGAAGATCTTCGGGTAGAGAAACCGCCCGATTTCATAGATGCCCAACAGCAGACGCAGGGTAGGCCGTGACACGATCTTCTCATCCACGATATAGACGTGTCCCTCGCGAACCGCCTTGATGGCCTTGAATCCCCCCTCTTCCAGGATTTTTCGCTTCGTGACCCGGTTCATGGCCCCCCGCTGGGCGAGGAAGACATCGATCTCCCCGGCATGGGAGAGGAGTCGTTCCTTGCCGTATTCCGCGATATTTGTTCCGTGGACCGCCTTGGCGTCTTGTGCCACGTTGATCCCCCCGGCCGTTTTGAGGGCGAACATGGCGATGGCGTTGGGGGCAAAGGTCTTCATGCGGGAGTGAATCGCCTCGAAATAGACACGCTTTCGTTTTTCGGCGGGGATATGGGCCACCATCTTCTTGATCTTTTCAACCCCTTTTCGGAACCGCGCAATCATCCGCGCCGCGGCATCTTCCTTCCCCGTCAGGACTCCAAGCGTCTTCCAGTATGTCAGCATTTCCGTCACCGTCGTGGGCTGGAGGGAGATGACGGTGATCCCCGCCGCCCGGAGTTTTTTGACCAGGGCGGGATACCCTCGGGTGATCATGGGGCGGACCAGGACAAGGTCGGGGCGCGCGGCAATGAATTTCTCCGCATCCTCGTGGTAACTGAAGGCCGGTTTACGCGTCGCCGCGGGGGGATAGGCCTCGTGCCGGGAGACGCCGATGACTTCCCTGTCCAGCCCCAGGGAAAAGAGGTTTTCCGTATGCGCGCCATAGAGGGAAATAATCCGCCTGTAAGGGGGGGAGACGGCAACCTTCTTTCCCGTCGCGTCCACGATGACCGCGGCACGCAGGAGCGCGCCGTTCAACAAAAAGAACAACCAGAGGAACCCTACGATTCCCGTGAACCGTTTCATGTCCGACTCCTTTTGTAAAACACGACGTGCCTCCCCGCCGTGGCCGGAGAATCAATAATTTTACTTTTCACTTCAAAAACCCGCGCGATCGTCTCCTCGTCCAGGACGTCGTCGGTATTCCCCATCCGGGCAATGGTTCCATTTGCCATAAAAACGAGTCGATCGCAATACATGGCGGCGAGATTCAGGTCGTGGAACACCCCGATAGCGGTTTTCCCCGAGGCAACCCTTTCCGCCACGCGGTCGAGGGCATGAAGGGTGTGTTGGATATCCATGTTGGAGGTGGCCTCATCCAGCAGGAGGACCGGGGTATCCTGCGCCAGGGCCCGCGCGAAGACCACCCGCTGTTTTTCCCCGCCGCTCAAGGCCATGACCGACCGTTCCGCCATCCCGTCGATTCCCATTTCCTTCATGACGGCCCAGACCTTCTCGACTTCCACGCGAGGCGGCGCGGTAAATCTCGGGATGTAAGGATACCGTCCCATCATCACCACGTCGAAGACCCTGAAATCGAAGTTGATGGCGAAGTCCTGCGGGACGAGGGCCATCTTCGTGGCGAGAAGGCGCCTTTTGAGGGCTGTCATCTCCCGCCCATCGAAGAGGATCTTCCCTCTCCCCGGCCGATAATACCCCATCATCAGGAGGAGCAGCGTTGTTTTTCCGCACCCGTTGGGACCCACGATCCCATAGAAATGCCCCGCGTCGAGTCGCCAGTTCAACCCTTTGACAGCCTCTCGTTCGCCGAAGGCGAAATGGAGATTGGAAAGTTCAAAGAGGGGGTCAGCCATGAATCATCCTCCTCCGATTTTTTCGGAAGATGTAACAGAAAACCGGCCCCCCGATGATGGCTGTGAGGACACCGATGGGGATTTCGTGGGGCAACACGGCGCGCGTCACCGTATCGGCGAAGAGCAGGAGAATTCCGCCGAGAAGGGCGGAGGTTGGGATCAGGATTCGGTTATCCGGCCCCACCACGAACCGCATCAGGTGGGGGATAACCAATCCAACGAAACCGATGATGCCGGACACGGCCACGCAGACGGAGGCGATGAGGGACGCCATCACGAGCAACGCCGTGCGGGTCTTGTTGGCATGAACCCCAAGGGACATGGCCACCTTGTCCCCCAGGGCCATGACGTTCAGGTCCCGTGCGAAATAGAAGCAGAAACCGCTGCCAAGGGTGACCATGCCAAAGGTCAAGGCGACATCGAGCCAGGTTCGGGAATTGAAACTCCCCAGGAGCCAGAAGATAATCACGCTGACCTGCTCGTCCGCCACATACTTGATGAAGCTGATTCCCGCCGACAGGATCGTGGCCACGATGATCCCGGACAGGATGAGGTTATTGGAGGCGATCCGCCCCTCGAAGGAGGAGATGGAAAGGACAAAGAGCAGGGTCAGCAGGGCACCCACAAAGGCAAAAAGCGGAACCGCGTAGGCACCCAGAACGGGAATCTCCATCAGCAACGCGATGGAAGCGCCGAAGGCGGCGCCCGCCGATACCCCGAGCGTATAGGGGTCCGCCAGGGGGTTGAGAAGAATCCCCTGAAACACGACGCCGGAAACGGAAAGGCCGCATCCCACGATCGCCGCCGTCAGGATGCGCGGCAGGCGAATATCCCAAATCACATAAGGGAAAACCTTGTCGACCCCTTTCAGGTATTCAGGTCTTGCCAAAATTTTCCCCATGATGACCCTCAGGACCTGGAGGGGAGGTATCCGGATGTATCCCATTCCCGTCGAAATCAAGACAACGAGCAATAAAAATATCAAAAGCAAGAAAAAGACAAAGACGCCCCGCCGGCCTCGCGGGGCGCCCACGGATATCTCTTTCATCGTTTCCTATTTGAGTTCAATCCCGTTATCCTTTGCCACATCCTTGATGTGTTCCACGAAGATCCGCGCCCACGCGGGCTTTTCCCCCAGGCCGTGAAGCACGGGAATCACATGGATGCCCAGTTTCTTGATCTGGTTCTTCCAGGAATCCGCCTCATCGCCCGCCATGTCGTTGTTGGCGTGATCGCCCGCCACGATCATGAAGGGTTTGAGGACAACCTTTTTGATTTTTGCATGTTTAAGCCCAGTCAGGACATCATCCAGGGACGGGAAGCCTTCCACCGTTCCGATGAAGATCTTGACGTCGGGATACGTCTTCCGCATGACCTGTTGAAATTCGGCATAGATACCCGTGCTGTAGAACTCGTTGCCGTGCCCCATGTAGACCAGGGCCGCCTTCTCTTTCTTCGCGAGGGCCACATCGTCTTTCAAGACCTTTGCCGCCACCTTCATATCTTCATGGTAATCGTGAACGGGGCCAAAGGTCCCCAGGGCCGGACGTCCCACCACGAGCTTCACAAAGGGCATGTACTTTGCCTTGATGGTTTTGATGGTGTTCAGGCCGTTAATGTAAGAGCAGAGATCGGCAAACTCCTCGCCGGCATAAATATGGGTCGGTTGAACAATGATGGTCCGATACCCTTCGTCCTGAAGGTCCGCGACAGTGGCCAGGGGCCCCTTGACGTAGAGATATTCCTTAGGGATGTTGGGATGATCTTTCAAGAACGCCTCGTCGTGCTGACGCTTGTGCCAGATCTTTCGGATGATATTGGAGGTGAAGGCCACCCGAACCGGGAGCCCGGGAAATTCCCTCTTGACCTCGTCCTGGATGGTGGTGATGGCCTTCAGGGCCGTGAGATAGCTGGTGCCAAAGCTCGCAATGACAATGGCCTTTTTGTTTTCCTGTTTTCCCATGGCAAAACCCGTCGTTGTGATGGCCAACCCTATCACAGCCGCAAAAAAGATTAAACAGCATTTCTTCATCGTCTTTCTACTCCTTTTCAGAAATCTACTTGTGACCTCAGGCCGAAGATGTAGATATCGCTTTCCTGGGAATTACCCCCGGCGTTCTTGATCCACTGGAAATCTCCCGTCAGGGCGAAACGCTTGTGTAACTGCCAACGGTAATAGGCCTCGATATACTGCTCGTCACCCGTATGGTCATTGGCGCGTTTGTAATCATCCGTCAGGAGGGTCTGTCCATAGGCCAGCCCCACCGCATCATCTTTACGTCTCCAATAGCCCCCGGAAATCTGCAATCCCGTGGACCAGACCTGGTTGAACGGAATCATCTCCCAGTGGTCGTCGCTCCAGGTCGCCAGGTCATCATCCGTGTAGCTGTAACGGAAAAACGCGATGATGTTATCCGTCAGCTCCTGATCGAAACTCACGCCAAATCCTGTCTGGTTTTCATCCGCATGGTTATCCTTATAGGAATCGGACACAAAGCCAAGGTTCCTGTTCTTCACGTGGTTTCGCCCGTCGATCCAGGCATAAAACCGGTAATTCCCCTGGCGTCCCTTGATCTTGGGTCGAAAGTTGACCTGAGCGGCACCGAAGACATGGGTGAAGATATCCTCCCAGTTATTGTCTTCCACGGATGCCCCCACAAAACGCAACTCGATGAGGTCGATGGGATCGATCCTGACCATCATGGCCGGACAGTAGAAGTTGTCCGGTTCGGGAATCGTCAGGCCCATGCTCTTGACGAAGATATTGGATAGAAACTGAGTCGTCTCATCCCCTGCCGCTTCGTTTTCGTCGAAGAGGACACTGATGTCCATCTTCCCGGCATTGAGGGTCACTTTCTCCTTGAAAAGGTTGAACTCATAATACGCCTCTGAAACGGTGAGATCGGTTTCGTTTTTGTTATTTTCAGTGGCATAGGAATCGTAATTGGGAACGCTGAAACTGGGCACGTCGTTGTTCAACCCTTCGCCGTCACCTCCCTCCAGGTGGACATAGAAACTTCCGTATCCCCCAAAGTGGGTAGCGATGCCGAAATCAAAGGTGAAAGTGCCGTCGGTAGAGTCACCATCATCCATGTTGGAAGTCCCCTGGACAATACCTGTCACACCCGCGGAGAACTCCATGTGGCTCAAGGCCGCCTCGAGGGCCGAGAGCCCCTTGGATTCCTTGGCCTGTTCCGCGAGCACCTCTTTCTGTTGGGCAACCTCTTTTTTCTGAGCCTCCAGTTCGGTCTCCTGCTTCTTCAGGGCCTTCTCATAGGACTGGATCAGCCTGTTCTGCTTCTCAATCACCTGCTGCTGTTTGACAAGCTGGTTTTCCAGCGCCTTCAAACGGCTCTTCATCGCCTCAATCTCCGCCTTGATGGCGGAAAGATCCCCCCCACCGGCGAAAAGCGTGCCGGGAAAGGCCAAAGCAAAAATTGTAAGAGATAGAATAATCCCCCTTTTCATCTTTCCCATTTACCCGTCTCCTCCCTTCAGCCGCAAAGCCGTAAAGGCTGCGACACGAGTTTGAAATGGCGTCCATCTATGCTTGAAACCATGAAACAGAGGACGCGTTTCATCCCGCGGGTGAGCAAAATCCACCACGCATCGATGACATCCTCGTAGCCATTGTTTTTGGAAACTAACTCGATCTTGTCTCCCTCGATTCCCAGATCTTTGGCCAATTTCTCGGCCTCAATTCCCTCTTCCAACCGGGAATCACCCGTCAAATAAAGAATAATGCCTGTTTTCATCTTCTTCACCTCCTTTCTTTATTCTTTCCATACAAAAACCCCCGAATCATCACAGATTCGGGGGTTACCGTTTTTCACCCACCTATTCAAAGCCGTTGCCCCGTTCCTCGAGGGCGTTCAGTGGCTTGTCTTTCCCTCGGCAGGTCTTCTGACTTCCGGATCATCCTACTCGCCACACCTTCCCTCCAGGCCTTCGTGGTCTGGAAGTGGCTCCTCGTGGCTTTCGTCCCCGGTCACAGCGGCGGGCCCGTACCGGTCTTTCACCGGTTTCCCTTACGCCGAAGGAGACAATCTCATTTCCACGGCGCTTTTATCAAAGGCCTTGTGCATTGTCAAGGTTTTTTACCTTAGACCTGCCCAGGCTGGAAAGTGTAAAAACCAAAAGAGCGGCCAGAGAATCTTCTCCGGCCGCTCTTACGTTACAAAAGGTTTAGACTCAGACGAATCCGTTTTCCTTGTGTTTCTGGAAAATGGTCTCCGCCAGGGCTTCGATCGCCTTCAGGTCTTCTTCCTTTGGCAATCCCTTGCACAAAACCGGATCGAGGATCTCCGCCTTCCCCAAATTGGTCAGAAGCCCCTTGATGATATCCACGGCCTTGGTTCCCCATCCGTAGGACCCGATGACAGACAGAAATTTCGCCTTGGGTTTCAGGACATTCACGAGGTAGGTGCCATAAACGATATTGGGATGCGGCCCGAGAAGAACCGTGGGTGTGCCAATAACCACGGTCGCGGCATCCATAAGATCCATGGCCAGTTTCCCTATATCTACAACTCCCGCGGCAAGGTTGAAAAGGCTGGCGGACACACCCCGCTCCGTGAGGGCATTGATAAGGTGATCTACCATGACCTTCGTGCTGCCATGCATGGAGATATAGGGAATCAGCACCAGGTTCCTGGGATCATCATAAACCCAGTGGTGATAGGCATCGATGATAAATTCCGGCCTGTCGTAAAGCTGACCGTGCGTTGGAGCGACGATGTCGATATCCAGGCCTTTTATCTTTTCCAGATTTTTTTTGATCTGTCCCGCAAAAGGTACCATGATCTCTGCATAGTAACGTTTGGCGGCCTCATAAACCCGTGCCTCATCCTTCACGAACAAATCATTTGTCGCGATGTGGGAACCGAGAAAATCCCCGGAAAAGAGAATCTTATCCTCTTTGAGATAGGTGCCCATTGTCTCCGGCCAGTGCACCCACGGGGTGTGAACAAACTGAAGGGTCTTATCACCCAGGGACAGGGTTTCTCCATCCTCGACCGTTACAAATTTCTCCTCAGGGAGGTGAAGAAGGTCCATGAAAATTCCCTTGGCCCTGGGGGTCAAGTAGACCTTGGCCTCAGGATATTTCTCGAGCACTTTCGGCAACGTTCCTGAATGATCCTGCTCACCGTGATTGGCAATCACATAGTCAATCCGATCCACATCCTTCAGATACTCAAAAAGCACATCGGACATGTGAAAATCGACCGTGTCAATCAGGGCGGTTTTTTCACTTCCCTTGATCAGATACGCATTATAGGTCGTCCCATCCGGGAGGGGGACCAGGTTGTCAAACAGACGCCTGTCCCAGTCGATCGCCCCAACGAAAAAGACGCCGGGCTTGATTTTAATGGGTTTCACAGATCATTCCTCCTTCTCGAACTCACTCTTTCCTGCGCCGCATACCGGGCAAACCCAATCTTCGGGCAGGTCATCAAATGAGGTCCCCGGAGCGATATCACTCTCAGGATCTCCCTGACTCGGATCATAAACATACCCACACACCTGACATACATAGTTATCCATCTTTCTCTCCTTTTCGTGATTTCTTGTTTCTTACCTTCCATTAATGGATTGTCAGTAAAAAATCAAGAAGTTTTTGATATGGGTGGGTTGCCTTGATAGACAACCCACCCCATTTTTCGTTTAAAAGAAGGTTCCGTTTATCAGGGAAAGGACGATTCCAAACCCTGCGACAACGATAAACCACGCCACCATCAAACCCGTGGTCAACTTTCCGAATTTTTCCAGTTCTTCCATTTTACGCACCCTCCTCCGATGTTGATCCATATCGTCCCAACTTCCACGCAACCGCCAGCGGATATGCCATGACGATGATCCCCATGACAAAGGTCAAGAGGAACAGGGCGGTGCTTCCCCAGCTGATATTCAGCTTGTAGGTGTAGATGGAATAGTTGAATTTTCCCAGGTAGACCATCCTCAAAACCTCTCTCGACACGGACATTCCAAGCACCGCCAGAAAGGCGAGCAGGGCCGACAGGACCGCGTATTTCTCCGGCGCCTTTTGGGCCGCCATCAGCACCAGGAAGAAGACAACGCCAAGAATCGCGCCGATCCAGAGAAAAATGTTAGTCGTAAAGTTCAGGTTCTTCGGCAGGCTGAAGAGCCACCAGAATCCAATGATAATCTGGATAATCGTGGCCCACAAGGCCATCTTCGCCCCGGAAACCGCTACCCAGTGAAGGTAATCCTTGTCCATGTCTTTCCGGGTGCTGAAAAACCACCCGTAGAGCATCATGAACACGCCCGTGATGGCAAACGACGGGATGATGAAATGGAGATACCGCGAAATCCGGAAGTCATATATCGTCGTTCCACTGGTGTTCATGACATGTCCGGAGAGATACCAGAGCTTCCACTTTTCAGGCTCGAGGAGCTGGACCGATAAAAAATGCATGGAAAAGCCTGCCAGAAGCAGCATCCCGAAGGTGAACCAGCCAAAAAAGCCAAATCCCTTCATGCCCGATTCCGGGTTGCGCTTCAGATAGAAGGCATACAGGGCCAGGAACGCCGCCGTGATAAAGCATAAGAAACCCACGGCCCACCACGCGGAAAGCAGGTTGGACACGTACCAGAAGGGATCATAGACCACCTGCACGAAGAGCAGGGGCGCCACACCCAGAACCACGGCCGCGGACAGGTTGACCGTCGAGGACCGGGCGAGGAACCGCGAGAGGCGTTTGTTGTTCTCTCCTTTCTTGTAATGCTCGTAAACCGCCATGAACGAACCGCCGATGGCGAGATTGACAAAGATGATGTGCAGAGCGAAGGTCAGCACCATCAATACCTGGAAAAGCCATGGGTAAAACGGCACGCCCATGGGGTCCCGCAACCCATTCAAGACTTGTGCAAGATCCATTTTCTTAACCTCCTATACACCGTGAAGGGTTATTTGCCCAAAACCCAAGCGGGGTCAGCCTTCCCGTTGGGATTTACCAGGGAGGCGATATAGGCCGCGACCGCCCGTTTTTCCTTTTCCGTCCCCACAAACGGGGGCATGTAGTTGTAGTCGTCCAAGGCATCGAGAAAATCATAAACCTCCTCGGGAGATTTCGCCCCGAATCTGACCATCAGCTTCGGAATGGAGAAGAATCCGGTCGACTCCACCGTATGGCAACTGATACATTCCAGTTTCGTTAGGATGCGACCGGCATCCATGAAGTTGGAGGCGTCGATCTCTTTGACGCTGTCCGGGGCAAAGTAGTAATTCTTCAACACCCCTTCCTTGTTGAATTTTGCCACCTCGCTCTTGACGCCCTTGGGCTTCATGTCTCTCGCAATCATCTGGTTGCTGTACATGTAGGTGGGAATCAGGTAGGGTCGGCGCGCCATCTCGCGCATCGTCTCACCGGCGCAGATCCCCACAAACAGGATCAGCATGGCGATAATCGCCGGAATAGGACCTGCCGTTTTTGACTTCATGAATCCCCAGACGCCGAAATAGATGAAGAGCAGCACGCCGGAAGCAATGGCAACCTTGAACAAGGTTCTTGTAAAACCCAGATCCTCGAAGATGATCGTCCTGGCCGTGGCGGGAATCTTGGCGAAATACCAGATGGCAAACAGGCCGCCGACCACCAGGCCGCCGATGCCCCATTTCGCCGCGACCTTCATGGCCTTGGACTTGACTTCCGGATCTTTCAGGAAGCTGGCGACAATGGCAGCGTAGGAACCACCCACGACAAACATAAACGCCGTCCGAACGAAAAGCTGCGGCCAGTAACTGGGATTGAAGAACCCGTCAAAGAATCCACCGGTCTGCGCCCATTTACCCGGGGTCAGCATGAAACCCAGGATTCCAGTGATGATCACCATGCTCAACCACGCGGACATGGCATAGATCAGGCCGATTCTCAAATGGGCCTTCCGGGAGATCTTTCCGAAGGTATAGTAATAGGTATAGATCGTGACGATTTCAATAAGAAAGAACACCCATTCCGTCGCCCATCCCCACACATAACTGTGGATCAGGCCGGAGATGGCCCGTGGGCTGATAAGTGTGGCGGCATACCAGATCCCCGCTCCCGTGAGGGATCCGGTCACGAAACAGAAAATCAGAACGAGTAGGCTGTATTTCTTTACGAACTCCAACATGGCCAGGTCGTTTTCCTGATACGCTTTGCGCTCCATAACATAGGTAATCCAGAACGCACCCGTGGCAAGGTGGCAGGGAAGAATGTGATAGGTGGCGATAATCGCCATCAGCATCCCGTTTCCTACCCCGTGCCATTCAAACAGTGGATAAAGCATATGGCACCTCCTTGTTCAAGAAGTCAGGGGTGTCTATTTTCACAAATAGACACCCCTGTTATGTTTTACGCTAACATTTCACAAATAGCTCCACCATAATCCTGGCATGACTTGATATTGTTATCGATATCCGCCTCCTTGAGCCTGAATGACCCGAGGCTCGTAACGTTCATCTTAAAAACGTATTCCATGGTCTCGTAGATTTCGAGAGGGGCATCCCCCGAATGGGTATAAGAGCCGAAGGCTCCGCCGGGTTTTCCCTCCAGGTTTACCTTCCCGCACAGGAAGAGAAACGACTTCATGTTCGCCGTCATGTCCCTGTGATATGTGGGACACCCTAAGATATAGGCATCATATCCCTCAAGGTCCTTTTCGTTCTTGATTTCGGAAATGGGTTTGACCTCCGCCTCACATCCTTTGATTCTCACCCCTTCCGCGATATAGTTCGCCATCGATTCCGTGTGACCGCTCCTGCTGTAATAAGCAATCAAGACTTTTCCCATTCTTTAAATCTCCTTCCATTTCTTTTTATATCAAACCCCTGGCGGGATGAGATCCCGCCAGGCATTTGACGTTTTCGTTATTAAGTTGATTACGGTTTCCAGACCTTCCAGACCTTTCCGACAAGATCGGGACCCACCTTGAGGGTCGGCTTGCCGGGCTCCCATCCAGACGGCGTGGCCTCTGCCCCCTTCGTCTCACGGACAAGCTGGAATGCCTTGATCTGACGAAGGGCCTCATCCACCTTGCGCCCTACGGGTGGCGTCAAGACCTCCATAGCCTGCACAACGCCATCTGGGTCGATAATGAACCGGCCGCGGACATCCACGCCCCCAGTCTCATCATAAACTCCATAAACCTTTCCGATATTTCCTGCGCCATCCGACGCCATGGGATAAGGAATCCCGCCATCAACCATTTTGGCCAGTTCCTCTTCATCCCAAACCTTGTGAACAAACATGCTGTCCACGCTCACGGCAATGACTTCAACACCCAGTTCCTGGAACTCGTTATACCGGTCAGCGACCGCTGACAGTTCCGTGGGTCAGACAAAGGTAAAATCGCCGGGATAAAAGCACAACAAAACCCATTTACCCAAATAATCTGAAAGTTTTACACTCGTGAACTTGCCTTTATAATACGCCGGCGCCTCAAAATCCGGTGCCTTACCACCAACTTTTACCATCACTTTTGATACCTCCTCTCCTTTTGATTCAGATATTGTCTCATTTTCTTTTGTCGGTTCCCCGACCACACTGCCGGTCGGCTTCCCGCACCCTACGACTTCTTCGTCCGCCATATGGCACCTCCTTGGCTACTGATTGTTTTGTTAAGATGTTACCCTTCCTACCTATCTTCTATCCCTCCAGGGACCCCGTAAAGAGTTAAACGTTAACCCTCAGTCTTCACAGTCAACCAGGCATCTACCCGCCTCTTGTCCCTCACGATGGGAATAACCCTCTTGCTCTTGGAATCTTCCTTTTGACCTTCTTGTGCCTCTATTTCTTTCCTGCATTTCTCACAAAGGCCATAAAATATCAGACATGTTCTTTTGACCTCAAAACCGGCCCAGAGGTCTTCAGGAACACACAGCCCATTTAAGTTTTCGTCAAAGAAATCGATAATTCTGTGACACCGGGTGCAAATCAGGTGGGAGTGAATGGACATATTCCCGTCATATCTCGTGACCCCAGCCTGAGGATTGATCTTCTGGATAAGGCCGTGGGAAAAAAGGGCTTCCAGCGTATTGTAAACCGTTGCCTTTGAGATACCTGGCAGGGATTTAAAAACGTCCTCGAAAACCTGCTGGGCACTGGGGTGTTTTCTGGTATGGACGAGATAGTCATAGATCAAGATGCGTTGTGAAGTAACCTGTAGCCCATGGCTCCGCAGCAGATCTGAAATTTCTTCATAATTTCCCTGGATCATTTTTCACCTCAAATTTTAGATATATTATAAAATACTATAGCATATTAAATTTGTCAAGCATAAATTTTATACTTTAAAAAATATTAAACTTTTTAAAAATTGATGTACTCGCAGAAAGCCAGAGAAGGCAAAGTAAAAAGATTCAAGTTCAAGGAGCGCAATTCCTGAGGAATGAGGCGGTCTTGAAGGCCTCTGCAATGATTCACCCTGTTAAATCGGCTTCGTCGCCTGACTCCTCACGTCGAATTTCGGCCGATAGAACACACATGGCACGTTCCGCACTATGAGCGCCCTCAAGAGGTCAACCCAATCCTGTTAGACAGATGAGAAAAGGGGGAACGCCTTCATAATTCCTGAACCAGGAAATTTTACAGAAAAGTCCTCTTTCTGTTACCAGCCGCTCTTAACAACTCTCACAAAAAACCCTATAATACAAATTCTTATAAGCTAAACCACAAATAAAGGAGCCCCTATGTGTGCATATCCCAAGAAACTTTTAATCCCCTCAATAACGATTCTGCTCATCCTTTTTCTGACGATT
>CAZPTH010000039.1:0-6039 GCA_964589315.1 uncultured Thermodesulfobacteriota bacterium
CGCAATTTTTCACTGACAAAGTGGATGAAGAGACAGGAGAGGCCCTCCTGCACGGGCGGGAACACAACCATTTGGTTGTGGTTCTTAGGCTTAAAAGAGGTGACAGGATTTTCATCTCCGACGGGAACGGGAACCTCTTTCACGCTGTCATTTCCGGAATTGGGAAGGACTTCACAAAGGCGAGGCTGACGGGAAGAGCCGAGTGGGAACCGGAATCCCCTCTCGATATTACCTTGATCCAGGCTATCCCCAAGCGTCGGAAAATGGAGTGGATTCTTCAGAAGTCGACTGAGCTTGGCGTTAATCGCGTGGTCCCCGTAAACTCGGCGTTCAGTGTTCCCCGCCTGTCGGAGGAGAGGTGGCGCCGAAAGAGGGAGCGCTGGAGCCAGATCCTGCGGGAGGCCGCGAAACAGTCATACCGGGCAAGAATCCCGGTGCTGGAGGACGCGTCTACCCTGGAGACGGCGGTGAAGAGCTACAGCTCCTCTTTGAACCTCTTTTTTGTCCCGGACGGGCGTTTGTCCCTGAAAGAGTGTCTTGATAATTTTTCCGGATGCAATAAGATAACCGTGGCCATTGGGCCGGAAGGCGGGTTCAGTCCCTCTGAGGCGGAATTGGCAGCGCGTGAAGGGTTTAAGCTCTGTTCCATGGGGCCCAGAATTTTGCGCCTGGAGACGGCGGTGATTAAGGTTTTGTCAGTCCTTCAATATGTCCTTGGGGATGGGTAGGGGTAGCCATGGGTAAAAAGAAAGATCGAGTGAGACCCTACCGTTTTGACCTGCTGCAGGGGTTTATCGCGAGGCATGTGTTTCCCTGGCTTTTTTCCCGTGTCGAGATATCCCCGGAGCATTTGAAAAAGTGGCGCAGGCTGGTATCGAAGGGGATGGTGATTCCGATCCTGGATTCACCGAGCCGAATCGATTTTCTGGCACTCTATCACCTTTACCGGAGCGAAGGGGGAAATTATCCCAAGTTCCCCATGGGAATCTCCATGGTTCCGTGGATTTCTGTTCGGGGCATCTATGTCTATCTGAAGGCCTTTTTCCTCTGGCTGGTTAAAAAGACCTGCCTTTTTGATCCCTTTTTTCCAGAGGAAGATCAGGAAATCACACGGCTGGGAAGGGTACCGTTCACTCTTTACCTCCACCCCGCGGGGGCCTATATCCAGAGATGCCTGAGTTTCCGGACCACCCCGCTGGAGTCGATTGTCCGCTTCCAGCGCGGGCATGATCAGCCCGTGTATCTGGTTCCCCACCTGGTCCTCTATGGGGTCTTGCCTCCGACGGAGAAGAAGTCGCTTTACACGGCCTTCTGGGGAGAGATGTCGATGCCCCGATGGACAATGCGCGTGAAGAGTCTCCTTTTTCGCAAGCGTATCCAGGTGAGAATCGGGACCCCCATCGATGTCCAGCGCTTTTTGAAACAGCACCCGTCAGAACCGGACAACGTCCTCGCGAGGGAGATTCACCACGCGGCGGCGGCCATTCTCGACAAGAAACTTCGGGGGATTCTGGGGCCTCCCCTCCCTTCCAGGGATCGCATGGTTACCCAGATCCTTGAGGACCCGGAGACCTGGGAGCTTCTGGATCAGTTGTCGAGGGAAACGGAGAAACCCGTGGAGGAACTGGCCAGGAAGGCGCGGGCCTATGCCAGCGAGATAGCGGCGGACCTGAGGCCTTCCTATGTGAAGCAATGGGAAAAAATCCTCCGGTGGGTCTGGCAGAGTCTTTATGACGGGGTCGATATCAATGAAGGGGCCCAGCAGAGGTTGCGTCGAATCGCCCGGAACTATCCTGTCGTCTATATTCCGTCCCATAAGAGCCACATCGACTATTTCCTCCTTTCCTTTGTCCTCTACGAGATGAACCTTCCTCTCCCCCTTATCGCGGCCGGAGTCAACCTCTTATTCTGGCCGGTAGGGCCCATCTTCCGTCGTTCCAGCGCCTTTTTCATTCGGCGGACCTTCAGGGACAACCCCCTTTATGGCGAGATCTTCTATTTCTACCTGAGGGAATTGATTCGGGAAGGGGTCCCGCTCGAATTCTTCATTGAAGGGGGACGCAGCCGGACGGGCAAGCTGATTCTCCCCAAGAAGGGGATGCTTTCCATGATCTTCAGGGCCTTTTTCGAAGGGGCGGCGCCGGATATTTACGTGGTTCCGACAGCGGTGTCTTATGAGAGGATTGTGGAAGAAGAGGGATATATCCGGGAGTTACGAGGGGATGAAAAGCGCAAGGAGCGGACGAGGGATCTTTTCAGAATCCGTAAGATATTTAAAAAGCGTTACGGGAAGGTCTATGTCCGGTTCGGCAAACCGGTTTCCCTCAAGCGATATCTTGAAAAACTGGGCGTTGAACGCCTGCCTGAGTCTGTCGAAGAGCGACAATCCCTCTACCAGAGGTCGGCGGACGATATTATCCGGGCCATCCAGAAGACCATGGCCGTGACGCCTTCCTCCCTTGTTGCTGCGGCGCTGCTTTCTTTTGGGGATCGGGGGATGCGCCGCTCTGAGGTCATGGCGACTGCCCAACTCTATCTCAGGCTTTTAAGGGACCTCGGGGTCGATTTTCCGGAAGGGGAGAAGGGGCCCGAACCTGCCTTTTTAAGGTCTCTGGATCTATTTATGCAGGATGGGGTTCTCCAGAAGGGAGTCGATATTGATTCGGATGATCCCCATTATTTCGTTCCACCGGAAAAGAGGATACATCTCGAATTTTCGAAAAACATGATGGTCAGTCACCTCGCCCCTCTTTCCCTATATACCTGGGCCGTTTCCACGCGCCCGAAAGAGACGGGGAGAACGGTTTTCCAGGCCTTTACCTTCCTTTTCCGTCTTTTTAAATACGAATTTCTCCTGTTCTCAGATTCTCCCGTGCGATGGGTCCGGCTGGGCCACGCGATTTTGAAGCCCCTGTCGGACAGGGAAATCGCGAAGCTGCGCCACTTGACCTTGAGTGCCCTGGAAGGCTATTTTGTGGCGGCGACCTATACGCTGAGAAATGATTGGGAGGCGCCCAGGGCGGAAAAGAAACTCGTTCGGGAAATGATTCGCCTGGGCAAGGAAATGGTTGAGGCATCGCAGATCCGATGCCCCGAATCGGTTACCTCTGCCATCCTCCTTGGCTGGCTTCGGATTGCCCGGGAAGAGAAGATTCTAAGTGCTGTGGAAGGGGGCATCCGGCAGTCCCGTAAGCGCGGGGAGAGACTGGTTGAGCGGGGAGTAAATTTTCGAGAGGTCGGGGAAATCGCCGAATTCTTAGATCGATTACTTTCCCTTCTGTAGTAAGGGTGATATATAAATGGGGTTTTACCCACCCTCGAAGAGGTTGGGAGACCTTGCAGAAGGTGAGGCGGAACAGCATCGTGAGACGAGGAAAGGGTCGAAGAGGGGATAGATGGGAAAGGTTATTGCCGTAGCGAACCAGAAGGGGGGCGTTGGAAAGACGACGACCGCGGTGAATCTGGCGGCCGCTCTCGCCATGAAGGGCAGGCGAGTCCTGCTCGTGGATATGGACCCCCAGGGGAACGCGACGAGCGGGTGCGGTCTGGAGAAAGAGGCGCTGACCGCGTCGGTGTACGAGGTGATTCTTGGAAATCACAAGACGGAGGCGGCGATCCATTCACTGAAATTCGAGGGGCTGGATATCCTGCCCGCCAATGGGAACCTCATCGGGGCGGAGGTGGAGCTTGTTCACGAAATCGGAAGAGAGTATTTCCTCAAGCGAAATCTGAAATCGGTTTTGAACACCTACCACTATATCTTTATCGACTGTCCCCCGTCCCTGGGACTGTTAACGGTCAATGCCCTGACGGCGGCGGAAGGGGTGATCATTCCCCTCCAGTGTGAGTTTTATGCCATGGAGGGCCTGTCCCAGTTGTTGCGGACCCTGAGGCTGATCAAACATTCCGTGAACCCACCCCTTTATATCGTTGGGATCCTGCTGACCATGTTCGATGTCCGTAACAATATTTCCCATCAGGTCAGGGAAGAGGTTTGCCGACATTTTGGCAAGAGGGTTTTCGGGACCGTCATCAACCGGAACGTCCGTTTGAGTGAGGCCCCGAGTTTTGGTAGAAATATTTTTGAATATGATCAAAAGTGCGCGGGGGCCATGGGATACCTGGCCCTGGCGGAAGAGTTGATTGGCAGGGAGAAAAAGGCATGACCAAGAAGAAGGTTTTGGGGAAGGGGATTCACGCCTTGATTCCCGAGGGCGTGGGAGAGGGGGAAAATTTCTTTTTTGCTGGGATAGAAAAACTCCATCCCAATCGTTCACAGCCCCGGAAGGTCATCGATCCCGAAAAGTTGTCGTCACTTGCCGACTCTATCAGGGAGAAGGGAATTCTCCAGCCTCTCCTGGTGCGCCCCTCCTCGGATGGATATGAAATCGTGGCGGGGGAGAGACGGTGGCGGGCCGCGCGGAAGGCGGGCCTCCGGGAGGTTCCCGTGGTTGTCCAGGAATTGGGGGAACAGGAGAGCCTGGAGGCGGCGCTGGTGGAAAACCTTCAGCGCGAAAATCTCAACCCCATCGAAGAGGCGCTGGCCTACGTGGAGCTGATGAAACGGTGGGACCTGACTCAGGAAACTCTTGCAACCAGGCTCGGGAAAAACCGTTCGACGATTGCCAACACGGTTCGTCTCCTCCAGCTTTCGCCAAAGGTCCAGCAGCTTGTCAGCCAAAACAGATTGAGCGCGGGGCACGCCCGGGCGATTTTGACCCTTCCGGATTTCGAACGCCAGGAGCGCCTGGCTACCGAGACAGTAGAAAAGGGGCTGTCGGTCAGAGAAGTGGAACGCCTGGCCAAAAGGCTGCAGTCGGATAAGGGAGAAAGGGAGGTAAAAGAGCCCGATCCCTTTGTGCGGGACATCCAGGAACGTCTGGAGCGTTCCCTCGGGACAAAGGTGAAGGTAACATTGAAGGGGAAACGGGGCAGTATCAGGATTTCATTTTTTAATCTGGATGAGTTGGACGGGCTTCTAAAGAGAATATCCCCCTGAGATTGGTTGAAAACCGGTTCCGTTTATGTTATCAGGAAGGCATTAGATACATATAAATTTCGATAGGTGAGGTATCATTTATGGCAAAGGGGGGGAGTAGAGAGATTCAGGCTTTTCTCGGGGAAGAAACGAGCTTTGAAGGAAAGCTCATCTTTGAAGGGACTGTCAGGATTGACGGGAAGTTTCAGGGAGAGATCCATACGGACGACATCGTCATCGTTGGGGAAACGGCAGATGTCAATGCGGAAATCAATGCCGGTGAGATCGTTATCAGCGGTAAAGTCCAGGGAAATATCTTCGCCAAAAACAACCTCGAAATACTTGCTCCCGGGAAGGTTTACGGAAACATCCTGACACCTAAACTCTCGATCCAGGAAGGTGTTGTTTTCGAGGGGACATGCCGGATGGAAAAGCTGGAAGCCCCTCTGAACGCCAAGGTTTCTGTCCTTAATCCGGAGGCGTTGGCGCAGGGACAGGATAAGCTTGGGGAGTCATGAACCTTTTTTCCCTGTTGTTTTCTTCTCAATTGTCGCCTCGTATCAGGGGTCGCTTGGCAATATAGAAATTGCGGGCTTTAAAATGTAGACAGGGTTCTGTGGGATTGTGTGCCCTTGTCCCAAAGGGGTGCCTTTCAAGGCGTGGGGGCATACTTTTAGAGGTTTGCATGAGACAATTAAACAGAAAATTGGAAATGGAGGAAAGGTAATGATGAGGAAATTTCTTGGAATGGTTTTGATGATTGCGTTTGTGCTTGTATTGGCAACCCTGGCGGTCGCGGGGGGACCGAACATGAACCCCGGCAAGTGGGAGATTACGACAAAGGTCGAAATGCCTGGTATGCCGATGAAGATGCCTCCCATAACGACGACGCGTTGCATGACAAAGGATGACTTGATTTTTAAACAGGCTCCCCAGCCCGGGATGCCACAGAACGCGAATAATCCCTGTAAGATTACGAATTCCGAGATCAAGGGAGATACGGTTATCTGGGACATGGTTTGCGAGGGAGACAACAAGATGGTTACTCACGGTGAGATTAC
>CAZPTH010000039.1:6139-14115 GCA_964589315.1 uncultured Thermodesulfobacteriota bacterium
CAATAGGGACTGCGGGGTTATCCGTGAGGCCCCATGGCAGCGCCCTGCCGGATGGATGCTTTCTCTCCGGAATTTGAAAATCATCCCCTTTTCGCGAGGATTTGCTTCAACTCTTCCTGGACATAATTCAGGCGGTCCAGATCCGCTTCGCTCACCTCTACCTGGGCCTCCGGCTGTGCCAGAATCTGTCTCAGGCTGGCAATTTGCTTCTCGACCGCGTCCAGGGATACGAGGACTTCGCTGGCGACGGGGCGTTCTTCTGCCGCAAGGGGCCTGACTTCGATGGGCTCTTCTTTCCGCTTGAGGAAAAGGGCCTCTTTCCACTTCGGGACATAAGTTTCAAATCCGTAGGTTTCGTGAATCTTATCCGCCAGGGCCTTACTCGATTCCGGCTCTCCGTGGACGGTGAAGACCTTGGGCTGGGATTCTTTGAAATTTCCGACCCAGTCGAGGAGGTCTTTCTGGTCGGCATGGGAGGAAAAGCCGCCGATGGTAAAGACGCGCGCGTTGACGGCCACATCTTCACGGAAGATTTTGACACTCTTTCGCCCCTCCACGATTTGCCGTCCCGTGGTTCCCTGGGCCTGGAAACCGACGATGACGATACTGGCGCCATCCCGCCAGAGATTGTGTTTCAGGTGGTGCTTGATCCGGCCCGCCGTGCACATGCCATTCCCGGCAATGACGATGGCGGAACCCTTCTGTTCATTGATGGCAATGGACTCCTTGGTGGAGGGAGTATACCGGAGATGGGGGAGGTTAAAGGGATCGAATCCTGCCTCAACAATGGCGAGGGCCTCCTTGTCGTAAAATTCCTTGTTCTTTCGGAAGATCTCCGTCGCCTTGATTGCCAGCGGGCTGTCGAGGTAGATGGGGATCTCGGGAAGCGTTCCTTTGCGGTAAAATTCCCCCAAGATGTAAATGATTTCCTGGGTTCTCTCCACGGCGAAGGAAGGAATGATAATCTTTTCGTTGTTTGAAACGGCGTAGTTAATGGCTTCCAACAGCTCCTGTTTACTATCCTCCAGGGGCTTATGGAGGCGGTTCCCGTAGGTGGACTCGATGAAGAGGTAGTCGGTCTTGAAGATGTGGGCCGCCTCCTTGAGGATGAGCTGGTTGGCCTTTCCAAGGTCTCCCGAAAAAACAACCTTTATCTCCCCGTCTCCCTCCTTGACCCACAACTCGAGGATGGAGGAACCGAGGATATGTCCCGCGTTTCTCAAACGTGCCCGGATTCCATCACGGACGTTGATGATTTCGTCTCTCTCAATGGAGCGCAGGTGTGTAAGGCTCTTTTTCGCGTCGTCGATGGTATAGAGCGGCTGAACCTCCCTGTGTCCCTTCCGCTTGTTTTTTCGCGTTTGCCACTCCGCGTCCATCTCCTGGATGTGGGCGGAGTCGAGAAGCATGATTTCACACAATTCCGCGGAGGGGCGAGATGTGAGGATTTTCCCCCTGAATCCATCCTTGACAAGTTTTGGGATCCGTCCCGAGTGGTCGATGTGGGCATGGGTGAGGAACATGGTCTCGATCTGGTCAGGACTGAATCCCCACTCCATCCAGTTCCGCATCTCCAGGAGACGCCCCCCCTGGAAGAGCCCGCAGTCAACGAGGATTTGATTTCCCCGTGTGTCTTCTACGAGGTAATTTGAGCCGGTGACGGTGCCCGCGGCACCGAGACAGGTGACTTTTATCATGGTATGCTCCTGTAAATAGTGATGTGTTGAAATTTTACCGCGATGTCCAGTATGGGACATTGACATGCTTCCATTGGATGCACATACACCTTAACCCGGCACGAGGTCAAGTCATTTCACAAATGAAAATGTTCTAAAGACACTTTGTGAAAAACTTGACAAGCACCTGCTCGTATGATAGCAAAGACAGAAATTTTGCAAGGGGGGGCTGCGGCCAGTGATCAATCTCGACTATTCTTTGTTGATTCAGGCGGCTGTTTTTATTGTTTTTGTCCTGCTGATAAATCAGATCCTTTTTCGCCCCGTTGTCCGGCTGCTTGAGAGACGGAAGGAAGCGACGGTAGGGGCGCAGGAAAGGGCCCTTTCTCTACAGGAACAGGCGGAAAAGGAGGTGGCCCTGCTCGAGGAAAAGCTGGCAAAGGCCCGTCAAGAGGCCGCGCTGGAGAGAGACCGGGTCAAGAAGAAGATTCTCAGTGAACAGAAGCAGTTTATAGAGCGTGCCCGTAAGGCGATAGAGAAGGATATTCCCGCCCTTCGGGAGAAGGCTCTGGGTGAAGCGGAAAAGGTTGAAGAGACTCTCAGGAAGGAACTGGAGCCCTTCGCGGAGAAAATCGCGGCCAAGGTTATGGGGAGGGTGGCCTCATGAGGGGAAGACGTAAGGTTTTTTATGTTTTTTTCGGTGCGGCCGTTCTTTTATTTGTGGGATTTGTCCTTCCCGCCCTTGCCTCTGAAGGGGGACACGAAAACTACTGGAAGCAATACATCTTCCAGATTATCAACTTCGCGATCATGTTGGCCATTCTCGTTAAGTTTATTCGCCCCGCCCTGAAGGGGTACCTGGAAAAACGTCATAACCAGGTCAAGGAAGAACTTCAAAAGGCGAAAGAGCTTTCCGAAGCGGCTGAGAAGACTTACAAGGAGGCCCAGCAGAGGCTCGCAAACCTCGACGCAGAGATCAAGGCCATCCGGGAACAAATGCTGAAAGAAGTTGAGCAGGAGAGGAAAAAACTCCTGGAAGAGGCCGAGCGCAAGGCCGAGCTCATGAGGGCGCAGGCAGAACAGGGGCTGAAGGAGGAAATTAACCAGTTAAAGAAACGGTTAAAGGAAGAGGTATCCTTGGAGGCCCTGAAACTGGCAGAGGAGATTGTCAAAAAGACTATTACAAAGGATGATCAGAAGAGATTGGTCAATATGTATGTCCAACAGCTCGGGAGTAAGAATTGAGAGAACGTGTGATTGCGAGGCGATACGCGAAAGCCCTTCTTGAAATAGGTAAAAAAGAAGGCCGGATAGAGGAAATTCACAAGGAACTTGTCCAGATTCAGGCCATGTTTCGTGAACATCCTGAATTCTGGAAGGCGGTTTCTCTTCCCATTTATCCCGTAGAGCAGCGTAAGAATGTCTTAAAAAAGGTCATGGAAAAGGCGGGGTTCAGTGGCTCTGTTACGCGATTTTTCGAGATCCTGGTCGAGAAGGACAGAATCGGACTTATCTCGATCATTTCCTCAATTTTCCAGGAATTCGCGGATCAGGCCCAGAACCGGGTGCGGGGAGTTCTTCTGACTCCTGAACCTATGGCGGAGGAAGATTTCAAGGCGATACGGGATGCCTTGTCCAACTACATGGGAAAAGAGGTCCTGCTGGAAAAGGATATTGATCCTTCCTTGATTGGGGGAGTTAAGGCCAAGATCGGAGGGATTGTGATCGACGGGAGTGTAAAGGGGCAATTAAATCGTTATCGAGAAAAACTGTTAACGTTATAGAGGGAAGATATGGAGATTAGAGCAGAAGAGATCAGTAAAATTATTGAGAGTCAGATTGAGGGGTTTGAACAAGAGATTGATGTCGCTGAAACGGGTATCGTCCTTTCCGTGGGGGACGGAATCGCCCGAATCTATGGTTTGGAAAACGCCATGGCGGGTGAACTTCTTTCCTTTCCCCATGACGTGTACGGAATGGTGCTGAACCTGGAAGAGGATAACGTAGGTGCCGCCCTGCTCGGGGAAGACTACCTGATCAAGGAGGGTGACACCGTAAAACGGACGGGCCGTATCGTGGAGGTCCCCGTTGGGGATGAATTGATCGGCCGTGTGGTGAATCCCCTTGGGCAACCTATCGACGGGGGTGCCCCCATCGAATCGAAAGAAACCCGTCGCGTGGAAGTCAAGGCGCCGGGAATCGTTGCCCGCCAGCCGGTTAAGGAACCTTTGCAGACCGGCCTGAAGGCCATTGACTCCATGGTTCCGATCGGAAGGGGACAGCGCGAGCTTATCATTGGGGACCGGCAGACGGGAAAGACAGCCGTTGCCATCGATACGATTATCAACCAGAAGGGTCAGGATGTCATTTGTATCTATGTCGCGATTGGCCAGAAGCGTTCCACGGTCGCCCAGGTGGTGGATAAACTGAAGAGCTACGGGGCGATGGAGTATACCATCGTGGTTTCCGCTACGGCTTCGGAATCGGCGCCGATCCAGTTTCTCGCCCCTTACGCGGGGGTTACCATGGGGGAATACTTCCGGGACAACGGCCGTCACGCCCTTTGTATCTATGATGATCTCTCCAAACACGCCGTGGCTTATCGACAGTTATCCCTGCTGTTAAGAAGGCCCCCGGGACGTGAGGCCTATCCCGGCGACATCTTTTATCTCCATTCCCGCCTCCTGGAGCGCGCGGCTAAGCTCAGCGACGCGCTGGGGGGTGGTTCCCTCACGGCCTTGCCGATTATCGAAACCCAGGCAGGGGACGTGTCCGCCTATATTCCGACCAACGTCATCTCCATCACCGACGGTCAGATTTATCTGGAAACGGACCTGTTCTATTCCGGTGTCCGCCCGGCCATTAACGTGGGACTTTCCGTTTCACGTGTCGGCGGGAACGCCCAGATCAAGGCCATGAAGCAGGTGGCGGGGACCCTGCGTCTCGACCTTGCCCAGTACCGTGAAATGGCGGCATTCGCCCAGTTCGGAAGTGACCTGGACAAGGCGACCCAGGCCCAGTTGGCAAGGGGGGAAAGGCTCGTGGAGGTCCTGAAACAGGGACAGTATGTCCCCCTCCCCATTGAAAAACAGGTCGCGATTGTTTATGCCGCTGTCAACGGTTACCTGGATGAAGTTCCCGTTTCCGAGATCAAACGTTACGAGGAGGAGCTCTATCAGTTCATTGAGGGGAGCCACCCGGAGATCAGCCAGGCCATTTTGAAGAAAAAAGAACTTGACGATGAGCTGAGAGAACAACTGAACAAGGTATTGGATGAGTTCAAGGAACGGTTTGTAATCCAGTAATCTATTAGAGGGAAAGAAAACAAGACATGCCCAGCCTCAAAGATATACGGAAACGGATTTCCAGTGTAAAGAGCACGCAGCAGATTACCAAGGCCATGAAGATGGTGGCCGCGGCCAAGTTGCGAAGGGCCCAGGAGAATATTACGCAGGCACGACCTTACGCAGACAAGATGCGTGAGGTGATCGGAAGCCTTTCGATCCGGGTGAAGCAGGACCGTCATCCCCTCCTTGTCCGGCGGGAGGTAAAGAAACGTGAAATCCTGATGATTACATCGGACCGGGGGCTTTGTGGTGGTTACAACCAGAACATCATCCGCGAGGTGACCCGTCTTCTCAAGGAAACTGAAGAAGGTGTGGAGGTCCAGTTAAACATCATCGGCCGCAAGGGCTTGGAGTATTTTAAAAGGAGAGATTACCCGATCCGCAAAGAGTACCGGAACATTATGGGGGATATCGATTACCGGGTGGCTGCCGAGGTTGGGAAGGATATTGTGGCTGCCTACGAAGCGGATGAATTTGATGAACTGGTCATTGTCTTTAATCATTTCAGGTCCGCCATCTCCCAGGTGGTAACGGTCCAGAAGCTGCTTCCTATCGAACCTGTAGAGGTTCAGGAAGACGCGGTGGTTACGGAATATATCTATGAGCCTTCCGAGGAGGCTATTCTGAATCAACTGCTTCCACGATACGTGGAGGTTCAGATTTACCGGGCGATGCTCGAGGCACTGGCGAGTGAATTCGGGGCGAGAATGACCGCGATGGAGTCCGCCACGAATAATGCCTCCGAGATGATTGACCGGTTGACATTGGCAATGAACCGAGCCCGACAGGCTGCTATCACGAAGGAACTGATGGAGATTGTCGGGGGTGCCGAAGCGCTAAAATAGTTAAAGGGAGGAAGGATAAACAGATGGAGAATAAAAACGAAGGCCGCATCGTTCAGGTTATCGGTCCGGTCGTAGATATTGAGTTCGAGTCGGAGAACCTGCCGGCTATCTTCAACGCCGTCAAGATTTCCAATCCCACGATCAGCGACGAGGAGTGGAATCTGATCGTTGAGGTGGCCCAGCATCTCGGGGACAACACGGTCCGGTGTATCGCCATGGATACGACGGATGGACTGGTTCGGGGGATGAAGGCCCTGGACACGGGGAAATTCATTGAGGTTCCCGTGGGACGGGCAACACTGGGACGGATCATGAACGTGGTAGGGGAACCCGTGGATGAGTTGGGCCCCATCGAGAGCGACAATTACTATACCATCCATCGCCCCGCTCCCTCCTTTCTGGATCAGAATACCAAGGTTGAGGCCTTTGAAACAGGTATCAAGGTAGTCGATCTCCTGGCACCGTATTCCAAAGGTGGAAAGATCGGCCTGTTCGGTGGCGCCGGTGTGGGGAAGACCGTTATCATCATGGAACTTATTCATAACATTGCTATCGAGCACGGTGGATTTTCCGTGTTTGGCGGGGTTGGTGAGCGAACGAGAGAGGGAAACGACCTCTGGCTTGAAATGAAGGAATCTAAGGTCATCGACAAGGCCGCCCTGATCTATGGACAGATGAACGAGCCTCCCGGGGCGAGGGCGCGGGTTGGACTGACGGCCCTGACCGCCGCGGAATACTTCCGTGACGAGGAACACCAGGATGTCCTCCTGTTTATCGACAACATCTTCCGTTTCACGCAGGCCAATTCAGAGGTTTCCGCCCTGCTGGGTCGGATGCCCTCCGCCGTGGGGTACCAGCCAACCCTGGCGACCGACCTTGGAGAGCTGGAGGAAAGAATTACTTCGACCCTTAAGGGTTCCATCACGTCGGTCCAGGCCATCTACGTCCCGGCCGACGACCTGACCGACCCGGCACCGGCCACGACGTTTGCCCATCTCGACGCGACCACGGTTCTTTCGCGTCAGATCGCTGAGCTCGGGATCTATCCGGCGGTGGATCCGCTCGATTCGACCTCCCGGATCCTGGATCCCCAGGTCATAGGGGAAGAGCATTACCAGGTGGCCCGTGAGGTGCAGCAGATCCTTCAGAAATACAAGGACCTCCAGGACATTATCGCCATTCTCGGTATGGATGAACTTTCCGAGGATGACAAGCTGATCGTGGCGCGGGCCCGGAAGATCCAGCGTTTCCTTTCGCAACCCTTCTTTGTGGCGGAGCAGTTTACGGGAACCCCGGGACGCTACGTGAAGCTGGAAGATACCATCAAGGGTTTCAAGGAGATTGTGGAAGGGAGACATGACGATCTCCCGGAACAGGCCTTCTACATGGTTGGAACCATTGATGAGGCAATCGAGAAGGGTAAGACACTTCTGGCGGCATAGGAGAACACGCGGAGATAGGATATGGCGGGAAAATTCAAGTTGGAGATTGTGACACCGAGGCGACTGGTCCTGAGTGAAGAAGTGGATGAAATAACGGCCCCCGGTGAAATGGGTGAATTCGGGGTCCTGTCGGGACATATCCCTTTTTTCTCGACCCTTGGAATCGGCGAGGTAATGTATCGCAAGGGGGAGCAGAAGCGGTATGTTGCCGTGAGCTGGGGGTTTGCGGAGGTTCTTGGAAACAGGGTAACCATTCTCGCGGAACTTGCCGAGCTCGATACTGAAATCGATATCGAACGCGCCAGACAGAAGAAGGCGCAGGCCGAAGAAAAGCTCAAAACCCTGAGCGCGGACCACAAGGATTATCTCACGGTGAAGGCGTCCCTGGACAAGGCCATGACCCGTATGATTGTTGCCGGGAGGAGAATGTAGGCGGGTTGCCGAGACTTAAAAGACTGATTTGTGATCAACGCCCTTTCAGGAAGGCCGGCTGCGCGGGAACTGAAAGGGCGAGTTTTTTCATACGCCATTCCAGGAGAGGCCGTATTTATGCGGGGAGGAATGCCATCGTTATCCGCCTCGGCGTGATGTTGCCTTTTTATGCCAGGTGGGTCATCGCGCCGTAGCCATTGGTGAAGGGGGGTTAGATGGAACCAAATGAATCTC
>CAZPTH010000040.1:0-14065 GCA_964589315.1 uncultured Thermodesulfobacteriota bacterium
ATATCTGGGATCATTTTTTCCTCTTTTGACAAATCAGGGGTTGTGCGCAAATTATTTCCTGCTTCTTCGTCCCCGCAGAAAAATGGCCTTCTGTTTTTCCTTTTCAGCGGTGGTTTTTTCAACGAAAATGGGCTGTCCGGTGAAGGGGTCTTTCTCCGTCCAGTACATGAGCGTGGACCAGGTGGAAGGGGTGGGGGTAAAGATCTGAATCTGTTTTGGAAGGGTATGGAGATTTTTCAGGAAAAAACTCCGAAGCCTTTCCATGTGGCGGAGGGTACAGCCGGGGTGCGCCGCGATGAGGTAATAGGTCAGGAACTGTTTTTTATCAATCTTCCGTGTGAGTCGGTAAAACAGGCGGACGAAGGAAAGCAGGAGATCGGGGCCCGGTTTTCTCATGAGCTCCAGGATGACGGGTTCCGTGTGTTCGGGGGCGATCTTCATCTGGCCGGAGACATGATGCCGGACGACTTCCTCCAGGTAGGCCTGGCCGTGCCTTCCGTCTGCCAGGACCAGGTCGTGGCGGATCCCCGAGGCAACCACGACCTTTTTGACTCCTTCGATTTGTCTCAAGGCCTTCAGAAGAGCAACCTGGGGAGCATGGGTAACACGGAGTTCCGGGCATATCTTCGGGTAGAGGCACTCCCTGTTTTGGCAGGGACCGGAGGTCTCTTTTCGTGTGCACTCAAACCCGTACATGTTCGCCGTGGGGCCTCCCACGTCGTGGATAGTCCCCTTGAATTCCGGGTGACGTGTGATTCGCTTTGCCTCAGCCACGAGGGAAGCCTGGCTCCGCCACCGGACCCGGCGTCCCTCGTGCACGGCGATGGCGCAGAAACTGCAGGCGCCATAACAGCCGCGATGGGTTGACAGGGAAAAGCGAATAGTCTCCAGGGCCTTGACGGGCCCCTCTTTCCTGTAATAGGGGTGGAGATCCCGTTCAAACGGCAGGTCGTAAATGGCGTCCAGCTCTTTTTGGGCAAGGTAGGGGGGCGGGGGATTCTGGATGAGATACCGGGTGTCCTGTTTCTGCGCGAGGGGCCGGGCGGTGATGGGGTCGTTGTTCTGGTAAAAGGCGCGGAACATCTCGGTAAAGGCGCCTTTGTCTTTTGTTACCGTTTCGAAATCCGGGAGGAGCAGACAGGAGCCGGGGACAGTTTTGGAGATGTAGCAAAGTCCGCGAATGGCTTCCGGGGACTTCCCGCTTTTCAGGGAGCGGGCCAGTTCGACCACGGAGCGTTCCGCCATCCCGTAGAGGAGGTAGTCGGCCTTGGCGTCGAACAGGATAGACCGCCTGACACGGTTGGACCAGGCGTCGTAGTGGGCAATCCGGCGCAGGCTGGCCTCGATTCCACCCAGGACGATGGGGCGGGTCTTCTTGAAGGCCTGTCGGATGAGGTTGCTGTAAACGATGACGGCGCGGTCGGGGCGACGGGTGTTCTTCCCGCCCGGGGTGTAATCGTCCCGTTTCCGCCTTCGGCCCGACGCGGTATAGTTTGCCACCATCGAGTCCACGCACCCTCCGGTAACCCCCCAGAAGAGGGTCGGTTCCCCGAGCCGCCGGATATCGTCCAAAGAATCCAGGCCGGGCTGGGCGATGATGCCGACCCGAAATCCCGCGTTGAGCAGGACCTTGCCAATAACGGCTACCCCGACGAAAGGGGAATCGATATAGCTGTCTCCCGTGACAAGAATGATATGGAGATGGTCCCAGCCAAGGGAACGCATTTCCTCTTGTGTCGTGGGAAGAAACATTGCCTCAATCAGCCTCTCCGGTCGCCGCGCTCTGACCGGCAAGCCAGCCGGTAGAAAAGGCGGCCTGGAGATTATAGCCCCCTGTATCCGCCTGGATATCGAGCAGTTCCCCCGTCATGTAAAGCCCCCTTATCAGACGCGACGCCATGGTTTTCGGGTCAATCTCTTGGGTATCGACACCGCCCGCCGTAATGAGGGCCTCGGACAGCGGGTGATATCCCGTAACTTCCAGCCGATAATCCTTGAGCCAGAGACGTAATCGCTTCCGTTCGTCCGCGGTAATCTGGCCCCCAATCTTGGCGGGGGAGAGATGAAGATGATCGATACAAACGGGGACCATTTCCCTGGGGATGAGTCCGCGGAGCAGGCTTTTCAGCGGTTCCCCGGAGCGGGCAGCAAGGTCGCGCCGGAGTCGCGCGTCGAGCTTTGCGTCGTCCAGCGCGGGTTTCAGGTCAATCGACAGGGTGACCTTTTCGCCCCGATTCAGGGCATCGACGGCCGCGCCGCTCAGGGTGAGGATGACCGGCCCCGTGATGCCGTCAGGGATGAATCCCATTTCCCCAAAGGCCTTGAGTTTCTTTTTCCCGTTGAAGAACATTCGAACCCTGACGTTTCGGAGGGTGAGCCCCGCCATTTTTCCTGCGTCGTTTCCGGAGGTTGTCAGGGGGACCAGCGCCGGGCGTATGGGGACAATCCGGTGACCGGCGGATTCGGCCATGGCATACCCGTCTCCGGTGGATCCCGTGGCGGGATACGAGGCCCCGCCTGTCGCAAGGATCACGGCGTCGGCGGAGATTATTGTGTCTCCGGATACCACGCCCGTGACACGACCGCTTTTTATAATCAGGGCACTTACGGGTGAGTCTGGTTTGATTTTTACACCCATCCGTCGGGTCCACCGCAGGAGGACACGAACGACATCGGTCGCCTTTCCGCTTGCGGGAAAGACACGGCGTCCCCGCTCAACCGTCAGAGGAAGCCCAAGGGTTTCAAAAAAGGCCATGAGGTCCGGGGTGAAAAAGCGGTGAAAGGCCTGGCGGAGAAAACGGCCGGACTTTCCAAAATGTTCAATGAACTCCGGAACCTCGGATACGTTTGTCAAATTGCACCGGCCCTTGCCTGTAATGGCAAGTTTGCGTCCGGGGCGGTTCATCTTTTCCAGCAGGAGGGTTTCGGCGCCGGACTCAGCGGCCTTTCCCGCGGCCATGAGCCCGGAGGCTCCCCCGCCGATGACAATGACGCGGGTTGTCATGGGAACAGCCGGGATGTGGTGAATAGATGGTTCAGGTCCCAGGCGAGGGTATTCTGATATTTGATATTCCCGACCATGGGGGGATTATAACTTCACCCTGTTTTGCCTATCTCTCCTCTCTGTCGTAGGGGATGCCGAGCTCCCTCGGTGTCCCGATGTGCCGCTTGCGAAGCACGATCGTGGCCGCGACCACGACGATAAGCGTGAGAAAATAGGGTTGCATATTGAGCAGCGACGAGGGAATGGTGGTTCCGGTTGCCTGCAACTGGAACTGGAGGGCGTCGATTCCCCCAAACAGGTAAGCCCCGATGAAGGCGTAGAGGGGATTCCACATGGCGAAGATGACGAGGGCCACGGCGATCCAACCCCTTCCCGCCGTAATACCGTCCAGCCAGAACGGGGCATACACAAGGGTCAGGTAAGCCCCGCCGCCACCCGCGAGCAGGCCGCCGAAGAAGGTCCAGAAATAACGGTTCCGGTTGACATTCACCCCCATGGCGTCCGAGGCGCGCGCGTTTTCACCGACGGCGCGCAGGTGAACGCCAAGTTTTGTCTTGAAAAGCATGAACCACATGGCAATCATCAAGACATAGGAAAAATAGACGAACAGGTCCTGGTTGAAAAAGACCGGTCCCAAGACGGGGATTTTGGAGAGCCCCGGGATGGCGATATCCTTGACGGGAACGGTGAATTTCTGGTTGATCCAGGGCTGCCCGAAGAAATTCGTGATCCCAAGTCCGAAGATCGTCAGGGCGAGTCCGCTCACGATCTGGTTCCCCCGCAGGGTAATGGACACGAAGGCGTGGATCAGGGAAGAGAGCCCCCCGGCAATCATTCCCACCACGAAGCCGAGGTAGGGGTTCTTGGTGATGAATCCGACAATGAACCCGAAAAGGGCCCCGATAATCATCATCCCTTCGATGCCGAGGTTGATGATTCCGGCACGTTCCGCGAAGATCTCCCCCAGGGTTGGAAGCAGGAGAATCGTTCCGGAGCGGACCGCCGTCGATGCCAGCGTCACAAAAATAGATGACTCGTGTGTCATCCCTTCCTCCTGAGTTTGACACGATAGGTTTTGAAGATTTCGCCTCCCAGCAGGGCGAACAGGATAGTGCTTTCGATAACCCCGACGATTCCGTAAGGCACGTGCATCATCATCTGGATCTGGGAACCCCCGGCTTCAATCCCGCCCAGCAGGATGGAGACGAGCAGGACGGCAATGGGATTCAGGGAGGCCAGCCAGGCCACGATAATGGCCGTGTATCCATAGTTCGGATTGATCTCCAGCTGCAGCAGGTGAATGACACCGGAGACCTGGGCCATGCCCGCGAGACCGGCAATCCCTCCGCTGATGGCCATGGCGATCATGGTGTTCTTGAAGATACTGATTCCCGCGTAACGGGCCGCGGTGCTGTTTTCGCCGATGACCCGTGTTTCGTATCCAAAGCGGGTTTTCTTGATAATAAAATACATGACAAATACGATGACGATTCCAAAGATGATTCCGAGGTGGACCCGGGTATGGGGCCAGATCCTGGGGAGCTGGGCATTCGCGGCGAACATCTTGGAAAGGGGAAATCCGTGGCTTGTCGGGTTTCTCCACGGTCCGTACATCAGGTACTTTAAGACATAGAGCGCGATGTAATTGAAAAGGAGGGTCGATATGACCTCGTTGACTTCCCAGGCCAGTTTCAAAAGGGTCGGGATCAGGGCCCAGATGGCCCCCCCGATGATGCTGGCCAGGCACATGACCGGGAGCAGAACCCAGGGGGAGACCGATGGCGAAACATTGAGGGCGAAGTAGGAACTGAAAATGGCGCCCATGATATACTGCCCGTAGGCGCCGATGTTCCAGAATTTCATGTTGAAGACCAGGATGAGCCCCGTTGAAATCAGGATGAGGGGCGTGGCCGCGACGATGGTTTCCGAAAAGGTATACGTGCTGCCAAAAGCGCCGATAGTCAGGGCCTTGTAAACCGCGAAAGGATTGATTCCCTTGAAGGCGATGACGATCGCGCCCGCGGCCAGACCAATGAGGACAGAAAAAAGCGGGATCGTGAACTGAACCCGTGATTCGGTTTTTTCTCTTTTGACGAAGCGCAGAGTGGTTCTCCTTCTCTTTAAGGGGTTAAGCCGTTACACAAGTCTCTTCCCGGATGTCATCGGTGGATTTCATCCCGGCCATCAGGAGGCCTATCTTTTCAATCTTTGCCTCTTCGATATCAAAGGTATCCAGGATTTGTCCTTCGTAGATTACGCCGATTCGGTCGGAAATCATGAAGATTTCGTCCAGGTCCTCGGAGATAAGAAAGACGGCGACGCCGTTTTCTCTCTGTTTCAGCAGGGCCTTTCGGACGAATTCCGTGGCACCCACGTCCAGGCCGCGGCTCGGATGGACCGCGATGAGCAGCTTGGGGTTCTCGGAAATCTCCCGGGCGAGGAGGAGTTTCTGCATGTTTCCTCCTGAAAGGAGCTTGACCGGCGCGTCCTCCCTCGGGACCATGATGTCATATTCCTGGATCAGTTTTTTTGCGTAGTTTTCCGCCTCCGCGTGATCGATACAGTAATTTCTATAAATGGGAGGCTTGTTGTATCGGCGAAGAATGGCATTGTCCACGGAGGAGAGCTCGGGGACCAGTCCCACCTTGAGCCTGTCGGGGGGGATATAGCTGACCCCGTGGTTGAAGATCTCCCTGGGATTGGCATTCGTGAGGTCTTCGCCGGCGATGAGGATCTTTCCGTCCGCCACCTTCCGAAGGCCCGCGATGGCCTCCGAGAGGATTTTCTGCCCGTTCCCGGCGACGCCGGCAAGCCCGAAGATCTCGCCGCTGTGGACCTCGAGGTTGATTCCGTTCAGGGCCAGGAGCCCCTTGTCGTCATAGGCCTTGACATTCTCCACCTGGAGAATCTTGTCCCGTCGATGGAGGGGTTTTCTCTCGAGGCGGAAGAGAACCTTTCTTCCCACCATCATGGTGGCGAGTTCTTCTTCCGTGATCTTATCCGTATCGACCGTATCGATGTATTTGCCCTTTCTCAGGACGGTGATCCGGTCGGAGATATCCATGACTTCGTTGAGCTTGTGACTGATGAAAACAATGGATTTTCCCTCACTGACCATCTGCTTGTAAATCTCGAAGGACGCCTCGGCCTCCTGGGGGGTCAGCACGGCCGTGGGTTCGTCCAGTATCAGGATCTGCGCGCCCCTGAAGAGGGTCTTGATGATTTCAACCCGCTGTTGCTCCCCGACGGAGAGCTGCCAGATCTTGGTCGAGGGATCGATACAGAGATTGTAACGTTGGGATACCTCATCGATCTTTCGGGAAATCTCTTTTTTGTTGACGTAAAGGCCCTGCCCGGCGAGACCCAGGATGACGTTTTCCAGGACCGTCAGGGATTCTACCAGCATGAAGTGCTGGTGAATCATCCCGATTCCGAGCCTCATGGCGTCGGAAGGGTTTTTTATCTCGACCTTTTTGCCGTTAATGAAGATTTCGCCTTCATCCGGCTGGTAGATACCGTCGAGAATGTTCATGAGGGTTGATTTCCCGGCGCCGTTTTCCCCCAGCAGGGTGTGGATTTCTCCCCGACGGAGATCGAAATTTACCTTGTCATTGGCGATGATGCCGGGAAACCGCTTTGTGATATTTTTCAGCGCGACAACGATTTCAGCCATGATACCCCTGTCTGGTGGAGGGATGGTTTGGCCCCACCGCACAAAACGGTGGGGCCTCCAGAATCTGTTTTATGATTATGAACCGCTCTTCGGAATAGATCCGACGACGCCCTTGACGAACCACTGGAGACTCAGCTTGTCTTTGTCGGACAATTGCTGACCTTTTTTGACCTTGAGATTTCCTTTCTGGTCATAGATGGGGCCGTTGAAGGGATCGAATGTTCCGGCGAGGATCTGTTTTTCCCGCTTCTTCACGTATGCCTTGACCTTATCCGGAACCATGGGACCAAACGGCGCGAGGGAAACAATCCCGTCTTTCATGCCGCCCCAGTACTGGGTGGGCTTCCAGGTTCCCGCTTTCACCTCCTTGAGGGTCTTCGTATAGAAGATTCCCCAGTGCCAGATGCGCGAGGTCAGGACCGATTTCGGTGCGAATTTGGACATGTCGCTGTCGTAACCGATGCTGAGCTTACCCTTCTTCTCCGCGGCCTGGAGAGGCGCGGGGGAATCGACGCCGCTGGCGATAATGTCCGCTCCGTTGGCCAGGAAGGTGTTCGCCGCGTTGGCTTCCTTCACGGGGTCGAACCAGGAATTTGTCCAGATGACGTGGACCTTGGCCTTCTTGTTCACTTCCTGGACGCCAATGGTGAAGGCATCGATTTCACGCACGACCTCGGGAATGGAAAAAGGCGCCACAAAGCCGATGTAGTTGCTCTTGGTCATAAAACCGGCGATGAGTCCCGCGAGGTAATCCGGCTGGTACATTCTGCCAAAATAGGTTCCCATGTTTTTCCAGGTCTTGTAGCCTGAACAGTGCTCGAAGACGACTTTCGGGTAGTCTTTTGCCACATTCAGCATGGGGTCCATGAACCCGAAACTGGTGGCGAAGATGACCTTGTATCCCTGGTTGGCGTAATCCCGGATGACCTTTTCCGCCGGGGCGCCTTCCTTGACGTTCTCCGAGTAGGTCGTTACGACACCCGGGACGTGCTTTTCCAGGTAGATCCTGCCGTTATCGTGGGCCTGTGTCCATCCGCCGTCGTTGTGGGGGCCGACGTAGATGAAGGCAACCTTGATTTTATCGGCTTTTTTGTTGGCGGCCCCCGCGAAAATCGGGGCGATGACGAATGCAAGAATCAAAACGGCCAATAAGAATTTTTTCATGTTCACAATCCTCCTGTTGTTTTAACGTTTTTTGCCATGCGTGGATGAAAAACCTTTTCCACACCCCCCACCACGCGTTCCCCTTTCCTTCCGGGGGGCTGCTGTTATGACAAGATAACCACCCCCTTTTCGGCTTTTTCAGGGAAACAAGAACATCTCTTTTTTATAAAAAGGCTTCCCCCGACGGGAAGGCTGATAACGCATTTTGTCAGGGTTGGGAATAGAAATTTTGGGGGCCTCCTCATATGGTTTCTTTTCTACTCGATATATCCTGCAAAATCAAGGCCAGAACAGGCGTGCGATTTCTCGAATCCATAAAAGCTATTATTGTTGAACGGTTGAGAGAGATTCAGTTAGGGCCGGTTTTAGGTTCCCCCTATCAAAGTGATAAATCGTTCTTCTTTTGAGAACCTGAAACGAGGGGGAGCCAGGGGTTGGACGCCTTGAGGGAATACGGTTCCGCGGCTCAAAGCATTCTGCCCCATTTGAGGGCGTTTCGAGGAATGGCAAAGGTCAAGGCCCCCTGGTAAATGAGCTCATATCCCGTTTTCCTGAAGGGGAGAAAGGCAAGGGAGGTCCGTTTGGTTTCTGGCTTTATCCCGGCAAGCTTGGGGAAGAACTTTTCCTTCTTTGACCCGATTTCCGCCAGGACGATAGGGATCAACTTGAGGACCTTCCGGTGAGGGAGGAGGATAGGGTAGGTTTCCCGTGGAATCTTGTCTGCCGGCCGGGTCTCCGGTTGCGCCAGGGTGAACAGTTTGCAGATCTGGAGAAAGAGACGGGGCTGCACCTTGAAGGCGGGGATAAAAAAGCTCAGGGGGGGTGCGGGTGTCTGGGGCCGGAGCTGGTTGGAAAAGCGGGAGAGGTCCTGGACGGAGTGGAGGTCCAGCTCGGGAACGGTGGTTTCGAATTTCCAGAAGGGGAGATAGAAGGCCTCCCGTTTTTCTCCCTTTTCCACCTCAAAAGGGATGGAGACGTAGTTTTCTCCCCGGATTCCCCAGACCCGGTTGCAGCCAGGGCATGTCACCGCCCAGCTTTCCTCCGCGCATTTGAGATCCCAGCCACAGTTGGGGCAGAGCAGGGGAAGGGTACCGGGGGGCGTAAGTTCTGTGGTTGTATGACGCAACAGGGCCTCCCAGCTCGCGGGGTCCATCTTTCCGATGGGCCTGCCCGTGAGCCCATCCCTTAACAGGAGGGGACTTGCCTCTGCCGCGTTGACAGGAAAATAGACAAGGCTGTTTCCCTCGTCGAGAAAGACGGAGAGGACCGGCTCGTATTTCTTGAAGACCGTCTGGGTCCTGGTAGTGTTCCATCCCGAAAAATCGGAGCGGTTGAAGGGATCTGTCTCTCCCAGGTCCGACAGGAAGATGCTGGTTTCCTTTCGGAGCGTCTCCCTCTCGGTAAGGGTGGCGTCCAGTTGTCGCGTCACCCGCGCCATCAGGTCTTTGAAGTTGGCGCGGGGAAAGAGAAACGGACCCTTTTCGGTGTGGGCGAAGGTCAGATGGGTGGCCTGGGGGCGCATACCGAGGGAAATCAACTTGAGGGGAGCGGGGACAGCCAGGAAGGTTTTATCGATCGGCTTTCCCACCGTTTTGGGGGGGAGGTAGGCGGTAAATCCCAGTCCCTTGATTCGCCAGAATGGGAGAAAAACCGTCTCATCCAGGGGGTGCTTGGGGGAAATGGCGTATCTGAAGGGACCCCTGGAAGTCAGGTAGAGCCGAGTCTTGCAGTAGGGGCAGTTCAGGACGTGCTGTGCCTCCTTCAGCGTGACGGGTGCCCCGCACTGGGGGCACTGTGTTTCGACCTGCCAGGGTTGCATTCTATTTCAGCTTTTCCCCGCAGGCGTTGCAGTAGATGGACTGGGGAAGATTCTCCGCGCCGCAGTGGGGGCAGGTAATCATTGTGGAAGTAAACTCGATTTTCGTGCCGCACCGGGGACAGAACTGCGCGTTAGGGGGAAGGTTTTTCCCGCAGTTGGGGCACTTGTTGATGATAAGAAGCTGATGTCCGCAATAGGGGCAGAACCGGGCATCCGGCGGGACGGTCTGGTGACATTCGGGGCAGGTGGGCCCCGGAGTCCCCGGTCCCTTTTGCCCCTGGAGGGTCCCCGCCAGTAATCCGGGAAGGAGCATCCCGACGCCGAGGCCCACGCCGCTTCCCGCGGCGCCTTCTCCCGCTGAGGCCTTTTCCATGGCCATTCCCGCCTTCATCTTGACGAAATCATCCAGGTTTCCCAGAACCGCCAGCCGACTCTTGTCGTCGATGGCCTGCTGCACCTCCTGGGGCGGGGTGATGGAGGTGATGTAGAGGTTTTCCAGGTGAAGCCCGTAGTCACTGAAATCTTCCTTGAGTTTTTCTTCGAGGCCTTCGGCAAGGATGTCGTAGCGTTCCGGCAGATTGAGGATGCTGTCAAGCGTCTCCCCGAGGTAGTCGTTGAACCGGGAGACCACCACGCGGCCGAGATAGTCCTCGATGTCTTCCGTTGTGTAAATTCCCTGGGTTCCCACCATCCGGTTTACGAAGAGGACGGGTTGGGCCACCTGAATGTTAAAAATGCCGAAGGCCCGAAGCCTTACCAGCCCCAGCTCCGAGTCTTTGAAGGCGACAGGATCCCGGGTTCCCCACTTCAGGTTGGGGAAGACCTTCATGTTGGTAAAGTAAACCTCGGCGCGGAAGGGGCTGGTAAACCCCCAGGGGAGGCTCAGGATCTTGGTGAGGATGGGGATGTTCAGGGTTGAGAGGGTGTGGCGTCCGGGACCGATGGCATCATAGGCCCGCCCGTTATAGAAAAAGACGGCGGCCTGATTGTCCCTCACAATGAGCTGGGCGCCCAACTTGATTTCTCCCGATCCCTTCTCGGGGATTCGGTGGACGATTTCCTTTCCCGTTTTGTCAAACCACTCAATGACTTCCAAAAAGACGACATTATCCGTTCCCATTATGACTCCTTTCCCTCAGTCGAGGATTCCGGGTTTTTTTGAAGCAGGACCGCGTAACTCCTGAATATTTTAAGGTTTTTCAATGGAGACAAACCGGATTCACCGGCGATGGCAAGGGTTCGTTCGAAGGCTTCTTCGCTCACGTGCCCTTTCGGCTCCGCGAGGAGGAGCTTGCCCTCTAATTTGAGCAGGCGGAAAAATTCCCCGAAAAGACGCCGGGGATCGGGGACCTCGTGGACCACCGCAAAGGCGAGGATGAAGTCGATGGTGCCGTCCCGGCCCTTCAGTCCGACCGTGTCAGGGGGACAAACGTAAGGCTCGATGATTTCTGCCAGTCCGGCCCTTTTGGCCCGCTTTGTGAGCGATTCCACCATCTTTTCCTGCACGTCCACGGCAATAACCCTTCCGGAGGGGCCGACGGCGCGGGCCATGGCGAGGCTGAAAAACCCCATGGCACACCCGAAGTCCAGGACTGTCATCCCCCTTTTTACGTAGGGACCGATAATCCCCTTCGGGTGATGGTAGAGATTTCTGACGGGGCTGGCGAGGAGATATCCGATCCAGACGGGACAGACGCTGTGTTTATACTCGGCCATGGAGACGCATCCCGTTTCGGGGTGAAGTGAAAGGGCGACAAAAGGCGTATTCCATGGATGTTTTCTACCATAGAATTTCACGTCTTGAAAGTTGTGACCGACGTCAGGGGGAAATTGGGCGGGCACAGGCATGGGATATGGACATCTTGTCTTGAAACAGGTAATAGTTAAAACGAGATGCCCCGGTTATTCCGTAAAATAAAGATTCGTACCAACGTTTTGACGAATATCCTGATTGTTGTTCTCTTTGTTTCGGCGGGGCTTATTTTTCTCCAGTACTACTTCAGCCGCAAAATGGCCCAGAAGGCGACACGGGAGACCTTCAGGCATATTGCCGATAAAGTCGCCATCCACATGAACGACGGCGACCGCCTGGTTCGGATGCTCCTTTACCAGGTAGGGCTTTATCCGGAAATTCAGGTGGAACCGGGGAAGGAAGGCCTGCCCGAAAATGCGCGGCGCCTTGCTCGGACGATGAAGCGGGATGAGAAAATATATTCCATCTATGTGGGCTTTCCCAACGGAGACCTTTTCGAGGTGGCCAATCTCCGGGGAGACCCTGCCCTGTTGAAGAAGTTTCATGCCCCGCCCGGCACACACTATCTGATTATTCGCGTTTACAAGGCCCTTTCGGGAAGGATTCGGAAATACGATTTCTACGACGAGGATTTACGGTGGTTGACCCAGAGACGTGAGCCAGCGAGTTATGATGTCAGAAAGCGGCCATGGTATGTCCAGGCGCGGAGGCATACCGGGGTTGTCCGAAGCCTTCCCTACCTTTTCAGCTTTCTCGGGAAGAAGGGGATTACCTATTCCAGGGCGATCGACAAAAAGGGCACCGTCGTGGCGATTGACTTTACCCTCGAGGAACTTGATGACGTACTCAGAAAACAGGTTTTCGCCCCGTCTGCCGAAATCTATATGCTTGATAAGGACGGAGATATAATTGCCGCCTCGAAGCCATCGAAAACGGGGTTTCCCCTGATCCAGAGGATTCTGCGTGAAACAACCCCCAATGAGGTTTCAATCCTCGAGCACGGGGGAAAACGGAAGTTTGTCATGTTCAAACCCCTGGCGGGAAAAGGGGTACACCTGGGATTCAGCGTCGATACCGCCGTCATGCTGCGGCCCTACCTCAGGAACCTTTACCTCGCTTTCGCCGCGGGTTTGCTGGTCTTAATCCTGAGCATTCCCTTCATCCTGCATACCACGACGAGGATCGTGCGGCCCATCCGGGCCCTGATGAAGGAGAATGAGAAGGTGAAGGCCCGCCGTTTCAGCGAGGTCGGTCCCGTTCAAACCAATATCATTGAGCTGATTGAGCTTTCCGATTCCCTGGTGTCCATGTCCCAAAGCATCCAGGAATACGAGAAGTCCCTGGAGAACATGATAGACTCCTTTATCAGGCTCATTGCCGACGCGATTGATGCCAAGTCTCCTTACACGGGGGGACATTGCAAGCGGGTTCCCGTTCTCGCCCTGGAGCTGGCCAAGGCGGCCGATGCCTCGGAGGAGGAGCCGTTTGCCGCTTTCCGGCTCGAAAATGAAGATGACTGGAAGGCCTTTGAAATGGGGGCGTGGCTCCACGATTGCGGAAAGATAACGACGCCGGAGTTCGTCGTGGACAAGGCGACCAAGCTCGAGACGATTTACAACCGCATCCACGAAATCCGGACCCGCTTCGAGGTGATCTGGAGGGATATCGATATCGCCTTTTATGAGCGGTTGCTCGAGGGGGAAGACAGAAAGGTACTGGAGGAATGGAGGGAAAGGGAGCAGGAGAAACTCCGGGATGATTTTGCCTTCGTCGCCCAGTGCAACATCGGGGGCGAGTTCATGGATGAGGCCGGGAAGGAACGTTTGCGACGGATCGCGCGGAGGACCTGGGTGCGTCATTTCAGTAACCGCCTGGGGATTTCCGAGATAGAGAAGAGGCGATTCGGGGATGTCACGGAACCCCCGCTGCCTGTCGAAGAGCCTCTCCTGGCGGACCGTCCCGAACATCTCGTTCCCAGAACCGACTTCGACGAGACGAAATACAGGGAGAAAGGGTTCAGGCTTTCCGTTCCGGAGAGGCTCTATAATTTCGGGGAGATCTACAACCTTTCCATCGAAAAGGGGACCCTGACCCCGGAGGATATCTTCAAAATCCGGGAACATGTCATCATGACGATAGAGATGCTGGAACGCCTTCCCTATCCGGCGGGGCTGAAAAAGATCCCCGACTATGCGGGCACGCATCATGAGACCCTGGATGGATCCGGTTACCCGAGGAGATTGACGGGAGATGAGCTTTCTATCCCCGCCAGGATCATGGCCATTGCCGATGTCTTCGAGGCCCTGACCGCCTCCGACCGGCCGTACATGAAGGTTAAAACCTTGTCAGAGGCGTTGAGGATCATGCGCCTGATGGTCAGGGATAACCATCTTGACGCGAACCTGTTCGCCCTCTTTCTCCAGTCAGGCGTTTACAAAGACTACGCGGAAAAATTCCTGAACCCCGACCAGATCGACACCGTGAACATGGATGAATTGTTGAGGGAGTGAAAACTGGAAGGGGTTGGCGGCAATTTGGATTGAATTACTTTGGGTTGTATTCCCCGCCGCTTGCGGCGGGGTAGTTTATTCTTGACTATTGCAGATGAATTTCACTAAGTTGCTAAAGTACATCAAGGTAGTATACACTATT
>CAZPTH010000041.1:0-14054 GCA_964589315.1 uncultured Thermodesulfobacteriota bacterium
TTCATCAGGGGGATCAGCTTGCTCACGTAATAGTTGTCCATGGAGTGCATGGACGTGAGGTGGGACCCCGTCACCCGCCCCTCCATCCCGAGGCGTTTCGTGTGATAGGCGAGGGTCTCCACGTGGCGCGACAGGGGGTCATCGCTCTCGTCGCAGTGCATATCGACGCGCAATCCCCTCTCTGCCGCCAGCTCGCACAACAGCTCGACGGAGCGGGCCCCCTCCTCCATGGTCCGTTCGAAATGGGGAATGCCTCCCACCACGTCCACCCCCATGTCCAGGGCCCGTCTGAGATTTTCCGGGCTCTTTGGATACCGCAGGTATCCGTCCTGTGGAAAGGCCACCAGCTGGAGGTCGATGTATCTTTTGAACTCTTCCCGGATCTCCAGGAGGGCCTGGACGGCAAGGAGGCGGCCGTCGCTGATATCCACGTGGCTCCGGATCGCCAGGGTCCCCTTGGCGATGGCCCACTGGCAGAGCTTCCGCGCCCGCGCCTTGATACTCTCCACCGTCAGGTGCGGTTTGAGCTCCCCCCACAGGGCGATCCCCTCCAGCAGGGTTCCACTCTCGTTGACCCTTGGCTGCCCGTAGGTCAGGGTGGCGTCCATGTGGAAATGGCTGTCCACGAAGGGGGGAGACGCGAGACAGCCCGCCGCGTCGATTACCTGCGAGGCCTCTGCCCCGATGCGTGGCGCCACTTCGACGATCCGCCCCTCCCGGATGGCGATGTCCATCCCCTTTCGACCATCGGGGAGATTGACTCCCTTGATGAGAAGATCGAGCATCAGCGTTCCTCCTTCCGGAAGGGTTTAAGAAGGGCCGCGGGGACACGCGCGTTGCGCGAAACAAGGGCCATGCCGACAATCGTCAGCACGAAGGGCATCATGAGAAAGACCTGGTAGGGCACGTGGATCACGCCGCTGGCCTGGAGGCGCAGTTGCAGGGCATCGATGAAGGCGAAGAGAAAGGCACCCGCCGCGCTCTTATAGGGATCCCACTGGCCGAAGACGATCAGGGCGATACAGACCCACCCGCGGCCCGAGATGACCCCGAAGGTATAGGCGTTATACTGCGCCATGGAGAGAAAGGCCCCCGCAAGTCCCGCCAGGGCGCACGCGATGATGAGCCCCTGGTACCGGTAGCTCGTGACGCTCACGCCGGCGGAATAGGCCGCCTGGGGATTCTCGCCCACCGTCCGGAGGTTCAATCCCCAGGGTGTCTTGTAGAGGATCCACGCGGCGACCGGCACGATGATCAGGGCAATATAAACCAGCGCGAACTGGTCAAACAGAACGGGGCCGATCACGGGAATCTTCGACAGGTAGGGAATGGATACCGTCTCAAAGGGCTTGATCTTCGGCAGGGACGAGGGCTGCCCAAAGATGAGACGGTAAAAGAAGAAGGACAGGCCGGAGCAAAGAAGGGTGATGCCGATCCCGGAAACGTGCTGGCTCAATCCCAGGGTGACCGTGAGAAAGGCCATGAGCACCCCCGCCAGGATACCCGTGACCATGGCGACCAGGACCCCGAGCCACAGGCTGTGCGTGAAATAGGTGGTGGAGAATCCCGTCATGGCCGTCAGCATCATGATCCCCTCGATGCCCAGGTTGAGCACCCCGGCGCGCTCCGTGAAGAGCTCCCCGATCGTCCCGAAGATCAGGGGCGTCGCGATACGGATGAGCGCCGCGAAAAACCCTATCTGGAAGATCTGGGTCAGGATCTCATGCATGGGGCACCTTTTTGAAACGCAATCGATACTGGTTGAAAAGGAGGGCGATCAGCATGGTCACCAGGGCGGTGCCCTGGATCACATCCGCCAGGAAGACCGGCACCCCGGTGGCGCGCGACATGGCCTCCGCCCCCGTGATGATGACGGCAAAAAAGAAGGCAGCGGGAATCACCCCGAGGGGATTGAGACGCGCCAGCATGGCGATTACGATCCCCGTATAGCCGTATCCCGGTGAAATCCCTTCCATGACCTGAAAATGGAGCCCCCCCACTTCGCCCACACCGGCCAGTCCCGCGAGGGCCCCCGAGATGGCCGCCGCCAGGAAGATGATTTTTGACACGTTCATCCCCGCGAAACGGGAGGCCTTGGTGTTCTCTCCCACCGCCGTGATGGAAAACCCCAGCGTCGTCCGGCGTATGACAAACCAGATAAGCACCGTGGCCACCGCCGCCACGAGGACGCCCAGGTGCAGGCGCGTATGCTTCAGCAGGATAGGAAACTCCGCCGCCGCCAGGATATCCGGAGAATCGGGGTAGCCGCTCAAGGGGTCTTTCCAGGGACCGTTCAGCAAAGCCATCATGCCGTAGTCGATGACGAAGTTGAGCAACAGGGTCGTCACCACGTCGTCCACCTTGTAACGGGTCTTCAAAAGGGCGGGAATGGCGGCCCAGATCGCCCCCGCAATGGCTCCCCCGATGATCATCAGGGGGATGAGGCTCCATCCGGGAACCCCCTTCAGGGCCCCGACAAACGCCGCCGCCATGGCGCCGGCCAGGAGCTGTCCCTCCGCGCCGATATTCCAGAACTTGGCGCGAAAGGCCACGACGACGGCGAGGCCCGTCAGCACCAGGGGCGTGGCCTTCACCAGTGTTTCCACGAAGTTGAATTTACTGCTCAGGGCGCTCTTGAACATGATGAAATAGGCGGAAAAGACCGACGCCCCCGCCAGCTTGATCAGCCCACTGCAGATGACGAGGGTCGCCAGGACCGCCGCGAGGGGAAGCACCACATTCAGCCAGACCGGCGTATGTTCCCGGGGTTCCAGCCTTACACTGATCATGCCGCCTTCTCCTCCACACCGGCCATGAGCAGCCCGATTTTCTGGACCGTGGCCTCGCTGATAGGCATAATACCGTTAATCCTCCCTTCGAACATGACGGCGATCCGGTCGGACAGGGTAAAGAGCTCCTCCAGGTCCTCGCTGATGAGAATCACCGCACGCCCCTTTTTTCGCAACTCCAGAAATTTCTGGTGCACGAATTGGGCCGCGGAGACATCCAGTCCCCGGGTCGGCTGGTCCGCCAGGAGAACGGCCGGATCCCAGGCCAGCTCCCTCGCCAGGAGGGCCTTCTGGAGATTCCCCCCGGACAGGGTCCCCGTACGCACATCGGGGCCAGGCGTGCGGATATCGAAGATCTCCACCTGCCGGCGGACAAAATCATAGATGGCCCTGGGCTTGAGAATCCCCCTCCGGCTGAAACGGGAATCGTGGATTCGCGGCAGGACCATGTTGTCTTTCAGGGGAAGGGCCGTGATCAGGCCGATTTCCATGCGGTCCTCCGGGATGCGCGCCACACCCAGATCCTGAACATATCGAGGAGACGTGGTTTTTACCACACGACCGTTAATCTCGACGCTCCCTGATTCAGGAAGCAGCATCCCCGAAATGATCTCCGCCAGTTCCCGCTGGCCGTTCCCCGACACCCCGGCAATCCCGAGGATCTCTCCCGCCCGGGCCTCGAAGGAGACATCCTTCAGCCGGGAGCGCGCCACCCCTCCCGTCGAGACGTTTTGAAAGACCAGTAAGGGCGCTCCGGGAGTCACCGGCTCTTTCACCGGCGGCACGATTTCGTGTCCGCACATCAGTTCCGCCAGTTGATGCCGGCTGACGTTTCCCGTGTCATCCAGCGTCGCCGTCACCTCTCCCCGACGGAGGATCACCACCTTGTTGGTGATGGCCTGAATTTCGTGAAGTTTATGGGAAATGAAAATAACCCCCATTCCGTCCGCCGACATGGCCCGCAGGGCGTCGAAGAGCCCCTCCGTCTCCTGGGGGGTGAGGGTTGAGGTCGGTTCGTCCAGGATCAGAACCTTGGCTCCCCGCACCAGGGCCTTGAGAATTTCCAGGCGCTGCTGCTCCCCGATCGTGAGGTCCCCCACCAGCACATCGGGATCGAGCGCCAGTCCGAAACGGTCCCGGATCTTTGCCATGGCGTCAAGAACCGTCTTCCTGTCCAACCGCCCATTTCTGCCCTTTTGCCCTACCATCAGGTTCTCGATTACGGTATGACAGGGGACGAGGTGGAAATGCTGGTGAACCATCCCGATACCGTGGTTCAGGGCATCCGCGGAACTGCGGATCCTCACCTGCTTCCCATTGATACGAATAACGCCGGCATCCGGGGTGTAGACACCGAAGAGGACGTTCATCAACGTGGTTTTACCCGCGCCGTTCTCGCCAAGAAGCCCCAGGATATCCCCCGGATAGAGGGTCAGATTGACATTGTCATTGGCCTTGACCGAGCCGAAAACCTTAGAGATTCCCTTCATTTCCAACAAAGGAACCGGCATCTATTCTTCCTCGCTACGTTACGAAAAAAGCTGTGCGGGGAATCCATCCCCCGCACAGCCTTGAAAAGAGGGTTAATAATCAGATTTTGGTGTTGACTCGTCGATATCGACCCGAAAGGTCCCGGCCAGAATCTCCTGTTTCCGTTTTTCCACCGCCTGCTTAACCTTCGCGGGAAGCTTTTTCTCCCACTTGTGATACGGGGCCAGGTAACATCCACCCTTGGACATGTAGGAAAAGGAGCCAAAATCCTGAGCGGTAAAGACACCCGCCTTCACCAGCCCGACCACATACTTCACCGTGGGCCACATATCCCACACGGGTCCCGTGATGACGGTATCCGGCGCCAGCTTGGACTGATCGGACATATTGGAAATGGCAAGGATATGTTTCTCCTTGGCCGCCTCGATTACCCCGAAACGTTCCGCGTAAATGACGTCGACCCCGTCCTCGATCTGGGCCAGCGCCGCCTCTTTCGCCTTGGGCGGGTCGAAAAAGGAGCCGATGAAGGAGACCTTGCACTTGACCTTCTTGTTGACGTCTTTCGCCCCCGCCTTGAAGGCGTTGACCAGGCGGTTGATCTCCGGAATGGCCATCCCGGCGACCACCCCGATCTTGTTCGTCTTGGTCATCATCCCCGCGATCATACCGGAAAGATAGGCAGGCTCCTGGATCCAGTTATCAAAGACGCCAAAGTTCGGGTCGGCGGGCCCGATTCCGGAGCCAAAGACAAAGGCGATTTTCGGATAATCCTTTGCGACGCGGCGCGCGATACGCTCCGCCCCGAAGGCGTCCCCCATAATCAGTTGATATCCCTTTTCCGCGTATTCGCGCATGACACGGGCGAAGTCCGCCGACTTGACGCTCTCGGACCAGGTGTATTCGATGCCCAGCTCCTTCTTGGCCTTCAGCAGCGCCACGTGAATCTGGTTGACCCACGGCTCCTCGATGGGGGTCTCGAACACGGCGGCGACCTTGATCTTCTTGCCGGCCGCATACGTTGGCCGGACCATGGCTCCCGCCACGATAAACATAAATGCAATAATCCCCACAAACAGACAGCGTCCCAAACTCAATCTTTTCATACTCTCCCTCCTTTTTGATTGTTTCCGGGAAACCCATGCCACAGTTTCCTGCAAAGCCAGGCATGATCTCCCCTTATCCCATGGTTTAATCATCCCTCCTTCCTTTCATGGGCTAAACTTCCGATTGCGAATGCGTATCACATGCCCCCATCCCTGTCAAGAATTTCCTGGTTTGGGGCAATACGGTATCATTCGCAAAGTTTAGATACAACCTCTTGTAATTAAAGTAATTTTATTATCTATAAAATGTCAGGGTAGGTCGTTTAGGTTTCGGTTCTTCCCTTACGCGTCCATACCCCGGTTTTTCAGGTCCTCAATCGTAAACAGGGAGAAAAAGGGAACCGATTCGGCCTCCAGGGCCTCGCGCCCGCCCTCCAGGCGATCGACCAGAACCCCGGCAAGGCTCACACGGTATCCGAGCTCACGGACCACCCGAACGGCCTTGAGGAGGGATCCGCCCGTGGTCATCACATCCTCGACCAGGACGACGGAGGCCCCGGGGAAGAGGGACTTGACCCCCTCGATCCACTGCATCGTTCCATGCTTTTTCGGCTCTTTTCGGATGATGAATCCAGGAATCGGATCCCTGCGAAGATAACTGGCTATGGTAATGGCCGTTACGATGGGATCCGCCCCCAGCGTGGGACCTCCCACGGCATCCACGCGAACGCCCGACGCCCGAATCCGTTCGTAGAAGAGTTCCCCCACCAGGGTAGCCCCTTTGGGATGGAGGGTCGTCTGCTTACCGTCGATATAGTATTTACTCCGTTTCCCGGAAGTCAGGATCACGTCCCGCTCTTCGTAAGAACGTTCAAAAAGCAGGTCGAGGAGCTGTTTTTCGCGTGTCTCCATCATGAGATATTGTAAAAGAGGGGCATTTGTGGCTCAGGAATCTGAACAGGAAATTCAACGGGATACCGGCCGTCAAAGCAGGCGTAACAGTAGGGAATCCTCTCCCCATCCACCACCTTTCGCAGCCCCTCCATGCTCAGGTATCCCAGGGAATCGCACGTGATGTACTTTTTGATTTCCTCCAGGGAATGGGAATTGGCGATGAGTTCACTCTTGGTCGGGGTATCGATCCCGTAAAAGCAGGGATATCGGGTTGGAGGCGAACTGATGAGGAAATGAATCTCGGTCGCCCCGCCACTCCGGATCATCTTGATAATCTTCCGCCCCGTGGTGGCGCGGACGATGGAATCATCGATGACCACGACCCGTTTTCCCCTGAGGATATCCCGAACCGGGTTCAGTTTTATCTTGACACCGAAGTGCCGGATCGTCTGTTTCGGTTCGATGAAGGTCCGGCCCACGTAGTGGTTCCGGATCAGGCCCAGCTCCAGGGGGATTCCCGCCTCCTGGGCGTACCCGATGGCCGCCGGCATTCCGGAGTCCGGGACGGGGATGACGATATCCGCCGCTTTTGGAAACTCCCGGGCCAGTTGACACCCCAGGCCCTTGCGTATCTCGTAGACGTTTTTCCCAAAGATAATGCTGTCCGGCCGGGCGAAATAGATGTATTCAAAAACGCATGGGCTCTGCTGGACCGGCGCAAATGGCTTGAAGGAGCTGACCCCTTCCCTGTCCACGTAGACGATCTCCCCCGGTTCGATTTCCCGTTCGAAACGTGCCCCGATGAGGTCGAAGGCGCACGATTCAGAGGCCACGACCGTGGCACCGTCCAGGCTCCCCAGCGAGAGGGGCCGAAATCCGCGGGGATCGCGCAGGGCGATCATGGCATCCTCCTTCATCAGGAGAAGGCTGTAGGCCCCCTTGACCCTCATGAGGGCATCGATCAGGCGCTTCAGGAAGGTCTTTTCCCGGGACACCGCCATCAGGTGAATGATGACCTCCGTGTCCATGGTCGACTGGAAGATCGACCCGTAGGACTCGAGCTCATCCCTTATCTCCATGGCGTTGGTCAGGTTCCCGTTGTGGGCAATGGCGATATTCCCGATTCCCCCGGAAACGACAAAGGGCTGGGCATTGATGAGCTGGCTCGATCCCGTGGTAGAATAGCGAACATGGCCAATGGCCAGGGATCCCGGCAGGGTTTTCAGGACGTTCTCCGTAAAGATATCCGACACCAGCCCCATGGCCTTGTGAACGTGGAGCCGATGCCCATCGGAAGAAACGATGCCGGCGCTTTCCTGCCCCCGGTGCTGGAGGGCGTAGAGGCCGAGATAGGTCAAATTCGCTGCTTCGGGATGCCCAAACACCCCGAAGATGCCACATTCATCCCGAAACTTGTCAAAGGGAATCATGCCCTATGCCTCATACCCGTCAGGGTGTGTTTTGTGCCAACGCCACGCGGTCTGGAGAATACCGGAAAGGTCACCATACTCAGGCCGCCAATCGAAATCCCTCATAAACCGCCGGTTGTCCGCCACGAGAATGGGCGGGTCTCCCGCGCGCCTTTCCGTGATTTCATAGGGAATCTCCTGGCCGCAAACCTCCCGGGCGGCCTTTATGACCTCGAGGACGGAGTATCCCCTGCCAATCCCCAGGTTGTAGGCCCTGTGCGGGAGTCCCTGGTCCATCCCTTCCAGAACCGCAATATGGGCCCGCGCCAGGTCTGTGACGTGAATGTAGTCCCGAATCGCCGTCCCGTCCGGGGTGTCGTAATCCCCCCCGAACACGTAAACCTTCTCCCGCTTTCCCAGGGCAGCCTCGAAGATGATGGGGATCAGGTGGGTCTCCGGGTCGTGATCCTCCCCGACATCTCCGCCTGCATCCGCCCCCGCCGCGTTGAAGTATCTCAAAAACGCCACGTTGAGTCCGTGTGTCTGCCGGTAGCTCTCCAGCACATTTTCCAGGCCCAGCTTCGAGAAGCCGTAGGGATTTTTGGGGGTCAGGGGATGCGTTTCCGGAATCGGCACCTGAACGGGATCCCCGTAAACCGCCGCCGTGGATGAAAGCACGAAATGCTTCACCCCGTTCAACACGCAGACCTCGATCAGACGTATCCCCTTAATGAGGTTGTTTCCAAAATAATGCCAGGGTTGCTCCACCGATTCCCCTACCAGGGAGAAGGCCGCGAAGTGGATGACCCGATCCACATTATTGACATTTATAACCTCTTCGACCAGGAGCGCATCTCCGATATCTCCCTCGATAAAGGTCGCCTCTCGCGGAAGCGCCGCCCTGTGACCCTTCGATAAATTATCCAGGACCACCACGGAATAGCCGGCGCGGATAAGCTCCCACGCGGTAATGGCGCCAATATACCCCGCGCCACCGGTCACGAGAATATTATTTGACATCGTTCCTTCCAGGAATTATAAACTTTAGGACATCTTAAACGCTGGCGGTGGAGATGTCAACGAAAACAGAAAGGAGACCCCAATGCGGCGGTTTGCAGTTATAGGGCTGGGAAGATTCGGATTCTACCTCGTCAAGACCCTCTTCGAAAAGGGACACGACGTGATTGCCATCGATTCAAAGCGGGAAGTCGTCCAGGAAATCAAGGACTTCTGTTCACAGGCCGTGGTGGCCAACGCCACGGATAAGGACGCCTTGATCAGCCTCGGCGTGCCGGAGGTGGATGTGGCCATCGTGGCCATCGGGAACCCCATGGAGGCCAGCATCCTGGCCACCCTCTTTCTCAAAGAGATGGGAATTGGCCATATCGTCGTCAAGGCCATGAGCAACGACCACGCCAAGATCCTGGAAAAGATTGGGGCCACGGACGTGATTTTTGCCGAGCGGGAGATGGCCATCAAGGTTGCCAACAGCCTCACCTCCCGGAATGTCATGGAGTTTCTCCCCATGGCGCCTGAGTACAGCATCATGGAGATTGCCGCCCCGAAGGAATTCATCGGAAAGACCCTGGCAGAGATCGATCTGCGAAAAAAATACCGGGTTCAGGTCATCGCCATCAAGGAGTTCGTTCCGGAAAAGATGGTCATGGTCCCCGGCGCCGACTTCGTCATCAAGGACAGTGACATGCTGGTCGTGATGGGGGCCAACGAAGACCTGGAAGCCCTTCAGCGGAAAAAACTTTAGAAAGCGATGAAGTCCATACGTGAAATCCTGGAGGAAAAGGAAAGGAAGATCCTGTCCCCCTACGCGACGTTGAGCAGCCAGTCCCGGGGAAGGCTCCACCCGGAGGCGGAAGACCCGACCCGTCCCGCCTTTCAGCACGATCGGGATCGCATCATCCACAGCAAATCGTTCCGTCGCCTGAAACACAAGACCCAGGTCTTTCTCTCCCCCGCGGGGGATCACTATCGAACCCGCCTGACCCATACCCTCGAGGTTTCCCAGATCGCCCGTACCATCTCGAAGGCCCTGGGGCTCAACGAAGACCTGACCGAGGCCATCGCCCTGGGTCACGACCTGGGGCATACCCCCTTTGGCCACGCGGGCGAGAGCGTCCTGAATGACATCATGCCGGGTGGCTTTCGCCATTACGAGCAGAGCCTCCGCGTGGTGGACATCCTGGAGCGGGACGGGAAGGGACTGAATCTCACCTTTGAGGTTCGGGACGGCATCCTGAAACACTCCAAGGGGCTCGGTGATATCATTCCCTCCAATAAAGATCAGGTTCCGGCGACCCTCGAGGGCCAGGCCGTTCGCATCGCCGACGTGGTCGCCTACATCAACCACGACCTGGACGACGCGTTACGCAGCGGGATCATCGGCATGAAAGACGTCCCGGAAGAGATTCTCCGCGGGCTCGGGGATACCCATTCCAGCCGCATCAATACCCTCGTGGTCGACATCATACAAACCTGCCTGGCACAGGATCCCCTTACGACGATTCAGTTTTCTCCCCCCGTGGAGAGGCTTGCCCTCTCCCTGCGGGCCTTCCTCTATGAAAAGGTTTACAAAAGCCCCCAGGTCATCTCCGATTTCAGGAAATCCTCCAAGATCCTGAAGGAACTGTTCGCCTATTTCGCGGAAGACAAATCGCGCCTTTCGGGGGAACGAAGAGCCTGCCCCGCCGATGAGCCTTATGAACGGTGTGTCTGCGACTTCATCGCGGGTATGACGGACCAGTACGCCCTCCAGCTTTATCAGGAAATCTTTCTCCCCCATCCCTGGATGGTCTACTGATGGAGACCACATGATTGTCCTGGGAATCGAGTCGTCCTGTGACGAAACCGCCGCGGCGGTTTACAGCGAGGGGAAGGGCATCCTGTCCAGTATCGTGCGGTCCCAGATTGCCGAACACGCCCCCTTCGGCGGGGTCATCCCTGAGCTGGCCGCCCGCAAGCATATCGAGGCCATCGTCCCCATCACCGAAGAGGCCTTGAAACAGGCCGGAATCACCGGGGAGGACCTCGATGGAATCGTTGCCACCTTTGCCCCCGGGCTGGTGGGCGCCCTGCTCGTGGGCCTCTGCTTCGCCAAGGCCATGGCCTGGGCTCTGAACAAACCTTTCGTGGGGGTTCATCACCTCGAGGGACACCTCCTGTCCCCGTTTCTCGGCCCCGAAGAGACCCATCCCAGGTTCCCCTTCCTCGGCATGATCGTCTCGGGGGGACATACCAGCCTTTACAAGGTTACCGATTACGGCCACTACGAACTGCTGGGCAAAACCGTGGATGACGCCGCGGGCGAGGCACTGGATAAGGCGGGGAAACTCCTGGGACTCCCCTATCCCGGGGGCGTCGCCATCGACAGGCTCACGAAAGAGGGGGGAAACCGCAGGGCCTTCGATTTCCCCATCGGGTTTCCCCAGCGGGATAACCTGAATTTCAGCTTCAGCGGTCTCAAGACCTCTCTTGTCTATACCCTGAGGGACCTGCAGGCCGATGCGAAGAGGGGTCACCCCCTTCCCCCGGAACTGGTCAGGGACCTGGCCGCCTCTTTCCAGGAGGCCGTGGTGCAGGCCCTGGTTCGAAAGGCCTTCTTTGCCCTCGAAGAAACGGGGCTCAGGGAACTGGTGGTCACGGGAGGCGTCGCCGCCAACAGCCGGCTTCGCGAGGTCCTGGAGAAGAGGTCGGAAAAGACCGGGATTCGTGTCCTTATTCCCGGTCGGGAATTCTGCACGGACAATGCCGCCATGATCGCCTACGCGGGCTTCATTCGGCTTCGCAGGGGACAGCGGGACCCCTTTTCCCTCAATGCGGTCTCGCGCCTGGCGCTGGAATCCCTTTAGACAACACCTAACCTACCATGGCGTGTTCTTCCGCATACTGGAAGTGCTCTTCCTCCTGAGGACGCATGGAAAAGGCCACCGTGGCGGGCCCCACCCGTCCCACGTACATGACCGCCACGAGGACGACCTTCGCAAAGGCCGACAAGGACGCCGTGATGCCCGTTGATAACCCTACCGTCCCGAAAGCGGAGACCACCTCAAACAGGATATTGATGAGATGAAGCCTTTCCCTTCCCGTCGGCACGCCCCATCCCTCTGATACCAGCAGGATCATGGTCGCGAAGAACACGGTCACAAAGGCGAGAAACGTGATGACAATGACGCGGTCGGTCACCTCCTGAGGAAGGGTCCTCTGGAGGACGGAGACCCTGCGGTGTCCATGGATACGGCGCCAGACGAGAATCAGCAGGATGCTGAAGGTACTCGTCTTGATACCACCGCCGCAGGACCCGGGAGACGCCCCCACGAACATCAGGAAAAGGGTGAAGAAGAGCGTGGCATTGGTGAGTCTGGCGTAGCTGATCGTGTTGAACCCTGCCGTTCTTGGCGTAATCGACTGGAAAAAGGAGGCGAGGATCTTTCCCCTCATGGGAAGCGCTGCCAACTGGTCCGCGTACTCCGTCACAAAGATGAAAACGGCCCCAAAAAAAATCAGCCCCCCTGTCGTTATCAGGACGATCTTTGTGTGCAACGACACCTTTCGATGCTTGTCAAAAAGGGCGGGGAGGTCGATGAGAACGAGAAATCCCAGTCCCCCGAAGACGATCAGCAGCATGAAAATCACGTTTACAGGAATGGAATTCTGGTAACGGACCAGGCTGTCGGGAAAAAGGGAAAACCCCGCGTTACAAAAGGCTGAAATGGAATGGAAGACAGCCGAGTAGATGGCCTGCCTCAAGGGGAAATCACGGGCAAAACAGAGTGTGAGTCCGATGGCGCCCAGCGCCTCTATCCCAAACGCGATAACAAAGATGGCCCGTAGCATCCCGGAGAAATCCTTGAAGGGAGAATGGCTGAAGCTGTCGTGAATGGCGACCCTCCCCTTGAAGGAAATCCGCTTCCCCAGCAGGATCATGAAGAAGACGGAAAAGGTCATAATTCCGAGCCCACCCATCTGAATAAGGGTGAGAATCACGAGTTGCCCGAAAAGTGTGAATTTCGTCCCCGTATCGACGACAATCAATCCGGTGACGCAAACCGCGGACGTGGACGTAAACAATGCGTCCACGAAGGAAATAGGCGCGCCGTTCGTGCTGACGGGTAACCAAAGGAGAATGGCCCCCATCAGGATGGCGCCCGCGAATCCCAACAGGAGATAGTGGGCGGGACGTAAGGACAGCTTTCCCCCCTTCATGGGAATTTCATTAAACGCCATGGCCGTGTTTACACATTAAAGCGAAAGGTTATAACATCCCCGTCACGCACGGGATACTCTTTCCCCTCGAGGCGGAGCAGTCCCTTCTGGCGGGCCTCGGGAATGCCCCCCATACGCATGAGGTCTTCAAAGGATATGACTTCGGCCTTGATGAATCCCCTTTCGAAATCTGAATGGATGACCCCTGCCGCCTTGGCCGCGGGGAGTCCCTCAGGAATCGTCCAGGCCTTGACCTCGTCCTTACCCACGGTGAAGAAGGAAATCCGTCCCAGCTTCCGATAGCATAAGTGAATCAACCGGTCCATGGCGCTTTCCTCGATTCCCAGGTCTTCCAGGAACACGGCGGCATCTTCCTGTGAAAGCTGGGCGATCTCCATCTCTATCTTCGCCGCCACGACAAACAGGCTTTCATTCAGAAACGGATAAGCCTCTTCGATCGCCTTGCCCAGCTCTTCGACCTCAGGGGTTCCCAACTGGTTTTCATGGACATTCAAGGCCACGATCATGGGACGCATCGTCAGAAAGTCGAAACCCTTCAGGCGCTGCCGATCCGAGGCACCAAAATCGAGCTGATTCAGGAAGGTCTCTGCTTCCAGGGCGTCCCGGCATCGCTCAAGCAGGGCGAGTTCCTCTTTGACGGGAAGCCCGCGTTTTAAATCCTTCTGGAGACGCTCCAGGCGCTTCTCGACGATGGCGAGGTCGGACAGAATCAAATCGGTGTGAAACCGTTCCACGTCGCGTAAGGGGTCCACCTTGCCCAGCGGATGAGGAAAGACACTGTCGGGAAAGGCCCGGACCACGTGCACAAACGCATCGATCTTGCCGATGGATTTCAGGAAAGACCCGTCCATCTCCCCCTTTTCGCCATCCTTGACGATACCGGCGAAATCGAGGTATTCCATTTCCGCGTAGGTCACCTTTTTAGGCTGGTACATCTCGGCCAGCCGCGTGACCCGATCATCCATCACCTTGACAACCTTGATGTCAGGTCCCTGCCGCCCGGCCTTGTGTTCCTCGGGCGCGGTCCCTGTCAGGGCCTCGAATAACGTTGTCTTCCCGCTCAAGGGTAATCCGATAATTCCGATTCGCATGGTTCTTCTCTATCCCAAAATGGTGGTAACTTCAAGGGGAATGGATTTCAGCCAGGATGGGAATAAAAAAACCGCTTCCAGCCTTCATTCCCTCAACAA
>CAZPTH010000042.1:0-13930 GCA_964589315.1 uncultured Thermodesulfobacteriota bacterium
AAGGTACACTACACAGGAAAACTTGAAGATGGAACGGAATTCGATACATCCAATGGCAGGGAACCCTTAGAGTTTACCCTCGGCGAAAAGCAGGTCATCCAGGGATTCGAGGATGGCGTCGTAGGTATGGAGATCAATGAAAGCAAGACCGTGACCATCCCGGCCGAGCAGGCCTATGGGCCTTACCATGAAGAGCTTGCCCTGGATGTTCCGAAGGAACAGTTCCCTCCAAATATTCAGCCCGAGCTTGGGTTGCAACTTCAACTGACACAACCAAATGGGCAGCCCATTAACGTTACCGTTACCGAGATCACGGATACGACCGTGACCCTGGATGCCAACCATCCCCTGGCTGGCAGAGAGCTGACTTTCGATATCCAGCTTGTGGAGATTGCGTAAAGGGTTGTTTCCTATAAGTCACAAAAGGGAGCCCGGAGGCCGTTTTGACCTCCGGGCTTTTTTATTTTTTCTCCAGGATTACGAGACAGCTGGAAGGCTCGTAAAGGAAACGGACCGTCCTGAGAAAATCGTGGTATTCCTTCGTTCCGGGATAGAGAATTCCCCGCTTCAGATGAATAACCCGGTGAAAAATGAGGTTCCCTTTGACGGTCTTCACCTCCAGATTCCAATCCATCACCTTCGAGGTTCCGGATGTCCCTTCCGGGAGGTAGCGAACCCGCATTCCCTCCGGGAGAATGACTCTTTTGCGGACCTCCTTCGTCAGCGCCTGGTCGATCATGAATGGTCCCCGGCGTCTTTCCGACAGGGTTTCCAGCTGGACGGGGAGGTCGGGTTTGGAGAGATGGATATACATGAATCCTCCGTCCTCGGGAAACTGGGCAGGAATCTTGAATTTCCCTTCAAGGATGACCGGGTCCTTCAAGATGTTCAGGCCCTTGCGTGCAATCTCCCCAAGGGAGCGGGCCAGGGGATCAATGCCATGAAGGATCTGCAGGGCGGCAATGTGCCACTCGTCCCGCGTCATGTACCTAAGCCAGCTTCTCATTCCCACAGCCTGCTTGCCTTCCGTTTTTATGGTGAATTTTCCTTCCAGGTCGAAGGATCCCGTCGGGGTGAGCACCAGGGAAGAGGAAGAACGATTGGGATAAAGGGTTTTTGCCGGGGTCAGGGTCCCCTCTGTCATGTCCAGGACCAGCTTTCCCTGCATCCCCGTGTAACCGGGGGGAAGGTCCTTAACGTAGAAGGCGTAGTCTTTTCCGTTACATCGCACCATCACCTCGTCAAAAAGCGGGGGGAAAGGGATAGCCTTAAAAGGCGTGAGCAAGACCCTTTCCGTGTTTGCCATGAGGTAGGAGGGAGAAAATCCCCTTTTTCTCAGGAGATTATAGAACAGAATGGCCAGGTCCATCGAGGAGCCATACTTTTTTTTGAGGGTTTCCGCGGGGCTCTGAAAAGAGAGGGCGGTATGGAAAAAGTCGATGGGGTAGGTGATGAACTGCTTCATGAGCGCGACATAGAGCTCGTCCGGTGTCTTTCCTTTGAGGAAATCTCCGTTGCCGGGAAATTCGGGGGCTGGCAGGCAGGAGGTGAAGAAACGCGCGGCATCCTTCCAGGAGGAAAGGCTGCTCAGGAAAAGACAGCTCTCCCGGTTTTCAATGGGAGGGAGATTCAGTTCGTGGACCTGCCGGGGTACGTTTCGGGCTTCCCACTGATAGGTGATTGTTTTTGCCTCTTGTTTTTTCGAGATTCCGAGTTTGATACGGGGGAGTTTTACATTCAGTTTTGTCCCCAAAGGAAGCGTGACTTTTACGATCTTCCGCTCAATGGGATCGTAGAGCCGAAAACATTCCATGGCCCAGAAGCCCTTTTTGGACTGGATCTTTAGCTTTATTTCCACCGTTGATCCCGGTTCTACGGAGGGAAAATTTACGACCTTGATTCTCTGACGGGAATAGAGGGTGGCCTGGGCATCCTCCGGGGCATTGATGAGGTGAATCTCCTTTTTCGTGGCCGGAATAGTCCTCCCATCCGCGGTAAGGGTGCGCGCTTCGAGAACATCAACGGACTGGAAGGCGTTATTGAAGGGGTACCTGAAGTCGGCATGATCTTTCTTCCCCTTGTAATTGAGGATTTTAATAACCACGTGTGAAATCAGGGTGTAACTCCCATCGGGTTTGACTGTGTAGGTTTTTTCGATGAGGTGGTAAACGGCCGAGGCTGCCGCCTTCGGGGCCTGTGTTGGTTGGGTCTGGCAACGTGCGGAAGGTATTGCCAGGGCCAGGGATAAGAGCCCGGCAAACAGCAGAGCCGTCATGTGATAAAGAGACTTGGACTTCACTTTTCACTCCTAAGAATGATGGGCAGGGTTACCCTCTGCCGTCGGGCGTGTTGCACCCGCAGGATATCCTGATATTGTTGGGGGGTTACTTCGAGTTTTTTCAGGGCAAATTCCCGATTGATGACCAGGGTAGCACCTTTTTTCAGGGTAAAAGAGGTGCGTGCGTCAACCACGTCGTTCGCGATGTTGGGGATGGCGGGTAATCTAATCTCCTCGGGAGGCTGGGTGAAATGGATGGCCTCGATGATACGGGTCTTGTAGGTATAACCGAATCTCAAGGGAAATCGGCGCTTGACCATGTTCGCCTTTCCGAGGATCCAAGCATCCAGCACCCCGGGTCTCGGCATATCACTCAAAGGCAGCAGACAGATCAGGCCGTCTTTCCCCACGACCGCGGGCCGGTCGATCTGAAAATCGAGGGAGAAGGAGAAGGGGTGACTTCGATCCGCCGGGTTGGAAAGGGAAATTCGCGTGATGACGATCCCCGGGTATCTTCCGAGGAACATTCGCCGGATGAAATCCCTCTGTTCCTCCTGTCCCTTGAGCATCAGGATAGAGCGGAAAACCGTGTCGACGAATCCCGTGCAAGTCGCGTCTATCCTGCCATACAGTTGATGTTTCGTGGAGAAGACATCCCGGATGACGAGCTGATAGAGGTTCCGGTCCGGAGGAAGGGAAGGGGTAAGGCGTAAGGGTTCCCCTTTCTTGTCCGCAATGAGGCAGGAGGAGTCCCGTTCATAGTCGGGGAAGAACTGCTTACTCGTTTCCGAGGTGGGGTCCATGTAAAGGAGGGGCCCCCCGGATTCATCCCTGAGGACAACGACGGCGTGGTTGAAATAGGGGACGGGAATTTCTTTATCCAGCTTGCCGCCCACGTTGACCAGGACCATGTTGGCCCGGAAACCCGCGACACGAAGCATGCTGACGAGGAGCGCCGCCTTGTCGCGGCAGACCCCGTAACGTCGGCTGAAGGTCAGCCCCACCTCGTGGGGTTCGAACCCCGGGCGATTCTTCTCTGCCGTAATACCCATATATCGGATCTTCTGAGCGACAAAGTAAAAGAGCGCCTTGATTTTTGCGTCATCATTATTGAGGCCTTTTGTCAATTCGTGCACCTTTGCGGTAATGGCCGGGGTCGGTTTCAGTTTTGGCTCCGTTAATTGGTAGTACCACCGGGAGGCCGCTTCCCATGAAGGAAGGGTGGAATAGAGCAGCCGCATAACCACCCGCATGAAGGATGGCATGGACGGTTCCGGGGTCAACTGGGGGACGTCTCTGAAAATCCACTGACGGGCCTGCGTGGTTCCCTCTGCCCATGTCTTGGAGGTGACCGTGCCCTTCACCTTGTCCTTGACGAGGGTATAGAGTTTTAGGTCGGCAGGGCCCTTGATAGTGAAGGAATAGTATTTGACGGGAAAGATATACTGCCCCAGGACCATTCCATAGACATGATTAGGAATAGTTGATTTGAAGGTGTCCCGTTTGACCTTATAATGAATGGTATCCCCAATCTTCAAGTCGGGGAGAAAAATCTTCAGGATCTTCCGGTTCGGGTCATAGATGTTGGCCTCCGTGTCCGAAGTGGGTGTTTCCTCCCGGGAATTCGACTTCAGGTCTACCGGGATCCGTTTCCCATTCGGCTTGATGATCTCCATAATCTCCACGCGAAATTTGGAGTAATCCTTATCGAGATAAAAGGACTGGACCTTTTCCGAACGTTTCCCGTCTTCATCGAGGATTGTCATGAAGACCTCATCCACGTCCACGTGGCTCCCGTCCCGCTTAAACTGCAGCTCCTCCACCTCATGGCTCAAAACCGCATGGGCGTTCGGGTAGGACTTGCGGTTCACATCTTTCAGAAAGGAGAAGGGAGCGTCGGCGCAACTCCCGACAGAAGGGATAACAGCCAAAATGGCGAGGCAGGCCAAGGCAGCCACCAGAAGTATCAGTCTATCTTTTCCTGATTTCATTTTCTTTTTTTCTCCGTTCGATTCATCTACGACGATGTCTGGTAAGGTTAGTGGATATTTTCTCCCGTGTCAATAAAAAGGGTCTTCACCTTGGGACTTCTTCAGGGAGGGTCCAATAAAGTAATCATATCGATATCATAGAATATATCGGTGCTAATGGGAGGCTTCTGGAATTTGTATCCAGGGGATTTGAAGGGATGTCGTTTCGTCTTGACAAGTATGAGATGCTGTTTTAGCATAGGTTTTGTGAAGAAAGAATCTGAAAATTTTTACTCTGGATTTCTTAAGGCAAATTTCAAAGAGAATCGAAAGAGAAAGGAGGTGAAATCGCGATAAAAAAGGCCTGAAACTGCAATTTTGAATGGAGGGAGAAAAATGAAAAAAGGATATCTTCTTAAGGTAACAGGCATTTTACTGCTTTCCCTGTTTCTGGTGGTCAGCATTGCGCCGACTACGAGGGCGGCGACCATTAAACTGAGTTACGCCTTTTTCGCCCCGGCACGCAGCTTCCCGGGCGTTCAGATGATGCGTTGGGCGAAAGAGGTTGAAAAACGCACCCATGGGAAAGTCAAGGTCAACACCTATCCGGGTGGCACACTGCTGGGTGCCAAGAATATGCTGGATGGCGTTATCTCCGGTGTGGCAGACATCGGATGTTTTTGCCCTCCCTATTTGCCGGGCCGATTTCCCCTCATGGAGGCGGTTGATCTTCCGGTAGGATTCAAAAGCGCCAAGGTTGCCAGTGCCGTAACCGCTGAGCTCTACAAAAAGTATCGTCCCAAGTCCTTTGCCAAGGTCAAGGTTCTCACCATGTTCTGTTGCGCCCCTGGGAACATCATGTCCAAGGTTCCCATCAAATCCCTTAAGGATTTACAAAAACTGGAAATCCGTGGAACGGGTATTTCCGGGAAATATTTAGGGGCCATTGGGGCCACACCGGTGGCCATGCCCATGTCGAGTGTTCCCGAATCCCTTCAGAAAGGGGTGGTCAAGGGACTGATTTCTTCCCTCGAGGTGATGAAGGACTTCAATTTTGCCTCCCTTTGCCAGAACGTCACTATTACGAATGGACCGACGACTTCTTTTGCCGTGGTCATGAACAAGAAGAAATGGGATTCCCTCCCCGAGGACGTTAAGAAGGTTCTGAACGACCTCTATTACGAGCAGTATATCTGGACCGGGAAATATGAGGATCAGCATGTTGTGGACGCCCTGGCCTGGGCCAAGAAGAAATATAATGTCAAGGTCTACAAGCTTACGGACGCCGAATACAAAGAGATCGACAAAAAGGTTCATTTCATGGTCGAGAATTACCTGAAGAAAACCAAGAAGGCAGGGCTCCCGGGGGAACAGTTCCTCAAAGACCTGTATGCGCTGAAGGCGAAATTCGAAAAATCTTTAGGGAATTAAAACTTTTGACGCGGGGAGAAACCTGAAGGTTTCTCCCCTTCTCTATATCTCATGGATGCGTTACGTAAAATATCACTCATTTTGAACCGCGTTTTCGTTTTCATCGCGGCAATTGCCCTGATCATGATGATGTTCCTGGGCTTTGGCAACGTCTTGTTTCGAACGGTATGGAAGCCCATCGAAGGGACCTATGAATTGATCGGTTTTTTGGGTTCCGTTACGACGGCCCTGGCCCTGGGCTATACGCAGATACGAAAAAGCCATATCGCGGTGGACATCATTACCAGCCACTATTCGAAGCGGTGGAAGAAAATAACCAACGGGATCAGCTATCTTGTCACGGCTGTCTTCTTCGCCCTTGCCGCCTGGCAAACGGAGCTCTGGGGAACCAACGTGTGGCATACGGGGGAGCGATCTGAAACCCTTCGAATCATTTTTTTCCCCTTTGTCTACGTGGTGGCGCTTGGATTTGCCTTTCTCGCCTTTATCCTGATACTCGATTTTATCACCCTTTTCAAAAAAGAACCCCCTTCTTCCCTGGAGAACCTATGAGCCCTGAACTCATCGGAATCATCGGTATCGTGATCCTCCTTGCATCCATGCTCCTGCTCCAGATCCCCGTGGGGTTTGTCATGGCTCTGATTGGATTTCTGGGGGTCAGTTACGTCGTTTCCCCCCAGGCTGCCCTGGGACTCATCGGGAACGACTTCTGGTCGACCTTTTCTTCGTATGGATTGACCATCATTCCCCTTTTCATCCTCATGGGGGAGATCTGTTTCTATTCGGACGTCAATGCCAAACTCTACAATACTGCCTACAAGTGGCTTGGGCAGATACGAGGTGGGATTGCCGTGGCTACCGTCATGGCGTGTGCCGGTTTCGCGGCCATCAGCGGATCGAATACTGCTACGGCGGCCACCATGACCTCGGTTGCCTTCCCGGAGATGCAGAAATACAAGTATAATCCTATCCTTACAACCGGGTCCATTGCCGCGGGCTCGACCCTTGGGGTGGTCATTCCGCCGAGTATCGTTTTGGTCGTTTACGGGATTTATACGGGGCAGTCTGTTGCCAAGCTTTTCTTTGGGAGTGTCATCCCGGGAATCATCCTGGCTACTCTGATGGCCTTTACCGTTTACCTTCTCTGCATCCGCCACGAGGACTGGGGACCGGCGGGGCCCAAGACCACGTTTCTCGAAAAGATTGTCTCCCTGAAAGGATCCATCGAGATGCTCATCCTTTTCGGCCTGGTCATGGGTGGGCTCTACGTGGGATTCTTTACACCAAGCGAGGCGGGGGCCGTGGGGGCCTTCTTTGCCCTTCTTATCAGTATCCTGAGACGCGCCATTACCTGGGAGGGGTTTGTCAACGCCGTCAAGGATACCCTCCGTATCTCCTGTTTCATCGTGGTCATTGTGGCAGGCGCGGTGGTTTTTGGGCGATTCCTGGCCGTAACCCGCCTTCCTTATTCCATTGCCAAATGGGCCTCAACCCTTCCTGTCCCCAATTTCGTCATCCTCTGGCTGATGATCGGCGTGTTCATTATCGGGGGGGCCATCATGGATGCCCTGGGATTTCTCCTCATTACCATTCCCATTTTCTATCCCCTTGCCATGGAACTCCATTACGACCCCATCTGGTTTGGTGTGATGATCACCATCGTGACGACCATGGGGGCGATTACCCCGCCGGTAGGTGTCAATGCCTATGTGGTGGCCGGGATGTCGAAGGATGTGATTCCCCTTTCAACCGTGTTCAAGGGGGTCATGTATTTTCTACCGACCTATATCATTTGCGTTTTTCTCCTGGAACTCTTTCCCCAGTTGGTCATGATGCTTGCCAATACCGTTAAATAACGGGGTGTTTTCTAATAAACGGGTTTTTTTTCAGGTTATTTCTTCGTGTCTTTAATTGCTTCTTCCCGCAGGAGGAACATCAAGTTATAGGTAAGATGGACAAACGATTTTTTCCCTGTATAATAATCACATTTTAAAAGGGGGATAAATATACCATGACAGAAACAGCCCAATCCATGTCTATTTTCATCGCCTTTTCCGCGGGACTCCTGTCCTTTGTTTCGCCTTGCGTCTTACCCCTGATTCCTTCGTATCTCACCTATATGACGGGTGTTTCCTTCAGCGAGCTGACGGGGTCGGAGTCTCCGGCCAGGATCCGATGGACGACTTTCCGCCATTCCCTTGCCTTTGTCATCGGTTTCAGCGTCGTTTTTACCCTGATGGGGGCCTCGGCTACTTCCCTGGGAAATCTCATTCTCAAACACCAGTATCTCATCCTGAAGGTGGGTGGCGTAATTATTATCCTTCTTGGCATCCATTTTCTGGGAATCATCCAGTTCAAGTTCCTGGAAAAGAACAAACAGTTCCAGTTGAAGAGGAAACGGGTGGGATTGATCGGTTCCTTCCTGACGGGAATTACCTTTGCCGCAGGGTGGACGCCCTGTATCGGGCCTATTCTCGCCACGATCCTTCTTTACGCGAGCTCCACGGGAAGTGTGACAAAAGGGATTATCCTCCTGGCCTTTTATTCCCTCGGCCTGGCCCTTCCCTTCTTTTTCGCGGGTCTTGCCATCAATACCTTCCTGGGGGCCTCCGGGTGGATCAAGCGTCATCTACGCGTCATTAACATCATCAGCGGAAGCCTCCTCATTATTGTGGGGATTGCCATGATCTTAGGTGGATTCGACGTGTTACTGAGGCGGTTTTAAGCCAGGACGCGGATGATCTTCGGGAGAAAAAGGCCCCGTTTTTTGCACCAGCGGTTAAAGGAATAGAGTAGCGCGAAGGATCCAGTTAGGAAGATCAATCCAAAAACGGCTGCGACCACGGTCTTATCCATGTGAATACCGATCCCCCTTGAGAGGGCCGGCGTGACATGACTCCCGACCACAAATCCTACAAAGAGAAGCACGAGGGGCAGCAGGTAAATCAGGAAGACGCTGATAAAGAATTCCGGGGAGGAAAGGCCGATTTCCACCCGGTCTCCCGCCTTAGCTCCCGCCTTGTTCAGGACAACAAAGGTCTTATCACAACGGACATCGCCGGAAGACATGCAGGAACCCGAGAGGTGACATCCTTCACATGCCGCTGAAGTTTCCTTCGCGATGATGGCCTTATCCCTTTCGACCCTCACGACCCTGGCCTTTTCAGAGATCATGACTTGAGAACCTCCTGCTGAACATTGATGTTGTAGGCCTTGATCTTGTGGGTCAGGTTGCGACGGGCAATGCCTATCTTTTCCGCTGTCCGCGAGATGTTCCCTTCATTTTCCTTCAATTTTTGAATGATATAGTTTCGCTCGAACTGAGAGACCGCTTCCTTGATTGAATCGGCGTCGAAAATGGTATCCTGGACGATAGGAAAGGGGTGTCGTTCAATTTTTTTAACCATCTCTGCAGGCAGGTCATCCGGAGTTATGATATCCGAGGGGACCATGATGCTCAGGCGTTCCATCAGGTTTCTGAGCTCTCTGACGTTTCCCGGCCACGGGTATTCCCGTAAAGCTACCTTTGTTTCTTCGTCAAGAGTTTTCAGGGGTTTCCCCCGTCTCTCAGTGAACTCCCTGAGAAAATACTCCGCCAGTAAAACGATATCCCCGTTCCGTTCCCTGAGGGGAGGGATGGTAAAGGGGATAACGTTCAGGCGAAAGTAAAGGTCCTCGCGAAAAGTTCCTTTCTTGATCTCTTCCTCAAGATTCTTATTGGTCGCCGCGATGACCCGGACATCGACCTGGATGGTCTTGTTCCCGCCGACGCGTTCGAAGCGCTGTTCTTCGAGGATTCTCAAGATCTTTGCCTGGGTCTTCAGGCTCATGTCTCCAATCTCGTCGAGGAACAACGTTCCCTCGTTGGCCATGTCGAACTTCCCGCGTTTTGCCGATGTTGCTCCCGTGAAGGCCCCTTTCTCGTGTCCGAACAGTTCACTCTCTATAAGCTCCTCCGGAATGGCCGCGCAATTTACCTCGACAAAGGGTTTATTCCGACGCTGGCTGAGCCGGTGAATTTCGTGCGCGACCACTTCCTTGCCGCTCCCGTTCTCCCCGTAGATGAGAATCCACGCGTCAGTGGGGGCAACCTGTGCGATTTGTTTTCTCAGGGTTTGAATGGCGGGGGACTGGCCGATAAGGTTGTTCTGGCGTTCGATCTTTTGCTTCAGGAGGAGGTTCTCCCGCTGGAGTTTACCGAATTCGATAGCGTTTTTGATTGTCAGGAGGAGCTTGTCCATTTCCAGGGGCTTTTCCAGAAAGTCGTAACTCCCGAGCTTGATGGCCTTGACTGCCATGTCGATAGACCCGTGACCCGTCATGATGATCACGGGGACAAATGGGAGCACTTCCTTGATTCTTTTCAGGACTTCCATGCCGTCCATACCCGGCATGGCGATATCCAGGAGGACCACGTCAGGGACCTCTTTTTCGCAGATATCAAGGCCCTCTCTGCCGTTGTTTGCCAGAAAGACCTGGTACCCCTCGTCGCTCAGGATGCCTTCCAGGCTTTGAAGGATGCTTCGTTCATCATCGATGACAAGAATCGTTAACACGGTTTGCTCCTCTTACACGGGGAATTCGATCTCGAAGATCGTGCCCTGGGGTTCATTGTCACGAACCCGGATATACCCGTTATGATCGTTGACGATGGTGTTGACAATTGTGAGCCCAAGCCCCGTCCCGGTTCTCTTGGTGGAAAAATAGGGTTCGAAGAGACGGGCCTTGTCCCGATCAGGGATTCCATGACCGGTGTCGGACACGGAGACCTTGACGATTTTCAGAATACGGTTGAAGTGTGTCTTGACAGTGAGGGTACCTCCCCCATCCATGGCGGCGATTCCGTTGTTCACAAGGTTCGTAATGGCCCGGGAGATCTGGCCGCGGTCCAGGTTCATTTCCGGGATATCTTCTGCGAGCTGGATATCGAAGGTGATGTGGGGATGGGCCTCCGGGTAGATCTTCAGCGTGTCCTGAATGATATCGTTCAGATTATCAGGCTTGGGGTTTGCCTCGGGCATCCGGGCGAAGTGTGAGAACTCGTTGACTAAGGCCTTCAGTTCGTCCACCTGCTGGATGATGGAGTTCGTGCATTCGAGGAAGACGGTGTCACCGTTCGAGAAATGGGTGGAATACCGCCGTCTGAGGCGTTGCGCGGAGAGCTTGATGGGGGTCAGGGGGTTTTTGATTTCATGGGCGATACGGCGGGCCACCTCTCGCCATGCGATCATTCTCTGTGCCTTGAGCTCCTGAGTCAGGTCCTCGAAAACACCCACCACGCCAAGATATTTGCCGTTTTCCTCCTTCAGGAGCGTCAGGTTGATCCGGAGGGTTTTGAGACTGTCCTGGATGAGGACATCGATCTGTCGTTCAATTCGGCCGATGGGACTCTCCTTGATTTCCCGGAGGAGATTCATGGCGATCCTCTTGTGCGGTTCCCTGAGAATCTCGTCAAGGCGTTTTCCGACGATCCTTTCCGGCTGAACCCCAAACAGGGTGGCCGCTGACTTGTTCAGGGTCGAAATCCGTCCTTCCTGGTCCAGGGAGATGACGCCCGTAGCGATGTTCTGCAGCACGACCTCCATGTAACGTCGCCGCTGCTCCAGTTCCACGTTCAGTTGTTGCAGGTTCTTCGCGGTTGATTCGATTTGTGTTTTGTTGGCCTTTATCTCCTGGGTCATTCGATTGAAGGCCTCAACCAGCATGGCGATTTCATCCCGCGTCTTTATCTTCAACTGGAAGTCAAGGTTTCCTTTCGAGATTTCCTCCGTTGCCTGGGCCAGCTCCTGGATCGGGACCGTGATCTGCTTGGAAAAATAGAGGCCAAACCAGGTCGCGGAGAAGAGGACGAGGAGGGTCACCAGAAGGAGAGAGAGGAGATAGATGGATTTCACGGGATTTTTCAGCACCTTCAACTGCTTGTATTCCAGATAGGCCTTAGAGATGTCCTGAATCTTCTTGACCAGGTCTCCCTTCAGGAAATATCCGACAACCAGGAGATAGTTTGCGGCGGGCCCCCTTTTCCCCAACGGGGCGATTCCGTAGACAATCTGGCCGGATGAAGAGGAAACCCCGTAACTGAAACTTTTTCCCTTCTTGAAACCAAGTTTCAAGACATCCTTTGGGGGGGGGATTAGGGCTTCGTCGGGCAGGGTTGAGTCGATACCCCGCGCCACTGTCATCAACTTGTTACGTTCAAAGATTCTAATGCTGCTTACATGGTACAGCGGAACCATTTTCTGAAGGTATTCCTGACTTGCCTCGGGCGTTGAGGTTAAGACCTTCTCAATAAACTGCGGGTCCCTGGAGAGACGAGTTGTAAGTCGTACGATATTTTCGGCTTCCTCCTTGTAGTAGGTTTGGGCGACCTCCAGGGCGCCGGCGAGAGAGGTTTCAACCTGAGATCGAAACCACTTCTTGGTGCTTTTTGTAACAATGCCCACAGATGCGACGAAGAGGAGCAGGGCGGGAATCAGGGAGAGAGAGATAAAGGCAAAAACGAGTTTTGTCCTGAGCTTAGCCCCCAGGACCTTCCGTTTTTTTTCGAAGAAGAGTTTTACGAAATTTCGGGTGATAAGGAAGATGAGCAGGAGGGCCAGAATCACATCGATGTTAACCAGGGCCACGAGGATGATGTTATTGCTTAAGGGAACTTCATTGGCAAATTGCTGGTAATGGACTTCAAGGAAGGCGAGGCCGACCAATAGCAGAGAAACAGCGACGATTATCCACAATTCACGTTTTCTTCGGCGCTTTTCCTGATCATCCTTTCGGCTGATGTCTATAATCCGTTGCATGACAACCTTGTAAAATTAAAGAATTTATCTGTTTTTATATCATAAATTACCCGGCAGGTAAAATTATTTAAGCAAATAATAATTGTAATCCACAACTCTTTTCGTGGAAATAGACGCACGTTTTTTATTTCTTTTTGGCTTGACATTTCTTTTAATTATGCTTAAATCTAATTAGAAATATAAGGAAATTAAATAGTTTTATAAGTTAAAATTATGGATGAAACCCAAAGAGAAGTGAAAGAGAAAAGTTTTCAGGACCGGATGGCTCATATCGGGAGGCTCTCCGCAGGAATTGGTCATAATATCATGACTCCCTTGTCCCTTGTCATGATGAATGCGGATCTCTTGTCCATGAAGCTGAAAGACCATGACAATCTCCGCAGTCACGTTGAAGAAATCATTCATCAGGCTTCACTCATCTCGAAAATTGCGGAAAACATGATGTGGAAGGTCCGGGCGGAGGAGCAAATCAATCCTACTTCCATACAGTTTGGAGACCTTGTCCGGGAAGATCTCGATTTCTGGATGGGAGACATGTTTTTCAAGCATAAGCTTAACAAGGATTTTAAAATCAATCCCCATACCCCAACCATTTATGGAGTCCCCTTCCATTTTACCTCTTTTATTGATGAGTGGATTCTGACAGTCATAGAAAGGGCCAGACCGTTAAATGGCGGGGATCTGTCGATTCGTGCGGATGCCATTGATGAAGACAGGATCTATATCCAGTTTGAAGATTCCCTTCCCCTCCCTCCCGAGACAAATATGAAGGTACTGGAAAGCGGGTGCACACACCCCCTGTCGAAAGAGTTGTATCCCGCCATGACCCGTTTACTGGAACAACATCCGGCGGAAATGAAGGTAAACATCCCCGCCGGTGACGGATTAAGCCTTAGCCTGACCTGGACCCTGTAACTATTTCTTTTCAGGATAGATGACCAGTTCTGTGGGTTTTTTCTTGGTGCCCAGGATCTGAATCTCATTCTTTTCCAGAAGCAGGATCATCTTATCACCGCTTAACCGATTGTCCCCATCCCAGGCGGTTGGGGATCCCTCCAGAACGATCTTTCGAGCCGCGTTGTAGAAGGTGGCTTTCTCGCAGGTGGCTTTTTTATTCCGCTGGGTGATGGAAACCTTTCCGTGGGCCACGATCTTGTCAATGGCCTTGCCTCCCGCCATGTAAAAGGCGGTCAGGTCGTTGCACTTGAGCGTTACATCCTTCTGCGTTACCACAACCTTTCCGTAAAATCTTACGGAGTTATTTTTCTGCTTTGCCTCCACGTGATCAGAAGAGATGTGGATGGGCAGGCGCGTGTCGATGGCTCCTACCGGACCAAGGGAGGAAGATCCCGCCCCTTCTTTTTTCTTGGGGGGCAGTCGATCTGTTTTTACCAGCTTCTTCACGTTTTTGGGGAGAGCCTCTGATTTAGACGGGGTTGCCTTCTCGGTCTTTT
>CAZPTH010000043.1:0-7230 GCA_964589315.1 uncultured Thermodesulfobacteriota bacterium
AGGTCGCGCAATGCTGATGTAGTCACCATCATACCCGGGTCCCTGCCATTTCACCGAAATCCTGGCTGCCACACCGGCAGAGGGAGGTGCCTGCACCTTGGCGGTAACCGGAGTCACTTTTATGCCTGCGCGTCCGATAACCTGGTGGCTGTGCGCGTGCACATAACGGAGCTCATAGTCCCCCGGATCGCTCGGGGCGATTATGCGGACCGGGTTGCCGCTCTTGGTGTAAGCATAATCCACATATTGAAGATCCTTGGAGCCTTTCTTGGCGATGGAGATGAAATCTTTCCGGCTTCCCGGGCCCTTCCATCCCACCTGGAACGCGGCACCGGCAGGCACACTCGCCGGGCCCTTTAGTACGGCTTTCCCCGGTTTTTCTTTGACGGGCGGGGGTGGTGCCTGAACCTTCTTGATGGTTTTAAACAGGGCATCGCGCAATGCGGCGGCATTGCCGGCGGCCAGGAAAAGCCCCCCGGTCTTGTCCGCCAGGCACCGCAGGCGACTCTGTTCCTGCCTGGAGAGATCAAAACCGATGACGTGTATCGTGAAGTCAACGCCGCTCATGGCCAGTTTTTCGGCGAGTTTGCAGGGATTGCCGCCACAGGTCTCCAGGCCGTCGCTGACCAGGACGACAGTGGCTCGATTTTCCATGTAGTGGAGCTTGTCTGCGGCCATTTTTACGGAGGCAGTCAGCGGAGTTTTGCCCTTGGGACTAACAGAATGAATTTTGGCTTTCATTTGGGATCGGTCCAGTTTGCCGACTGGAACAAGCATTTCAATGTCGCGGCAGTCCCCTTTTCTTCGATGACCGTATACCATCAGGCCGACGCGCATGCCACGGGGGAGTTTGTCGATGAGATCATTCATCACTTCTTTTGCAATCTGGATTTTCGGTTTTCCACTGATCTGTCCCCACATGGAACCGGAGGCATCCAGGATAAAGATAACGCTGGGATGGTCAGCCGGTCTCACCTGTTTCGCCGGTTGGGCGGGGGACGTTTTTTGGGTCTTCCCGGGTCTGTTTGCCCAGGATGGGGGTATATTTCCGGCCCTTTCTGGCTGTTCGATCCGGACGTTCACAGCTCCTTTCGAGACATCAATGTGGACGCTGCCGACTTTCTTGTCCCGGGAAAACGGCCACATCCTGGACGCTCCGTTTGTCAGGCGAAAGGGAACTGTCTCCAGTTTCTTTTTCTGGTACACGGTTGTGCCGTTCCCCGCATCCTGGGCGACTGTCCTGAAAATACTGATCGTGCCTTGGGAGGGCTTTCCGTCGGCCGGATCATCCTGCAAAACAAGGTGCGATGCCTTTCGGTAGTCTATGTCGATCTCTTCGCCATGGTTGGCCGTGAGCCGGGACTTCTTGATCACGACTCCTTCCGGGGGTGCCTCTTCCAGTTCCGCCTGGAGATGTGCCGTTCCCTTTGCCACCCGCACCACGATTTCATCCGCCTGTCCGGGTTGAGCTTTATTCGTTGTGGAGAGTATTTGTCCGCTTCGGGAAAGGTTATAGGTTCTGTATGACGGATCACGGATAGGTCTGCCGTTCTTGAAGGCCACTGCCGTGAACCGACAGGGCTTATTCAACGGGTTCGACACCTTTAACTTGAGATAGAAGCCCTTCACCGGCTTAATCCGGATAATCTGTTTCGCGGTGAGATCTTTGGTAAAAGGTGCCTTGAGGAGGGGTGAGCCGGCAATGTTTCCTGCCCACTTGGGCACAGGAGCGGGCATACGCTTGGTCGACTTGAAACCGGCTGGCACGGTAAAGAGGTCGTTCGACAACCGCTTTTCCTGGATGTTTTTCAGCTCAGCCGAGTAATGGTTCAGAAGGTTTTCAATTTTGATGGGAAATCCGTACTTCTTGGCGATCCACACGGTCATGATATCTTTTCCATCCTTTGAAATGACCTGTTTTTCACAGGCGATTCCCTGCAGGGTTTCTTCCCCCACAGAACGCATTTTGTATTTCTTGAGCATGTATTGATGCGCTTCAAAGGGATTTTCCATGAGGCTCTGCATACTGCTGTTCGCAAACTCCATGTAGGCCTTTTCAGATGGTATAACTATGCGCGTTTTTCCGCTCTTTCGGTTCACCAGGATAGAGAGGGATTGCCCGTTTTCAACCATGTCCATCCGATACCGATAATCCTTCAGATAGAATTTCGCAGTGTGTGTCTTCCCGTGCTCGGTTTGAACCAGGTCAGCGGTAAAGGACGAGGCCAGAGCGGGAGCCGCGGCAATAAGAAGCAGGGCAAAAAATACAATCATGAAATTTCTTGTGTGTTTGATGTTCATGGTCCCCTCCCCGTTTTGAAGTAATGGGTGTCAGAAATTGAAGGTTCACGGAAGGCGTTGATGTATGTAAGAAACGTCGTTACTATAGTGAAAATCTTTGTGTGCGTCAAGTGAACACAGGATGACCAGACACGGACACGCTGCTGCATGTGGAATAGATAGAAGTGGGGTTACCCAGTTATCTAATGGTAGAACCACCCTCTGCATCCCTACAGTTAACTTATCCTTAACCCAAAATGTCTTGACAATGAGGCCCCCCATTGGATATAGAAAATAAACATTTCCGCAGTGCGCGGAATTAAATTTTTTCAGGTGAAACATAAAAGTTGTCCAAGGAGGAACGTAAATGCAGGTAATTGTTGTAGGTGGAGCAGGCACCATGGGTCAGGGTGTGGCCCGGGATCTTATTAAACAGGATAAAATCACGAAGGTTACGCTGGGAGATATCGTCACCGACCCGAACAGGCTTCAGGAGAAATTGCGCGCGAGCGACAAGGTTTCCCTCATCAAGATTGACGTGAACGATCACGATGGCCTGGTGGAGGCCATCAAGGGAAATGATGTGGTTGTCAACACAGCGGGGCCATTTTACAAAACGGCCGTGGCGGTGGCACGGGCGGCCGTGGAAGCGGGGGTCAACTACATCGACATCTGTGACGACTATGAGGCCGTTCCCATTCTCTTTTCGTCCGACATCGACGAGGCGGCCAAGAAGGCGGGTGTCACCGTCCTGACCGGGATGGGATCCGACCCTGGAACCAACAATGTCCTGGTCCGCTGGTATGCGAACAAACTGGATCAGGTGGAAGAAATCAAGCTCTTCTGGGTGGTCAGTATCGCGGAACTTCATGGCGCCGCGTGGGACCACAGCCTCCACATGGTCACGGGGGAACTTCCCCAGTATATCGACGGGAAACTCGTTCACGTGGAAGGGGGCACCGGTGAAGAAACCGCCCAGTTTCTCGATCCCCTCGGCACCTGCGTGATGCGCTATGTGGGCCATCCCCAGCCCATCACCATCCCGAAATATATCGAGGGGGTGAAAAACGTGATTATCAAGGGGGCCCTGATTCCCACTTGGGTCGATGAACTGATCAAGGAGCAGCGGGACACGGGCTTTCTCAGCACCGAACCGGTAGAGCTCAAGGGAGGGACCAAGGTGGTTCCCTACGACCTGACGCTGAAGATGTGGGAAAAGATCCCCGAGGGACGGGACAATGGTCCCCAGGCGTCCGGGCTGAAGGTTATCGTGAAGGGCATCCGGGGAGATCATCGGGTGACTTACACGGCCGACATGGTGGGACGGATGGCGCCGGGAACCGGCCTGCCGGCCTCCATTGCCGCCCTGATGATGGACGACGGGTATGTGACGGTGAAGGGTGTCGTGGCACCGGAAGGGTGTATCGATCCGGAAAAGTTCCTCTCTGAATTTATCAAGAGAGGCGCCCGCATCCATCAGACGGAAACCGTTGAATCCCTGCTGAAGGTTTGAAAGGAGCACAATATGAAAGAAGCCGCTAAACTTAACCTGACAAAGAGCCTGAAGCTTTTTGAAGAGGCGGAAAAACTGATTCCCGGGGGTGTCCTTGGGGCCAGAAAACCCAGTGATTTCATCATGGGGGAATACCCCATCTTCCTGGAGAGCGGGAAGGGGGCCAAACTGACCGATGTGGACGGGAATGAATACATCGACTATCTCTGCGGCTATGGCCCCATCATCCTGGGCTACCAGGAGGCGGAAGTGGATGATGCCGTCATCCATCAGATAAAGAACAAGGGCTTCTGCCTGGATCTGACCCAGCCCTTCCAGAACGCCCTCGCCGAGAAGGTTATCGAACTGGTCCCCAGCGCCGAGATGTGTATCTTTCTTAAAACGGGGTCGGACGCCACGACGGCCAGCATCCGCATGGCGCGGGCCTACACCGGGCGCCTCAAGGTGATGCGGTGTGGATACCACGGCTGGCATGACTGGTGCGTGGAGATGAAGGGGGGCATCCCCAAGAAATTCTATGAAGATGTCTACGAATTCCATTACAATGACCTGGACCAGCTTGAAGACCTGATGAAGGAACACGGCGACCAGACGGCGGCGATTATCATGACCCCCTTTGGGCATCCCCTTCACCAGAAGATGCAGGAGCCGAAACCGGGATTTCTCGAAGGCGTGCGGGCCCTGGCTGACAAGTACGGCGCCGTGCTGATCTATGACGAGGTTCGGACCTGCTTCAGGCTCAGCCTGGGAGGCGCCCAGGGACTGTACGGGGTAAATCCGGACCTGACCGTTCTCGGAAAGGGAATGGCCAACGGGTACGCCATCAGTGTCGTCGCGGGAAAGAAGGAACTCATGATGACAGCGGCAACAGAGCTTTTCATCTCCTCCACCTTTTTTCCGAACAGCCTGCCGTATATCGCGGCGCTGAAAACGATTGAAATTATCCAGCGGGACAAGGTCCTCGACGATATCTGGGCAAAGGGCAAAGGCTTTCTGGAAAAGATCCAGAAGGTTCTTGACCGTTATCCCGAAACGGGCGCCGAGTTAAGCGGTATCCCGCCCATGTTTTTTATTACCTTCACGCAGGATGAAAAGAGGACGCGCCGGTATCGTCGGAATGACTTCTTCACCCAGCTCATCCGGAAAGGGCATTTCTTCGCCCCTCATCATCATGCCTATATCTGTTACAGGCACACCCAGGAGGACCTGGACAAGACCGTCCAGGCCATAGACGAATCCCTGGCATATGTGAAAGATCGGTATGTGAGCGGAGAATACGCGTAGGGTTCCCCTTTAAACACCAATATGGCCCCTGTCCCGAATGAAATCGTGGATGGGGGTCATTTTATTTTGCATCTCGCCCGTAAAGGTAACCTCGGATTGAGAACTCTGGCTTTATTTGGATAAACCCCTCCTGATTTTTTGCATATTTTTTGACTACTTCCGTCATTGCCACTCCTTTTCATCCCCCCTTTGCAGGAGGCCCCGCATCCATGCAGGGAGGAATGTTACCGTCATCTACTTCTACGTGATACCTTCCTTTACGCCAGCTGGGCTACGGGTTTACCCCCAGCCCTATGGGACATTTGCATTTACGTGTTATTGATGATATATTACTTGTTGGTTGTATCCTGTTTTGCACCGAATGCCCGTTACTTCTCAGATGATTAGCAGGGATACGAGGGGAGAAAAGGAAGTTTTCTCCTGAAAGGTTAGGTACATATGAAAGTCTTATTGGTTTACCCTGAGTTCCCGGATACATTCTGGAGTTTTAAACACGCCCTTAAATTTATCCACAAAAAGGCGGCGCAGCCGCCCCTGGGCCTCCTGACAGTAGGGGCCATGCTCCCGAAGGATTGGTCTGTCCGCCTGATCGATATGAACGTCACGCGACTCACGGCCTGGGACCTGCAAGGGGTGGATTATGTCTTCCTCAGCGCCATGGTCGTCCAAAAGGCATCGGCGTTACAGGTGATCTCAAAGTGCAAAAAGGCGGGAGTTAAGGTTGTCGCAGGCGGTCCTCTTTTCACGAGTGAATATGATCAGTTCGATGAGGTGGACCACTTGATTCTGAACGAGGCGGAGATAACTCTCCCGCCGTTTCTCAGGGACCTGGCAGCAGGATGCCCCCAGAGGATTTATACGACCTCCCGTTTCGCGGATATAACGGAAACGCCCGTACCGGCGTGGGATCTCCTGGACATGAAACGTTACGCTGCCATGAGCCTCCAGTTTTCCAGGGGTTGCCCCTTTAATTGTGAGTTCTGCAACGTTACGACCCTCTTTGGGCATCGCCCGAGAATCAAAAGTGCCGAACAGGTTATCTCGGAACTGGATGCCATCTACCACCAGGGCTGGCGGGGTCGGGTCTTTTTCGTGGATGATAATTTTATTGGGAACAAGAAATTTCTCAAAAACGAGCTGCTTCCGGCCCTGATCGAGTGGCGAAACGGGAAAAAGGGAGTCCCCCTCAACACGGAAACCTCCGTAAACCTGGCCGATGATGCCTCCCTGATGAAAATGATGGTCGATGCCGGATTTGACACCGTTTTTATCGGTATTGAAACCCCCGATGAGGGGAGCCTCGCGGAGTGTAACAAGAAGCAGAACAGAAACAGGGATCTGGCGCAGTGTGTGAGGACGATTCAACGCGCCGGCCTGGAGGTTCAGGCGGGATTTATCGTCGGGTTTGACCATGATACCCCCTCCATATTCCAGCGGCAGGTCGAGTTCATACAGAAAACGGGGATTGTTACAGCCATGGTGGGACTACTCCAGGCGCCTCTCGGGACGCCCCTGTACGAACGGCTCAAAAGGGAGGGTCGCCTGCTTGGGGACATGTCAGGAGACACGGACGGGACAACCAACATTATTCCCAAGATGGATCCACACCTGTTGAAAGAGGGTTACCGATACATCATGTCTCATCTCTATTCCCCGAGGAACTATTACAAGCGGGTCCAGACCTTCCTGAGAGAATACAGGAAACCCAAGATTAATGTCCCCATCGATTTCCAGTATGTTTTAGCCTTCTTCCGGGCGACGATCCGTCTCGGGATTATTGGGAAGGAGCGGTTTCAATACTGGAAGATGATTTTCTGGACCCTCTTCCGGAAACCGTCCATGTTTCCCATGGCCGTGACATTCGCGATCTATGGTTATCATTTTCGGAAGGTTGCCAAGCTGTAAAACGCCCCTGTTTTTTATGATCACGGGGCGATCGTCGTCAGAATTCCTGAAAAAGGTTAGTCTAAAATTCCCTTCCTGGATGTCAGACCCTTTCCGTATGCCCGCTCCACCTCGTCGATGGGGATATGAAGTTGTTTGCTGATCTCCAGGGGGTGCATCCCCTTTTTCAGGAGATACCGGATGGCTTCGGTTACTGCGTCGGGCTCCTCGCGGGTCGGTTCAGGAGGTGGGGTTTCCGGTGTTTCCAG
>CAZPTH010000043.1:7330-13894 GCA_964589315.1 uncultured Thermodesulfobacteriota bacterium
TCGAGGCTTGCAAGGAGCGCCTGAGCCCTCGAGATTTCCCTTTTCAGTCTTTCAATCGCATCTTCTACAGAAAGCGGGGCACTTCCCTCTTTTTGGAGGTTTGGCAAGTCCTGTTCCGTGAAGATTCTTATTTGCCTAAGGATCCATTTCTTCAGGATGAGGCGCTGTTTATGTTCCCTGAAAAGAACGAAAAGCAGGAAGAGAATCAGCCCGATCAGGATACAGTCGATGATAAGCTGAAGGATGGGCCAGTTGATGCCTGTGTGCATGGTGCTATGTTTCCCCTTGACAGAGTCCTTTTTGTCGTTTAGCGTCGTTAAAGTGTTTCCTAACTCAAATTGTATGGAAGATACATGGCCTTGTCAAATGGATATTCCTCATTGCTCTTTTTGATCCTGAACGCCCCAGGCGAAACTATCGGTTTTCGCTTGTATATAAAGGGACTTGGCAAGGGTTTGCCATCTTCTTGGAACGAAAGGCAGGGAAATGGAGATAGAGATATACCGGGGTGACAAGAAGGAGTTTGTGGCTGAAATCTGTATTCTGGCGCCCATGGAAGCCCTGGAACGGCCGGGATTCATCCGGATCTTGGGGATAAGGGGCCAGGAGGGAAAGCACCGTGCCTACATGCTTTCTCAGCGCGCCCTCATTGACTTTGAGGAAGGTACCCTCGCGGCAACCATTCTACCCGTCGATGAGACGGTAGAAATCCGGCATGATGGTCCTTCAATTCAGCTTGAAAAGGGGGGTGTGCTGGCCATGGACACGAATCAGAACGTCTGTTTCCTCATCCATGAAGGGGTTCCCCTCAAACAGATGCTCTCAATCCTTAACCGGGCGGCAACACGGTTGATCAGGCTGGATGTTCCCTGATAGGGACGATAGTATTTCATCGCCTCAGGGATTAACGCCCTGATCCTGGCGATCCGGTTCTTATCGAGGGGGTGGGTGGAAAGAAATTCAATGGAAGACTTTCCCTTCGATTCCTGGGCCATTTTCTCCCAAAAAGTGAGGGCCGCGTGGGGGTCGTAACCCGCCAGGGCCATGAGAATGAGGCCGATGTGATCCGCCTCGTATTCCTGGGTGCGGCTGTAGGGCAGGAGAACACCTAAGTTGGCCGCGATTCCGTAGGCGGAGTCGAAGGCCTGCATGGCTTCCGTTGACTGGATATTTAGAGCCATCATGGCGGCCTGTTCTCCCAGTTGGGCAAGGAGCCCCATGCTCATTCGCTCCGCCCCGTGACGGGCAAGGGCGTGCCCCACTTCGTGGCCAATGACGGTGGCGAGTTCGGCATCCGATGAAATGTATTTGAAAATTCCCGTGTATACAAATATTTTTCCCCCGGGGAGGCAGAATGCATTGACGACTTTGGGTTTGTCGATGACATGAAACTCCCACTGAAAATTGGGCCGATTCGCTGCACGGGCGATCCGTATACCAACTCGCCTTACCATGTTTGTGTAGTAAGGGTCATGGCTCTCGGGTTCTTTTTGAAGGATCTCCTTGGATGCCTGGTTCCCCAGGGCCATTTCCTCCTGGGGGCTGATGAGCATAAGCTGGCTCCTGCCCGTATAGGGGGCCGTCGCACACGCCGTGATGAAAAAAAGGAAGGCGCAGAGAATAACAAGTTTATTGACAGGTTCTGCGATTTTCATGCTAAATTACCTATTATCAGAATTCCGAGATAAATATAATCCCTTTTTGGGGAAGTGGGCATATTTGCCTGTTATTTTTTCTTGAAGGATGTGAAGACTGTTTGTCTTGACATTTGGGTGGTGTTCTTTTATGTTTCAGAATATCTATATAAGATAAGTAATATCATATAGTGATAATATCAAGGGAGGAAACTATGTCAGGGAATTTCGGGAATGTGGGAATCGTCGGTGCCGGCATGATGGGAAGCGGAATCGCGCAGGTATGTGCCCAGGCAGGCTTGAAGGTGATGATGATGGATTCGGAGCCCGTTGCCGTTGAAAAGGCGAGGGAGAATATCGCCTGGTCCGTGGGAAAATTTATTGAAAAGGGAAAGGTCAAGGAGGACAGGGAAACAATCCTTTCCCGTATTTCTGGGACTACGGATATAAACGACCTGAAAGGGGTGGACATCGTTATTGAAAATGTCTACGAAGATCTGAGTCTTAAACGAGAGGTTTTTAAAACCCTCGCTTCGGTTGTTTCAAAGGACGTCCTTCTCGCAACAGATACATCGGCGATTCCTATTACGGAACTCGCCGCGGTCACGCCGTATCCCGAGCGGGTTTTGGGGCTTCATTTTTTCAGCCCGGCCCAAATGATGAAGGCTGTTGAGGTTATCCGAGGGGTCACGACGAGCGACGAGGTCATGGAGAAGGGAGTGACATTTGTGGAGATGATTGGAAAGAGGCCCATTCGCGTGGAACGGGATATCGCGGGATTTCTCCTGAACCGGATCAATTTTCCCAGCACCATTGAGGCGATCCGCCTCGTGGAAGAGGGAATCGCCACAGTGCAGGAAATCGATGAGGGAATGCGGCTCGCCTTCGGGCGTCGGATGGGGCCTTTTGAAACAGGGGACATGGTGGGGCTGGATGTCATGATGAAGGCCATGATGTCCACCTACGAGGAAACCAAGGATATGAAGTTTTATCCCCCCGTTCTGATGCAGCGAAAGGTGACAGCGGGACACTTGGGAATCAAGACCCGGAAGGGATGGTATGACTATAATGAAGACGGGACAAGAAAAGGCTGACCCGCCTTTCAGGCCTGGCTCGGTTCACCACCTGAAATCCCTGGAGAAGGGATTGGCGCTCCTGGAGTCTTTCGGGCAGGACGCTCAGGCCATGACCCTCACGGAGCTTGCCCAGCGATGCGGCTTCCATATTTCCACCGTCCAGCGATTGACGGCCACGCTTTGCCGTCTCGGGTATCTTAAAAAAGATCAATCCAAGCGTTACCATCTCGGCCTCAAGGTCATCAAACTGGGGTTTCGTGTGACCCAGACATTGGCGTTGCGGACCTTTCTCCTTCCATATCTCCGCGACCTGTTTGAGGAGATTGACCAGACGGTAAATCTCTTCCTCCTGGAGGGAGACGAGGTGGTGATCGTCGAACGACTGGAGAAGCGCCGAATCCTTCAGTATAACCTTCAAACGGGATCAGGCCTCCCCCTTTATTGTACCGCCTCTGGAAAGGCGATCCTGTCCCACATGGATTCTGAATGGGTAGAGAGGTTTCTCGACAGGGTTGAACTGAGGGCCTTTACTCCCCATACCCTTACAACCCGCGATGCCCTGTTCAATGAGCTGGATATAACGAGAGAACGGGGATTTGCCGTCAATGTTCAGGAATTGGCATTGGGGGCATGCGCCGCGGGGGTGGCGTTTTTTGACAGGGAGGGGATTCCCTGCGGGGCTATTAGCGCCGCGACTCCCGCGCAGCATTTTACCATGGAAATCGTGAGGAACAGATTTATCAATCCCCTTAAACGGACAGCGGAGGTTGCCTCGCAGTTCCTCGGAAGGCAGGAGGCGTAAGGTGGAAACCGGGATGGAAAGTATTTCAGAAATTTTTTCAAAAACGCCGGAAGAGATTCGTTCCCTCCAGGACCGGGGGGTTCGCCGCATGATGACCCTGTGCCAGGAGGGGCACGCCTACTACCGGAAAGTTTTTGCTGAGAAAGGGATTGACTTTTCAGAGATCCGTGGCATCGATGACCTGGAACGGGTTCCCCTTACCTCGAAGAAAGACTACATGGCGCAGCCGGAGACTTTTGTCCTGAAACTGGAAGATGCCCCCCTGTTTGAGAGGATTGTCTACAACATGCTCTACACGACGGGGACAACGACGGGGAAACCGACCCCCTTCTACAACACGGCCCATGATTACTATGCCACCCTCATGATATCGAAACGGGTGGCCCAGATCGTGGGGCTGACCCCAGAGGACACCATTGCCAATACCTATCCCCTGACGATGGTTCCTCACCTCACCTTTTTCGCGGCTTTCTGGTACGCGACGGTTATCGGCGCGAGACTTGTCAGCACCCTGACGGGGACCCCCAATCCCGAATTCCCCGTGACCAATTCATCCCGACACGCGGCAAAGATGGTGGAGACTTCCAGGGCGACTGTTCTTTGGGGAATCCCCAGTTTTCTCCGAAGGCTCCTGACCCTGGCGGAAGAAATGGGGCTTGACTACCACCGTATCCGCCTCGCGGCCGTGGCGGGCGAGCCCTGTTCCCAGGGGCTTCGCGACGATATCATTCACCGGTTGAAGCGCCTGGGAGCCAGGGACCCGTATGTCAACAACCGTTTCGGGTTCACCGAGATCAGTACGGTTCTGGTGGAGTGTGATCGAAACGGGCAAGGGGGGTTTCACAACCCGGCCCCGGATCACTTCTTCCTCGAGGTTGTGGATATCGAAACCGGAAAACGCCTTGAGGACGGGAACCCCGGTTACCTGGCTGTTACCCATCTTAACCGGCGGGGCACGGTTCTTCTCAGATACCTGACGGGAGATATTGTCTCCTTAAGCCACGAGCCATGCCCCTTCTGCGGGCGGCAGACCACGCGGGTCGTGTCCCAGCCCTTCCGTAAGAGTAACCTCATTAAATTCAAGGGGACGCTTATAAATCCGGAGCCCCTCGTACGCGCCCTTTCAGGGATGCCGGATCTCGAGGAGTTCCAGGTCGTCTTCACCCGGAAGAATCCCGAAGACCCCCTTTCACCCGACCATCTCCAGGTGCGGGTCGCGACAAACGGCGAGAGGGAGTCAATTACCCAAAAGATCGTGGAGGCGTGCCTCCAGACGGTGGAGATGCGGCCCGAGGTCCTTTTTGTTCCCAAAAACGATATTTACGATCCCGACAAGGGGTTCAAGTCGAAAAGGATCGTGGATTTGAGAAATAAAGTAGGGAAATAAAAAGACGGAAGGAGGTGAGTCTCGAGGGACTTAGAGAGTAAAATGTGAAGCGTTAGTGGTATACGACTTACAATTTACGCTTCACGGAAACAAAAGGAACAAACCAAAAAGGAGGATGGGATGAAAGGAACTTTCAAGGTCATCGGAATTGTCGCTTTGATCGTTTGTGTCGGGCTGATGTTTACGTCACCGGGTTTGTCGAAAGTCAAGAGGCTGAGAATTGCCACAGCCGGAATCGGGGGAACGTGGTATCCTCTGGGAGGCGGCGTGGCCAAGGTAATTACAAAATACATTAATGGTGTGGAGGCGACCGCCTATCCCTCGGGGGCCTCTGTAGAGAATATCCGGGCTGTCAGCAAGAAACGGGCGGATCTGGCTCTTGTCATGCCGGACGCGGCCTATTACGCCTATAAGGGAACCGGTATGTTCAAGGGGAAAAAGGTGGCGAATATCCGGGGGGTGTGTTCCACCTATCCCATCGATGTGGAAGTTATCGTGGCGGCCGATTCCCCTATCAAGAAGTTCGAGGATATCAAGGGGCATTCCATCGCCTGTGGCGCGCCGGGAAGCGGTATCGAGTTGATGACCCGCCGGCTCCTGAAGGTCCACAATATGTCGTATGATGATGTAAAAGAGAATTTCCTCAGTGTTTCAGAATCGATGCAGGCCTTCAAAGACGGGACGGTGGATGTCATCATTACCTCCATTGGTACGCCTTCTTCCGCCATTATGGACCTGGTGACAAAGCGGAAGATCCGTTTCCTCGATATCAGCGACGCGGCCCTGGAAAAGATCAATAAGATCCTGCCGGTCTATTTCCGGCACATCATCCCTGGGGGCACCTACAAGGGGATTGACAAGGATTGTAAAACCATCGCGTGGATGGGATTCTTCATCACGTATGCGGAGATGGATGACAAGCTCGTCTATTCCATCCTTGATGCCATCTTTTCCCACAAGCCTGAGCTGAACGAGATACACGCGAAGTTCAAGCTGATTACCCTGAAGACGGCGACGAACGGAATTTCCATTCCCCTGCATCCCGGGGCGGAGAAATTCTTCAAGGATAAAGGGATTATCAAGTAATGCCGTCGGGGAAGAGAGGCCAAAGGTCGAGGACCTTAAGGAGTGGAATTGTCATAGCTCTGATCCTTGTTGCCCTGGCCTTTTACCTCTCCTCCCCCCGGGACTTTTTACAGCTTGAAAACAACGAAACGCACGTTCCCCTGTTCTGGCTCGGGGTCGAAGGGGACGAGGCGTTCTCTCTGGCCTTTAAGCATTCATATGACAAGGCGATGTATATTGAACATTACAGGATCGGGGGAGGAGGAACCATCCTGTTTACCGGTATCAGCTTCAAGTCGGATTTGAATGGCCAGGGGTTTATCTTCCCGGATGCGGACTATCGCCTTTCCAAGGGATGGGGGGAGTTCAAGGGGGCGCACAAGGTAATGAAATCGATACGATTTATCATGGGGTCGCCGGATCAGGCAAACCACACCCTCCTGATCCACAACAAAAGTTATTTCCTCACGCGGTATGTGAAGCCCGGCACACCAGTGGCCTTCCGTTTTCTGAAGAGAGCGAGATTTTTTCCCTGTATCTGGAGCGTTGAAAAATGGATGAACTGAGCAAGGCAGTCCCGAATTCAGGGAAGATGTCTTT
>CAZPTH010000044.1:0-13843 GCA_964589315.1 uncultured Thermodesulfobacteriota bacterium
CGGCCTTCCCACCTCCCTTCCTATCGATGTCCAGATCGCCATGCTTCATTCCATACCGGGCCTTGAACGCGTGGAGATTATTCGACCGGGATATGCCATCGAATACGATTACGTGGATCCCACCGAGTTATTGCCCACGCTGGAGACCAAGAGGGTCAAAGGGCTCTACCTGGCGGGACAGATCAACGGGACCTCAGGGTACGAGGAGGCCGCGGCCCAGGGGCTGATGGCGGGAATCAATGCCGTTCGCGCCCTGGAGGAAAGGGAACCGTTTATTTTGAACCGCTCAGAGGCCTATATCGGGGTGCTTATCGATGATCTCGTTACGAAGGGAACCAGGGAACCCTATCGAATGTTTACCTCGCGGGCGGAGTTCAGGCTCTTCCTGCGTGAGGACAATGCCGATTTGCGCCTCATGGAAAAGGGAAGGGAGCTTGGGCTGGTGCCGGACGTGGCCTATAAGCGGTTCCTGAAAAAGAAGAGGGACATTGCCGAGGTCCAGGACCTGATCCACCGGGAAAAGGTGACTCCCACGAGCGGGGTGCTGGACTGGCTTCGATCCCTGGGTTCCTCACCCCTTTCAAGGCCCGTTTACCTCTATGAACTTTTGCGCCGCCCGGAGATTTGCATGGAAGATCTGAAGACCCTTGCCCCCGCGCTGGCATCGTTTACGGCAGAGGTGCTCGAACAGGTCCAGATCCAGGTAAAGTATGAAGGGTACCTGAAACGTCAGAAAGAAGAAATCGCCAGCTTCGAGCGGCTTGAGTCTATCCCCATCCCAAGGAATATCGATTACACGTCCATCCCGGGCCTTTCAAAGGAAATCCAGGAGAAACTGACCCGGGTTTCACCCACTTCGCTGGGTCAGGCCTCCCGTATCTCGGGGGTCACGCCTGCCGCCATCTCTGTCCTGATGATGGTCGTCAAGCGGGGACTCGGCAAACCGATGTCTGCGACGCAATCCCCGGCTTAAGCTCCCCGTGGAAGAAACCATCCAGTCCTACGATTATGACCTTCCCCCTGCACTGATCGCCCAGCACCCTTCCAAAGAGAGGGATCAGGACAGGCTCATGGTTGTCAAGAGGAAGGAAGGGGAAATCTCCCATCACCGTTTCCACGATCTGCCGTCGCTCCTCCGGGAAGGGGATCTCCTTGTCGTCAACGATACCCGTGTCATCCCCGCCCGTGTGAAGGGGAAAAAGGCCACGGGGGGGAGGGTGGAGCTCCTTCTTATCCACAGGCTTGACAAGGGGGGGCAGACGTGGCGCTGCATGGCAAAGCGGGTGACCCGGATGAGGGAAGGGCTGAAGATCAGGTTCCAGGGTGGAATCTCGGGGGAGATCGTCAAAATTTCTCATGAAGGGCTTGTGGATGTGGACTTTTCAGCGCCCTTGACGGACGAGGTTCTTCGGGAAATGGGTGAACTTCCCCTTCCCCCCTATATCTCCCGCCCCGAGGGTCCTTCCGAAGAGGATTACCAGCGATACCAGACCATTTTTGCGGAGCGTTCCGGTGCCGTGGCTGCTCCGACGGCGGGCTTGCACTTCAGCCCTGCCGTCATCCGGGCCCTTGAGGAGGGCGGCATCCAGATGACGACGATCACCCTTCACGTGGGGCCGGGAACGTTTTTACCCGTACGGGTCGAGAAGCTGTCCGAGCACCGGATGCATTCGGAATATTACGAGATCTCTAATGACCAGGCGAAGCGGATCAACGAGGCAAAACGGGAGGGAAGGCGCGTCATCGCCGTGGGAACCACCGTGGTCCGTGCCCTGGAGTCAGCGGCTCACGGGGGAATCGTGACGGCGGGAGCCCGATGGACCTCCCTGTTCATCTATCCGCCGTTTCGGTTCCAGGTCGTGGATGGCATGATAACTAATTTTCACCTTCCGAAGTCAACCCTCCTTGTCCTGGTATGCAGTTTCGCCCCGAAGGAACTGATTTTCAGGGCATATGAAACGGCGAAGCGGGAAGGGTACCGTTTCTACAGCTACGGCGACGCCATGCTGATTTTATAGGAGAAGCCATGAAGGATTTTTTCAGACTGCTCAGAACGGATGGCCAGGCGCGGCGCGGGGAGATCAAGACTGCGCACGGGACGATCCAGACCCCCGTTTTCATGCCCGTGGGAACCCAGGGGACGGTCAAGGCCGTTTCCCCGGATATCCTCGAAACCCTCGGGGCCGAAATCATTCTCTCGAACACGTATCATCTCTATCTGCGTCCGGGGATGGATATCATGGAAAAGGTAGGTGGGCTTCACCGCTTCATGAACTGGCCGCGCGCCATCCTGACGGACAGTGGGGGATTCCAGGTCTTCAGCCTCAACGCCTTGCGGGAAATCACCCCGGAAGGGGTCTGGTTTGCCTCCCATCTGGACGGGTCGCGTCACTTCCTCACACCGGAAAAAGTGGTGCAGATTCAGGAGACCCTTGGCTCCGACATCATGATGTCCCTCGATGAATGCGTGGAATTTCCGTCTACGAGGGGGTATGTTCAATCTTCCATGGAACTGACAACGAAATGGGCGAAGGCATCTCTTGAGGCAAAGACACGGGAGGATCTGGCCCTTTTCGGGATTGTCCAGGGGGGGATGTACGGAGACCTGCGGCGGCAGCACGCCCGCGAGCTGACCCAACTCTCCTTTGACGGTTTCGCTATCGGGGGATTGAGCGTGGGAGAGCCGAAGGGACTGATGTGGGAGATGGTAGAGGCGACCGTTCCGGAGCTTCCAGAAGACCGTCCCAGGTACATGATGGGGGTAGGGAAACCGGAAGATATCCTGGACGGAATTGAGCGGGGTGTGGATATGTTCGACTGCGTGATGCCCACGCGAAACGCCCGCAATGGCATGCTGTTTACCTCGCAGGGGCCGGTCATCATTAAAAACGCGCGTTACGCCATGGATACGGATCCCCTTGACCCGGAGTGTTCGTGTTACACCTGTCGAAATTTCAGCCGGGCCTATCTCCGACACCTCTTCATGAGCCATGAGATCCTCTCCGCCACCTTGAACACCATCCACAATCTCCACTTTTACCTGAGCTTGACCCGAAACGCCCGCCGTGCTATTGACGAAGGCAATTTTGTGGGGTATAAGGAAAAGCTCATCGAGCAGTGGAAACAAAACAGGGCCTGATATTTGAGAAATATCGGGAGAAGGAGGAGGTAAAGCGTGTTTGGAGTTGCATTTGCAATGGCAGGAAAGGGAGGTGCCGGTGGTGCCGGTGGCCTGGGGAGTATGGGTGCCCTTGTTCCCTTGATTCTCATGTTTGTGATTTTCTATTTTCTGTTGATTCGTCCTCAGCAGAAACAAGCGAAGAAACACAAGGAGACCCTTGCCAATCTGAAAAAGGGGGATTTCGTGTTGACAACGGGTGGGATCTATGGTCGTATCTATGCCATTAATGGTCCCATTGTAGTCCTGGAGATCGCGGACAAGGTGCGGGTCAAGCTTGCCAAGGGACAGGTCGCGAGGCTGGCATCCCCGGAAGAGGCCCAGCCACCCAAGGCAGAAGGATAACAAAAAGGAAGAAGCTTCCTTGCCCAACCCCTTTCAGGAGTGGGCTGTAAATCCATAAGGAGGAATGTATGAGACTTTACGAAACGGTATTTATTCTCAAGCCGGATCTGACGGAGGAAGAAACACAGAGTTGGATCCAGAGAATTCTTCAGGTTCTCGAACAGAACAAGGGTGAGCTCATCCGCCTGGATGAGTGGGGAATCAAAAAACTCGCCTATCGCATCCGGAAATTACAGAAAGGCTATTACGTCTACGCCGTATTCCTGGCGGATTATGCCTGCGTTAAGGAACTGGATCGTCATTTCAAGATGCTGGAGCCCTTTCTGCGGCACATCATCGTGAAGCTGGACGACCGGGAACTGGAGAAACACAGACAGGCGCAGCAGGCGAAGGAGGCCCAGGCCCAGGAGGCGGCTACCCGGTTGCAAGAAGAGGCCCAGGCGAAAGAGGAGGCCGAGCCCGAGGAAACCCAAGTCCCCGAAGCCGAGGAGGCCCCAGCCCCTGAAGAGACGGCGCCTGAGGAGAAGACGGAAACAGAGGGCGAGAAAGAGGAAGAGAAAGAGGAAAAACCTGCCGAGGAGGTATCAGAATGAGCGCGTATAATCGCAGAAATCGAAGACCCTATGGACGCCGGAAGGTTTGCCGCTTCTGTGCCGATTCCAACCTGAAGATAGATTACAAGGAACCGAAGCTCCTGAACCATTTCATTACGGAACGTGGAAAGATTATTCCCCGGAGGATCTCCGGGAATTGCGCGCGCCACCAGCGGCAGATTACCCTGGCGATCAAACGGGCAAGGAACATCGCCCTGCTGCCTTACACTACTGCAGTGCGGTAAGAGATGCGTAATCCAGGTCTTTACCCGGACGGGAAGACCATGGGGTGGATTGTGGCAGGGGGATTCACCTCTGCCCTTTTCTTTTTTTCTTCTATATTTATACCGCTGATTGGATCTTTTCTGGGTATTCTGGCCCCACTTCCCATTATGGTTCTCTACCTGAGGAGGGGATTTACGGGAGGGGCCTTCGCGGCCCTTGTGGCGACCCTGGTTATCGGGTTTGCCCTGAAACCGGTCGTGGCCCTCTATTTCTTTGTCCAGTTTGCCATGCTCGGGCTCGCCGCCGCCTATCTCATTGAAAAGCGCGCCTCATTCGGGCTTACCATGCTGGTTTCCTCTTTTTTTGTCGCGGCAGGATTCTTTCTCCTGATTGGGTTTCAGGCCTCTTCCCTGCATCAGGGTTTTTTCGAGACCCTGAAGAAACCAATCCAGCAAAACATCCACATGGCCCTCCAAAACTACCCGGGCCTTTCAGGGACAGAGGCCCAGGAGATGCAGGCCATGTTCCAGAAGATGCTCTCTCTTCTGATCGTTCTTGTCCCGACCCTGATTATCATCGGGAGCTGGCTGATCCTGATGGTGAATATCTACCTGATCGACCGGATACACCTCGTCCCGGGTCGCGAGATCCTTAAAGATTTTGACCTGAACGTGTGGCGGGCACCGGATCACTTTATCTGGTTTGTTATCCTGCCGGGCTTTGGGGTCTTCCTCCTCCATGGCACGGTTCGAGTCATTGCCATGAACGTCCTGATCGCGGCCCTGACGGTTTACTTCTTCCAGGGACTTTGTATCATCAATTATCACCTCGCCAAGCGGAACATGCCACCTTTCGTGAGGGTCCTGGTCTACTTCGTCCTTTTTGTCATCCAGATCGTGGCGGTCATGGTGGTCCTGATGGGATTGCTCGATATGTGGATGGATTTCAGAAAGATCTTTCACAAGAAACCCGAGGAACCCCCTCCCCATGATGATTCGAAACCACCGGAAGCGGGGGGATAGGAAGTCCGGGACGGGTTTTTGGACCTATTTGACTAATGAGGCCTTCTTCTGGGCGCATACATCCTGGCGTCCCTTGAAGAAGATTCGTTTTCGTAACTTGAGGATGGTCTTCTTTTCAATCTGTCGAATCCTTTCCCGGGTGACCCCAAACCTCTTTCCGATGGCCTCGAGGGTTTGGGGCTCTTCGTCTCCCAGCCCGTAACGCAGCCAGAGGATATTTTTTTCATTATCATCTAACTGTTCGATCTCACAGGTGATTTGCTGAAGCCTTTCAAGTTTCTCCACGGATTCAAAGGGGGACGTTTCGTCCTTAGCTGGAATCGTATCGAGTAAGGTGCTCTCCGAGTCCGACTGCTCGCTTAACACCGCGTCAAGGGAAAAGGTTTTCCTCAGGAGGCTCAGGTGTTTCTCGATGGTTTCCGGAGTCTCGGGGATTTGTTCCGCGATCTCTTCTATGGTGGGTTCCCGGCCCAGGGTCTGGTTAAGCTCCTTGATAACCTTAACGATTCTCGAAATGCGAAGACAGATATGGGCGGGCAAGCGGATGGGCTTGGACTGGTTGATGATAGCCCGTTCGATGGACTGCTTAATCCACCAGGTAGCATAGGTAGAAAACTGACATCCCCGGCTCAGGCTGAATTTTTCGACTGCCCGGATCAGGCCCAGGTTTCCCTCGGCGACGAGGTCCTGGAAGGGAAGACTCGCGTGGGTGTAGCGTTTCGCGATGTGGATGACCAGCCTCAGGTTTGCCTCGATAATCCTCTTTTTTGCCGCGGCATCTCCTTGCTTATATTTTCTGAAGAGCCTGGCGATTTCCTCATGCTTCAGCGAGGGAATCTTCCCGATATCGTCCAGGTACATCTTCATGATGTTGGGAAGAGATTCCTTCCCGGATTTTCTTGAAGTCTTCGTGCCTTTACTCATGGAGACCTCAGGTAGATAAGCGGATCAACCGCCTTGCTCTTTTTCCGGATTTCAAAATGAAGGCTTGGGAAAGAGGCGTGCCCGGACGATCCCACGGTAGCGATGGACTGCCCCTGTCGGACCCACTGCCCGACCTTAACGAGGTTCTTCTTATTATGGGCGTAAACGGAAGAAAAACCGTGGGGATGCTGGATAATGACGGTATTCCCGAAGGGGCCGTAAACCCCGCTGAAGATAACCTTTCCGGACTGGGTGGCCTTGACGGGCGCCCCGAGGGGTGCCTGAATATCGATGCCCTTACTGACCTTGCTTTTCGTCCGCCCATAGAAGGTTGTCACCTTTCCATGAACCGGCCAGATGAATCCCTCTTTACTGATAGAAGCCTTTTGCGTTGGGGAGAACGAGGCCGACGACGCCTTGCTCTTATAGTGGCTGGAAGGAATGATTAACCGGGTTCCCGCGATGACATGGGAAGGGTCCTGAATGTGGTTGACGGCGATCAGGTCATGGAGGTTGACATTGTATCGTTTCGAAATGCGCCACAGGGTCTCTCCCCGGCTCACAATGTGGATGCGGTAAGGAGGCCGCTTTTCAGCGGCGTGTTTGGGGTGAGTCGTCGGCGGTGGAGGGGGAGGGAGGGTGCAATTAGGGCAGGTACAGCCATACAGGTAGAGCGCGGAAAGGATTATCAGGATTACACCGAATCTTGTTTTCATAGGGTCTTGATTACCTCGCTCATGTGTCGCGAGACCTCTTCAATGGATTGGGCCCTGCGGATTTTCGGATCGATCTCCCAGGTATGAATCCCGATGACGGGGATTCCCAGCTTCAGGGCGATGGCGATCTCGGACAGGGTACCCATTTTCCCGCTGATGGCTACGACCAGCTGGGAGGATTGGACGACGATTACGTTTCTCGCGTGCCCAAGACCCGTGGGGATCGGAATGGTGACATACGGGTTGGCGTAAGAGGCGTCTCGTGTGGGAAGGATGCCGATGGTGATGCCCCCGTTTTCGAACGCCCCCTTCGAGGCCCCTTCCATGACCCCACCCAGTCCCCCGGTGACGAGAACGGCTTTCTGCTCTGCCACGAGGCGGCCGACCTCATAGGCGGTCTTGTAAATATCGGGTGGGCACTCGGCGGCACCGATGACACCGATTCGCATGAATGGTGCCTGTAGCTCACCCATTATTTCTCCAGCCATATCTGCCGATGAGTTTTACGAAGGTGCATCCTCCCAGGTTTTCTGTCTTGAATCCCTCAGGTGTGTGGGTCACGCGAAACAGATTTTGCATGGACTGGGTGCCCACGGGTATGACCAGGCGCCCGCCCACGGCAAGCTGTCCCTTCAGAACCTCAGGAACCTCGGGGGCCCCCGCGCTGACGATGATGGCGTCAAAAGGGGCCTTTTCCGGCCACCCGAAGGTTCCGTCCCCAATCCTGATCGTCACATTGTAATATCCCATCCGATTGAGAATGGTGATGGCCCTGTGGGCAAGGGAAGGAATGCGTTCGATGGAATAAACTTCCTCTCCCAGCTCGGCCAGAAGGGCGGTCTGATAGCCTGAACCGGTGCCGATTTCAAGGATATTTTCCTTCCCCGTAAGCTGAAGGGCGTCGATCATAATGGCGACCATGTAGGGTTGAGAGATGGTCTGACCATCCCCAATGGGGAGGGGATAATCTTCGTATGCCTGGTTTTGAAGGGCTTCTTCTACAAATAAATGGCGGGGAACCTTGCGAAACGCTTCCAGGAGGCGTTCGTTATGTATACCTCGCGCCTCGATCTGATCCCTGACCATTTGGTTGCGTTTTCTTGCAAAGTTCAAACCCCCGCCCCCTGACTGCCCATTGATTTAACAGACCCCCCTTGGATTGTCAAGAATTTCACTCCCCATTTACGCCCGTCCATAGTCATCTTCCAGCCGCTCTATATCGTCCTCTCCGAAATAATCTCCCCTCTGAACCTCAATGAAAACAAGGTCTTGCTCGGCCCCCGGGTTCTGGATACGGTGTGCCGCTCCTTTGGGGATATCCACCGATTCCCCGGCTTCGAGGGGAATTTGCTGGTCGTCAAGGGTAACGATGGCCTTCCCCTGGATGACGTGCCAGTGTTCACAGCGGCGCTGGTGACGCTGAAGACTCAGACGTTTCCCGGGGGAAACGACGATACGCTTGACCTTGTGGTCCATCTCATCGGCAAGGACAACGTAGTATCCCCAGGGCCGGTGGTCCTCTCGGCGGGTCAGGGCGTCAATTTTCCTGTAAAGAGCCGGAATCTGGTCCTCCATCTCTCCGGCCCGGATCGTCCCTAAGAAATTTGCTCCATCGAGTTCGCTGGTCGTTTCGAACGAGGAAAAAAAGAGCAGAGGGGGAGGGGATTGGATCAGGGATCTGGTTTCCTCGAGAGGCTTGTCGAAAAAGGTTGTCAGGATCGGGACGGTCAGGGAAGGGGTAAGGAAAAGGGGAAGGCCTCCGATAAGGTTGTGAATGAGGTCGACCCCCTCCACCTTTGAAAAGAAGTTGTAGAGGGCCTGAAGTGTTTTGAGAGGGGCGCTGGAACCCGTGGAGCCATCAGCGGGAATTGGGTGAAGGGTAAAATCGAAGGCGTTTGACCGAAGGATTTTCAGGAGACTGTCCGTAAAAATGGAACGCGAATCCGCTACTTCCGTGCGGGGAATCCCTTCCGGCACCAGAACAGCGACTTTCATGGTTATCCTCCGTGAATAGTTTGTAGAATTCCATTCATCCTATCAGAGAAACCTCGAAAAGAGAAGATAGTTAAGCCGAATTGAGTTGAATTTCGCCCCATGCGAGGCGTTCATCGGCGGAAACAATTTTTACCCTCAGGACCTGCCCTGTAAGGTCGCCCGGTGATTTTACCTGAACGGGAAGGTAGTGAACGCTTTTTCCTCTCATAGTATTTTCTCCCACGCGTTGTTCAAAGACAACGGTGTCGGTTTTGCCGATCCACGACGTGTGAAAATCGCGCCGTTTCTCTTTCGCCAAAGCAAGGAATTTGGCAGTGCGCGCCTTTTTCTCTGACTCGGAAACCTTGCCGGGAAACGACTGGGAAAGGGTTCCGGGGCGTTCGGAATAGGGGAAGACATGGAGATAGGAAAGGGGGAGCCCGGAGACGAAGGCATAACTGTTTTCGAAGGACTCCCCGGTCTCTCCCGGGAAACCGACCATGATATCGCACCCGATGGTACACGAGGGAATCCGTTTTTTGATGGCATAAATCAATTCCCCATACGATTCAGGCGTGTAGGGCCGATTCATGCGTCTCAGGATTTCCCGGTCCCCGCTCTGGAGGGGAATGTGAAAGTGGGGGCAGATCTTTTCAGATGAGGCAGCGATCTCAAGGATTTCCTCGTGAAGGTCCATGGGCTCCAGGGAACTGATGCGGATAAGACCCTTGAACGGGTGGTCTTCAATGGCTTTCAGGAGATCCCCCAGCGTTTTCATGGGTGTGAGGTCTCGTCCATAGAGTCCCAGGTGGATGCCACAGAGGACAACTTCCGGGTGGCCGGTGGCGGCAAGCGCGTCCAGCTCCTCCAGGACAGTCTCCACGGGTTTGCTTCGGCTTTTGCCCCGGACCTTCGGGATGATACAGTAGGCGCACCTGGCGTTGCATCCGTTCTGGACGGTCAGGTAGGCCCGGACGTGTCCTTCGAAATCGGACAGAGTCATCTGATCGGGGCTGGCCTGGGGAGAACGGGAAAGAAGGGCTTCGGGCAGGTGGTTTTTTCGGGTGTTCGGGAAAACCTTCCAGACATTTGGAAGCGTTTTTAGTGTTTCCGTGTCTCGGTCTGCGTAGCAGCCTGTAACGACGATTTTGGTCTCAGGACACTGCCGTGCAGAGCGATAGATGAGCTGACGGCATTGCCGATCCGCGCGCTTTGTGACGGTGCAGGTGTTGACGATAACATAGTCAGGGCAGGGTGAAAGCCCCGCGGCCTCGGTCGCTCCGAGGGAAATAAGGCGTTCCCGAATCCATTCGGACTCGTAGAAATTCACCTTACAGCCAAACGTGAAGAGGGCGAAAGATGTCATGATGCAACAGATTCTATAATGCCGGCCCCGATAAGCCGGTCTTCCCTATAAAAGGCCGCGACCTGACCCGGTGTGATGGCGCGCTGGGGTCGCGTGAACGTGACCTCGACGCGATTTTCGTTACGAATGCGCAGCGTCGCGGGGGCCGCCTTGTGCCGGTAGCGGATCTGGCATCGGGCGGTTAATGTTTCATCTCCCGGGGGGAGGTGCCAGTGGCAGTTTGTGACGGAAAAGGTCGATTTATAAAGGTCTTCGAGCTTTCCGATCTGGACCTGGTTCCTTTCGGGAAAGAGGGCCGTGACATAGTAGGGAGTTTTGTCGGCGATGCCAATTCCGCGCCGTTGTCCAACGGTGTATCTATAAAAACCGTCGTGGGTTCCAAGGGCCCTTCCTTTCTTATCGATGAACACCCCCTTTGATTCAGGCTTTGCACGGGTCCATCCGGTGATAAATTCCCGGAAGGTCATCCCTTTCAAAAAACAGATGTCGTGGGATTCCGACTGTTCCGTAAAGGGAAAATCGTAGGCCTTCATCCTTGTTCGAAGATCTTCCTTCGTTTCGTCACCCAGCGGCAGGAGAAGGGGTTTCAGGTGATCCTGGGAGACAAACGCGAGGAAATAGGACTGGTCCTTTGACGGGTCTTTCCCCCGGGTGATCGTCCATCGTTTGCAGGCGGGATCAAAGGCCTTTTTCGCGTAGTGCCCGGTAGCGATCCATTGGGCGCTTTGCTCCTTTGTGAGATCTGACAGGACCTGGAGCTTGATCTGCTCGTTACACCAGACGCACGGGTTCGGTGTCTTGCCGGAGAGATAGGTTTCCACGAAGGGGAGGATGATGCCTTCTCTGAAACGGGAGCGTATATCCTTGACGATCAGAGGGAGTTCCAGGCGCCGGGTGAGGGTTTGAACATGCTCGACCGTGACGTCGGGATCGGGTTCATGGAGAACGAGGTGAGTGCAAACAACCTCGTAACCGGCCTCTTTCAACAAAACGGCGGCGGCGAAGCTGTCCATGCCGCCGCTAAACCCCAGCAGGACGCGTTTTTCTGGCATCAAACCTGGGATGAAAGAGTGGCTGTAATGACCCGCGGCGGGCAGGCCTTCACGCAGAGCTCACACCCGCTGCACTTTTCCGTATCGAAGGTGACCCGCATCTCGGGACGTTGGATGTAAAGGGCGTTGGTAGGGCACACGGCGGCGCAGGCGCCGCAGTGGATGCATCGATCTTCGTCCTTCTTGATATTGGCTTCCAGCGGTTCGTAGACAACACCAAATTTGTCCAGATAGGCCATTCCCCGATCGAATTCCGCCTCATCACCGGAGATCTCCAGGACCATCAGGCTGGCTTCTTTGGGGAAGACGCTTGCCTTCAGGATGTTAAAGGCGAGATCGAAATCCTTGACGAGGCGATACACAATGGGCTGATTCCAGGTTCTTTTCGAAAACCTCAGGACCATTCGTCTTTTTATCATAGGTTCCTCCATCATCTTATAATTTCACAAGTTCTACCGTGCCCCACGCGGCGAGGTGTTCCCCCACGATGGCGGCGATTCCATTGACCCCTTTCAGAGAGGCCCCCCAGGTAAGGGCGGATTCCAGGTCTTCCGGGGAATGGATCCGGTTCGCGATAGCCGTGACCGCGGCATCCGCGAGCGTGGCATCCGGGGAAAGGACGCATACCGCGTCCGCCTTTCCAAAACTGAGGGAGGGGCCAACGGTTCCCGATGAGGTAGCGGCCCCGACCGGTTCTGGATTGGGTGGAATCTTAATCCCAACCTTCATGCTCAGGGGGCTTTGCCCGGCAAAAAGCCCAAGGGTGGTAGGGGAGTCGGGCCGATAGATAAAACAGTCACCCCCGTTCTCCACAAGGACATGGGCCGCCCCGTCTTCGATGAGGGCATGGCCGACTGCTTTGGCGATCATGCCCGCAACCCCCGCCATGGGACCTACATCCGCGATTTTCGCGGCATGAAGCATCTCTTGAACGATGCCCGGACACTCGGAACAGAGGGGAAGGGGACGGAGAGATGTCTTAAAGGATGGATCCCTGTTGATATACTGTATCAGGGTTTTCCTGACCTCGTGAAGTGCTTTCTGGGCGTGCGATTCACGCGGCTTGTCCGTATGAATCCAGAGGTCGCTTTCGCCCTCTTGAACCTGGAAGGAAAATCCCCTGTTCGGATGAACGAGGTTCCTGTAGAATCGGTGGGTATAGGCTCCGGGATCCAAAGGTGCCACGGGTGACAGGGACATGGGATGGGCAACCTCCGGTTAGAGTTGCGTGAGGGTCGCCTGGGGTTCACCCAGGTAGAACCGGCCCTTCTGAATCTCTTCTTTCAGGATGTTGGAGATCTCCAGGGCCTTTGGATAACTCGCCATGGGGGTGACGGCAACCTCCTTTCCCTGCACATGAATCGTTCCGTTCCGGAGTTCTTTGTAGCTGACCGTCCCCAGACTCTGGTCGATCCCTTTAGGATAGTCATTTCCGTAATCGATGATCTGCGTGACGATATCCGCGTCCCTGACCGCGGTAAAACGGGCCATCTCTTCGTTCAGAATGGGGATGGGAACCCCGATCCCCACGTACATGGAGACCCCGTACCCCTGGATGCTGGCCGCTACGATCCACTGGGAATCCATCCTCTTGAGATCGCCGATAACGCACAGGGTTCCCGCTCCCTCGGTAGGGATTCCGTTAGGCGTTCTGGGAACCTCGGTGACATGCTGCGTGCCGTAGAAGGCCACGTATCCCTGAGTACCACCGAGAAAGATTCGGGTGCCGACGCCGATGGTCTTGAAATACGGGTCATTCATCAGGGGGCTAATCTGCCCCGCCGTGCTGTAAGTGGCGTTGCCGAATTGCGGTTTGAGTGCTCCCATGTAGGTGTAGATGGTTCGGGGCGTGGAATTGACCGCGCAGTTGTAGTTCTGGTAGGCGTTACGTGGGTTGAGGAGAATCGCGTTCCGCAATTCGTGAAGGAGGAGTTCCTTTTTTAGATATTTTCTCGGGTAGCAGTCCGTTCCATAGGCCCAGGCCTCCATGATGACGGGCTTCCCGGAAAGCAGGTCCTGGATGACGTGGGCGCCACCATACCGGAATTCACCGGGGTAGACGGTGTTTTTCGGGTCTTCGTCCGGAAGCTCAGAGGCACCGATATAAAGGTCCACGGCGGCAAGCCCACAATAGGCGGGAACGCCGTTGAGTTTGGCACGGCTTATTTTCATCTTGGGGGTAGCGTGCCCCACATTGAGTAGGGCACCGGAGGAACACATGGCCCCGAAGGTCCCGGTCGTCACGATATCTATCTCCTGAGCCGCCTTGACGGCCCCTTTTTCCTCGACGATATCGATCATCTCTTCCGCGTTGACCACCACGACCTTGCCCTTTTTGATCTTCTCGTTGATTTCCTTGTAGGTCTTCTGGACTTTGAATTCTGCCATTCTCCACGCTCCTTGCCGCCAGTTTTTTAAATGTTACCATAAACCTAACAATTTGTCAAT
>CAZPTH010000045.1:0-8235 GCA_964589315.1 uncultured Thermodesulfobacteriota bacterium
CGGCTATTTTCCTGCCATGCTGAAGCGCACGGGTTTCGACGGTATCATCATCGAAGATGTCTCCGATGAACCCGTTTACCTCTGGATTGAAAACGGCCAAGCGGAACTCCGATCAGCCACACACCTCTGGGGAAAAGACGCTCATGAAACGGATGAAATTCTCAAATCGGAAACCCATCCCAAGGCGCGCGTTGCCTGTATTGGACCCGCGGGGGAGAATCGGGTTCTCTTCGCCGGGATTATGAATGACAAAGATCGGACCGCCGGGCGGTCCGGCGTGGGCGCAGTCATGGGGGCTAAGAATTTGAAAGCCATTGCCGTCTATGGGAATCACAAGCCTGCCCTTCACGACGCGGAATCCTTTGGGAAGCTGGTTAAAAAGTTCCTCGACGGATTCAAGGCCTCCAACCAAGGCATACAACCTACCCTCCGCGTCTATGGGACTGCCATTACCATCACGGGAACCCAAACGGTGGGTGCGTTACCAACGCGGAATTTCCAACAAGGAACTTTCGAGCACTGGGACAAGATCGGGGGTGAGGCATTGACGGAACGGTTCCTCGTCAAGCCCAAGGCCTGCTTCAGTTGCCCCATCGCCTGCGGACGTGTCACGCGGATTGCGAGCGGCCCCTTCGCAGGTGAAGGAGAAGGCCCGGAATACGAGACGATCTACGCCTTGGGGAGCAACTGCGGCATCAGTGATCTCGCTGCGTTGACCAAGGCGAATTACATTTGCAATGAAATGGGTATGGATACCATCTCCATGGGAAGCACCATCGCCTGTGCCATGGAACTCTATGAGCGAGGTATCCTCACGGAGGAAATTATCGGGCGTCCTCTGCCGTTTGGTGACGGGGAAGCCCTGGTAGAGATGTGCCGGTTGACAGCTCGGAGGGAGGGTTTTGGGAACCAGCTGGCGGAAGGAAGCGCCCGTCTGGCTGAAGCCTACGGGCACTCGGAGCTGGCCATTGTAGCCAAAAAACAGGAATTTGCCGGTTATGATCCCCGGGCAGAAAAAGGAATGGGGTTGGCTTATGCCACTTCCAACATCGGTGCCAGCCACATGCGTGGCGATCCCGCTTATCTGGAGATTCTCGGCGTACCCCTTTCCCTTGATCCCTTGACTTGGGAAGACAAGCCTTCTCTTGTGAAAACTCTGCAGGACCTGTTTGCAGTCATCGACGCTGCTGGTTTGTGTGTCTTCTTTTCCATTCGGAACTACGTGACAAAGTCCCTGGAACTCCTTCCATTCGGGATTGCTGAGCTCCTGAATGCCGCTACGGGAACCAATTACGATGCCACGAGCTTGCTCAGGGCGGGGGAACGGATCTTCAATGCCGAGCGACACTTTCTCACCCGTGCGGGGTTTACCGCGAAAGACGATACCCTTCCAAAACGAATTGTGAGTGAGCCGTTACCTGATGGTCCCGGCAAGGGCCATGTCTGCGAATTGGATAAGATGTTACCTCATTATTACCGTTTACGGGGCTGGTCCGAAGATGGTATTCCAACCGAGGAAACACTATCATCCCTCGGCATTGTTTAACGGCGACTTACAGCCAACCCCAATGACCGTACATACAAGGGAGAACCAGTGGAAAAACTGATCATTACCGCGGCTATCACGGGTAGCCGCATCACCCGGGAACAATCCCCGTATATTCCCATCACCCCCGAGGAGATCGTCCAATCCGCCGTTGAGAGCTGGCGGGCCGGGGCATCCATTGTCCATATCCATGTGCGGGACCCGGAGACGGGGCTGGGATGCCAGGACCTGGCCATCTTCGAGCAGGTTGTTACGCCTTTGAGGGAACAGACCGACCTCATCCTTTGCCTGACCACCAGTGGCATCCCGGGAAAAAATCTTCCCACGGAACAGCGCCTCGCCCCTTTGAAGCTGAAACCGGAGCTCGCCTCCTTCGACGCGGGGTCCATCAACCTGGGAAACGCCCTCTTTGCCAACCCGCCAGAGTTTCTTGAGGAGGCGGCCCGCCAGATGCGGGAAGCGGGTGTCAAACCCGAGCTGGAGGTTTTTGACCTCGGAATGGTCATGACCTGCCTGAGGATGTGGAAAGAGGGAAAACTGGACGCCCCTCTCCACTTCCAGCTCGTGCTGGGAACCCCTTATGGGGCGCCGGCGACTCCCAAGGCGTTGCTCCACTTGCAGGAGCACCTGCCGGAGGACGCCACCTGGTCAGTTCTGGGCGCGGGGCGCGGTGGTCTCCCCATGGCGATGATGGCGATGATCATGGGCGGCCACGTGCGGGTCGGGATGGAGGATACTATCTACTATGCCAAGGGGGTTCTGGCAAAATCCAATGCCCAGTTCGTGGAACGAATCGTCCGGCTGGCAAAGGATTATGGCCGTGATGTAGCCACGCCCACGGAGGCCCGTAAGATTCTGGGGCTTGCCTGATTCGCCTTCGCGGGAGATTCCGCATTTATGCCGAGGGGATGCTGCCATTATCTGCTTCGGCGTGAAGTTGCCTTTCACGCCAGACGGAACCCTACGGGTAGGCCCCTGGGGCCCCATGAAACCTGATTGACACAATTTTCTCAGGCATTCTTTCTGGGAGCCCTTTTTTTCTTGCCTGCTTCACGCCCCTTTTCCAGGACCTCTTTCAGGAATTGTCCCGTGTAGGAACCCTTGACGCGGCTGATTTCCTCGGGGGTCCCTTCGGCGATGATTTCTCCTCCCTGGTCGCCTCCTTCGGGTCCCAGGTCCACAATGTAATCGGCGGACTTGATGACGTCCATCTGGTGCTCGATGACTACCACCGTATTGCCCATGGCTACCAGGCGGTCCAGGACGTAGAGGAGCTTCTCGATATCGGCGAGGTGGAGTCCCGTGGTAGGTTCGTCCAGGATGTAGAGGGTTCGACCCGTGGCCCGTTTTCCCAGCTCCCGGGAGAGCTTGATACGCTGTGCCTCACCGCCGGACAAGGTCGTGGCGGGCTGTCCCAGGTGGATATAACCCATCCCCACGTCCCGGAGGAGTTCGAGCCGAGCCTTGAGGGAGGGAACGGCGGAGAAGAATTCACACGCCTCGTTGACCGTCATGTCCAGGACCTCGGCAATATTTTTCCCCTTGTACCGGATGTCCAGGGTCTCCTCGTTGTAACGCTTTCCCTTGCATGATTCGCAGGGGATATAGACATCGGGGAGGAAGTGCATCTCGATCTTGATGATGCCTTCCCCTTTACAGACCTCACAGCGGCCGCCACGGACGTTGAAGCTGAAGCGCCCCGGGGTGTATCCCATCATGCGGGATTCGGGGAGGGCGGCGAAGAGTTCACGGATATAGGTGAAAACCCCCGTGTAGGTTGCTGGATTGGAGCGTGGGGTCCTCCCGATGGGGGACTGGTCGATGTGGATGACCTTGTCGATATATTCCACGCCGGAGATGCCGGTATATTTCCCCGTCCGCTTGCGGGAGCCCATGAGCCGGTGTTGAAGGGCGCGATACAGCGTGTCGATGATGAGGGTGCTTTTCCCGGAACCGGAGACTCCCGTGATGCAGGTGAAGCACCCGATGGGGATCTTCAGCGTGATAGACTTCAGGTTGTGCTCCGAGGCCCCTTTCAGGACAAGGAAGCGGCCGTCCGGTTTGCGCCGTTCCGGGACGGGGATTCCCAGCTTCCCGGACAGGTATTTGCCGGTGAGCGATTTCCTGGATCGAATAAGTCTGCCGGGGGGGCCGGCAAAGACCACCTCGCCGCCGTGGAGGCCCGCGCCCGGACCCATGTCCACCACGTAATCGGCGCTCCGGATGGTCTGCTCGTCGTGTTCCACCACGATGACCGTGTTACCCAGGTCCCGGAGGTTTTTCAGGGTCTCCAGGAGCTTGAGGTTGTCCCGCTGGTGGAGGCCGATGCTTGGCTCGTCCAGGACGTAGAGGACCCCCATGAGTCCGGAGCCGATCTGGGTTGCCAGGCGGATGCGCTGGCCCTCACCGCCCGACAGGGTGGCCGAGGCCCGGCTGAGGGAGAGGTAATCCAGCCCCACGTGGGTGAGAAATTTAAGCCTCAGGCGGATTTCTTTCAGGATCCCGCGGGCAATCTGGGCGTCCTGTCCCTTCAGGGCAAGGCGGTCGATCCAGGTGAGGAGATCTTTGAGGGAGAGGGCTGTCAGGTCCGCAATGGACTTCCCGTCGATGAGGACGGAGAGGGCCTCCTTCTTCAGACGGGTCCCCTTGCAGACGGGACAGTCCGTGAAGTTCATATATTTCCGTATATCATCACGCACCGCGTCCGATTCCGTTTCCCGGTAGATGCGTTCCATGCGAGGGATGACCCCCTCGAAGGGACGTTCCCGGAAGTGGCGCCGGTCTCCATGGTCGAAAAAGAAGCGGATGGTCTCGTCGCCCGAGCCGTAGAGGATGACCTGCTGGATTTTCTTTGGGAGCTTGTGGAAGGGCTGGTAGATGTCGAATTTATAATGGTCGGCCAGGGCCTCGATCATCTGGTAGTAGAAGAAGCTGTGACGCCGCTGCCACGGCGCGATGGCCCCCTCCCGGATGGAGAGGGTCGGGTCGGGCACGACCAGGTTGGGATCGAAGTATTCCTTGGTTCCCAGTCCCCCGCAGGCGGGGCATGCCCCGTAGGGGCTGTTGAAGGAGAAGGTCCGGGGTGTGATTTCGGGGTAGCTGATGCCGCAATGGATGCAGGCGAGGCGCTCGCTGAAGATTAGCTCTTCCTCGTTATTTACAAGAATGCGGACGATGCCTTCCGAAAGGCCAAGCGCCGTCTCTAAGGAATCCCGCAGGCGCCGGGTAATACCTTTTTTTAAAACAAGCCGGTCCACCACCGCCTCGATGGTGTGAATTTTATACCGGTCCAGCTCGATCTCCTCTTCCAGGTCGCGAATCTCCCCGTCCACGCGGGCACGGACGAACCCCATTTTTCGTAGCCTGTCCAGCTCCCGCTTATGTTCTCCCTTCTTCCCGGAAATCACGGGGGCGAGGAGAATCAGACGGCTGCCCTGGGGAAGGGTTTCGATCTGCCGGATCATCTGCCCGATGGTTTGCGGATTGATGGGGCGGCCACACTGGTAACAGTGAGGCTTGCCGATACGTGCGAACAGGACCCGGAGGTAGTCGTAGATCTCCGTGGCGGTGCCTACGGTGGAACGGGGGTTCTTGCTCACGCTCTTCTGCTCGATGGAGATGGCGGGGGAAAGACCTTCCACCCGGTCCACGTCCGGTTTCTTGAACTGCCCGAGAAACTGCCGGGCGTAGGCGGAGAGGGATTCTACATACCTGCGTTGTCCCTCAACATAGATGGTATCAAAGGCGAGGGAGGACTTTCCCGATCCGGAAACCCCCGTAATCACCGTCAGGGTGTCCCGGGGAATCTCTACCGTAATGTCTTTCAGGTTGTGTTCGCGGGCCCCCGCGACGATCAGCTTCTTTGCCATAGCTTTTTATTTTAACACAAAAAGGTAAAAGTTGCATAATTTTTCCGCGATGAGGCATTCAACAAATTGAAGTATAAGGAGCTTTGTGATAATTTTCTGAAACCTGAAGAGAACGAGTAACCGAGACCCGTTTCAAGGAGTAAACGCGATGACAGAGAAGCCTTCAAAAGACCAGGAATATCCCGCCTCCCAGCTCGACTTCATGTGTTACATGGAAGATCCCGATTACACCCAGCCGATTCTGCAGATCTCCGAGAAGGACCGGGAAAGAATCTTTTCCCACCTGGCGTTTCTTTACGGCGAGGAGGAGGCCAGGAAGTGGGTTCCCGAATTTGAAAGGGCCCTGAAGGTCCACCACGCCCATAAAACGGAAGAGATAAAGGCCCTGGAAAGGGAAGTGGACCCGGCCAATCGTTTCACGGAAAAGGATGTGGCCCTGATTACCTATGGAGACCTCCTCGTGACGGAGGATCACTCGCCCCTGACGGGTCTTGCCGAGTTTTTGGACGAGCGCGTGCACGTAAACAGGGTGATCAATATTCTCCACATCCTCCCGTTTTTCCCTTACTCCTCGGACCGGGGGTTTTCCATCACCGATTTCTGGACCGTGAACCCCAAGTTGGGGTCGTGGGAAGACATCGAGAGGATGACGAAAAAGTATCGTATGATGTTCGACGGGGTCTTCAACCATATCTCGGCGGAGAGCCGGGCTTTCAAGGAGATGTTAAACGGTCATCCCGCCTTCAAGGATATTGCCATTGTCTTCCGTTCCCCTGACGATCTGACACCGGAACAGAGGAAGATGCTCGTGCGTCCGAGAACCTCGGATATCCTTACGAAATACTATTCCATTGACGGGCCTATCTGGGTCTGGACCACCTTTTCGCCGGACCAGATCGACCTGAACTTCAAGAATCCCTTTGTCCTTGCCTGGGTGGCCCAGACCCTTCTCATGTATGTCCGAAAAGGGGCAAACCTGGTACGTCTCGACGCTGTGACCTATCTGTGGGCCGAGCCGGGGACACCCTCCGCCAATCTGGAGCAGACCCATGAGATTATCAAGCTCCTTCGGGAAATGCTGGATATCGGCGCGCCCAATGTGGCCCTGGTGACGGAGACAAACGTCCCCCATGAAGAGAATGTCTCCTATTTTGGGAATGGCTATGACGAGGCCCAGATGGTTTACAACTTTACGCTTCCCCCCCTGGTTCTGCACACCTTTTACAGCGAAGATGCCACGAAGTTGTCCCGCTGGGCGAGGGATTTGGTCTATCCTTCAAACCAGACCACCTTTTTCAATATTCTCGACACCCATGACGGGGTTGGCCTGATGGGTGTCAAGGGAATCCTCACGAGTGAAGAGATCGAGACCATGATCCGGCGGGCCAAAGCCCATGGCGCTTTTGTCTCCTACAAGGCCTTGGGTGGCGGGGGAGAGGAACCCTATGAAATCAACACCACGTGGTATGGGGCGTTGAATGCCGAGAATGACGGGGAACCCCTTGAACTCAAGGCCAGGCGATTTGTCGCATCCAGGAGTATCGCCCTGGCCCTGCGGGGAGTCCCGGGGATCTACTTCCACGGATTGATAGGAACGGGCAACGATCCATCCGTTGTGGAAAAGAGCGGAGTCAAACGGGACATCAACCGGGTACCCATCGTGGAAAAAGACCTCCTTACACAGGCCGACGACCCCAACTCGAAGCTTATGCAGATCCTTACACGCCTGTTAAAACTCCTGGGAATCCGGACACGAATGCCCGCCTTCCATCCGAATTCCGAGCAGAGGATTCTGGATCTGTCCCCGCAAGTCTTCGCGCTCGTGCGCGTTCCGGATCCCCCGGAAAAACCCGTCCTTGCCGTGACCAACATTTCCAACCAAAGGTGTGCCCTGAAGATTTCCCGCGAAGAGCTGGGGATTGATGCCAGCCAATGGCGCGATCTGGTGCGAGAGATTTCCGTGGACATGGGAAAGGACGTTTTACATCTGGACCTCGAGCCCTACGACGTGGCCTGGCTCATCCCCGCTTAGGAAATTTACCGAAGGAGAGAAATGCCACCTGGATCCTGTGAAGCCAGTCCGCGCGTTACTTCCCTTTAAATAACCGTGATTCTGCTTTACTTGTGATTTTGCATCGGGAAAAGCATTTTCTCGCCATTTTTTGACTTGATAAACTCATCACTATAAAGAAATATTTATTGACAAGCTCGTATTCTATAATATAATTAAATACAAAAAGATAGGTGTAATTTTAAATCTAAGAAATTTAATATGAAGATTTGAAAGTGAAACTGAAATTTTGTTGTCTCTGAAATGAGTTTGGTGAGGATTCCCGGATATGTGAAGAAAAGGCGAGAGGGGTTGTGGAACGATATCTGAGAGAGAAATCAAGCGCTATACCCATCGTTGCGGGATCACAAATTGCGTGAAAGAAGGGTAGGAAGGGGTTCAGGCATTAAAAAATTGATGACACTTTCTGTAATAATGCTGTTTCTTATTTACCTCTTTCCTTTCGAGAATGGATGGGGAAGGATTGAGGGGGCCTGTTCCAACTGCCACACTATGCATAACAGTCAGGATGGAAGCGTTGTCCATGCGGGAGGGCCCATACAAAACCTCCTTCGGACGGATTGCCTGGGTTGCCATGCGCAGGGAGGTTCCAGTGCCATTGTCGACTGGAATGGTAGTCTTATTCCTCAAGTATACCATCAGGACTCGAAAGACCTGGCGGGTGGGAATTTCGCCTATATCACGGGACTGAAAGGGATCGCGTCGGATGGCAAAGGCCACAACTTGGCTCTCCTTACCGGGACCGACAG
>CAZPTH010000045.1:8335-13836 GCA_964589315.1 uncultured Thermodesulfobacteriota bacterium
AAAGGCTACGAAGATAGCGACTGGGAATACACGGTGAGTTCCGGAGATCACAACGAATACTACGGAAGGTCCACCCCAGTTAAGCTGGGGTGTGCCGGAGGCACATACTCTTGTCATGGCGACGGAGGTGTTCAGGCGCCAACCGGGACCATCAGCCAGTTTTGCGCCACGTGCCACGGTAATTTTCATACCCTGGATACCGGCAGATCCGATGGCGTGGGTATTTCCCCGTCTTCTCCCTTTATCAGGCATCCTACGGACCTGAGCCTGCCCAGCTCGGGAGAATACGCTGACTATAACAACGGAACCATGATTTACAGCAACATGGCTCCCGTGGCCAGATTAACCGTTTACACGGGTCCATCCAGTTCGGTAAGCCCAGGGACTGACGCCGTCATGTGCCTTTCCTGCCACCGGGCCCATGGATCACCCTATCCTGACATGCTTCGATGGGATTACCTGTCGAACTGCAGTGCGAAAGAGCCAAATAGCGGGTGTGGATGTTTTGTTTGCCACACACAGAAAGATTGAGGGTGAAAAAATGAGGAAAGTGATGACCTTGATTCTTTCCGTCCTCGTAATAAACCTTCTGAGTGCCCTTTCGTTCCCGGGCGTGAGCTTTGGGAAGGTCCACGGTGTCTGCTCCAATTGCCATACCATGCACAACAGCGAGGACGGGGGGAATGTTCACGCGGGGGGCCCCATGGAGAACCTCTTGCGCACGGATTGTGTCGGCTGCCATTCCAGTACCACAGCCGAAACCATCAAGACGATTGGATCCGCTGGAGGCGTGAGCCGTGTCCCCATCGTTTACAACACGGTCCCCCCCACCTATCCAACTACACCCACGGCCAGCGGGTCCAACAATACCCTGGCGGGGGGGAATTTTTACTGGGTGGAACATGACGGGGATCAATATGGACACAATGTCATCAGCCACGCGGATGCCGTTTTGACAGATGCCCCGGGTAGGGAGCAGGGATGTGCCAACAGTTGTCACAATTCCCTTTACAGTTGGAACGCCCCGTGGGCGGGGACTGCAGGGGGAGGGTGCACGAGCTGTCATACCCCGGCCCATCACAAGGGGGGAAGCAGTACGACCATCGCTGATGGTGAGGATGGCTGGTTTCGTTTCCTCGCCAAGAAACACGACAACCATTCAGACGATTATAGCATCAAGGGGTTGGAGGACAGCGACTGGCAACAGACGTATTCTTCGACGGATCATAACGAGTATTGGGACATGTTCAACGGATCCAGTGAGATGTATGGTATCAGCCGGTTTTGCGCGGCTTGTCACGGTCTTTTCCATTCCACGCTATACGGACAATGGGATGTGAATGGAGGGTTCAAACCGGGGCCCGGCGGTGGTTGGCACGCGGCGCCCTGGTTCCGTCACCCCGCCGGTATCTATTTCCCAGAGACGGGAGAGACAAGCAAGTACAACACGGACGGGACCGGTCCTGATGGTGTCACGGGGCCCTACAACCCGATCGCCCCCGTGAGCAGACAGAATATCGACAGTGTTACGACGCCTTCCTCTGTGGTCGTCGTGGGGAGTACCGGGGATATGATTACTTGCCTTTCCTGCCACCGGGCCCACGGGTCTCCCTATCCTGACATGCTGCGATGGAATTATGTGTCAAACTGTAATGCAAACCAGCCAAACAATGGATGCGGGTGTTTCATCTGCCACACGACCAAAGATTAATACGCCTGTGGGCGTGTCGTAATAAAATGAAGTCGAGACGGGAGGATTGTATGAGAAAGGGTAACATCTCACGAGGAATCATCATTGCACTTGTGTTGGGAATGGTTTTCCTTTTTGGATTGCCCCCAGATGCCATGGCGGAGTTGAAAGTGATTTCCCCGCCTTCGGGCGTTTACGTGACCGTCCCGAAGCTCACCCTCGTCGGAACGGCGGCCCTTAAGACGGCGAAAGTGGATATCGGCGGCGTCCGGGTAGAGGGCTCATCTGCCGTTCCCGTGAAGAAGGGAGGATTTTCGGTACCCATTTCTTTGAAGAGAGGCTTGAACATCATCACGGTCCGGGGGGAGGGAAAGGCACTCAAGATCAAGGTCTTTTACCTGGCGTCGAAAAAGGAGAGAAAGAAGGTCCCCAAGGGATTCAAGTCGTTCTACCTCCACAGTTACAAGCGGCTTGGTGCCTGTAATACCTGTCACCGGATCAAGAAGGGGAGTTACAAAAAAATCATCCCCACCCCGGCCAACTGTACCACGGGAAAGTGTCACGGGAACATGGGAAAGGCCAAGTATGTCCACGGGCCCGTGGGCGCGGATGTCTGCATCTGCTGTCACAACCCCCATGGCTCAACGCGGCCGAAGGCCATTGAGCGTTCCGGAGGAAGTTTATGTTACGCCTGTCACCAGGCAAAAAAGGCCGAGTTTGCCCAGGAAGTCATCCATCCCCCTGTGGAGGATGGCGATTGCGTCTCATGCCACGACCCGCACCAGTCGAACCTGAAGTATCAGCTTCGTGCTAAGAGCCTCCAGGGTCTCTGTTTTGAGTGTCACGAAAAGAGCCTGGTAGAGCACAAATTTCTCCATGGTCCCGTAGGGTCCGGGGACTGCATCGCGTGCCACAAGCCCCACGCCTCGCACCACGAGAAACTCCTCATTGCCAGCCTCAAGAAGGGCGCCCTCTGTTTCGAATGTCACAAGGAGCGGATGGAGGAGTTCAAGCGGAAACACACCCACAAACCGGTGGCAGAGGATTGCGGAAAGTGTCACGATCCCCACGGCTCCGATTTCAAGGCGCAACTGATTCTTTCGCAGCCCGCCCTGTGCAAAAAGTGCCACGAGAAGCTGAATCCCCAGGTCTATAAAGATATCGAAACCGCCAAAGCCAAGCACCAGCCTGTTCAGGAAGGAAAGTGCACGGCGTGTCATACCCCCCATTCTTCCAATTTCCGGAAACAGTTAAAGGCAGAATTGCAGAATCTCTGTTTCGGGTGTCACAAGGACCTGGGCGATTACGTGAAAAGCTGCAAATACATGCACGGGCCCGTTGAGGACGGGGATTGCGAGGCCTGCCACAAGCCCCATGGCTCCCTCTACACAAAGATCCTCAACAAGTATTTCCCCCCAGAATTCTACACCTCTTACAAGGAAGACAAATACGCGCTCTGCTTTGAATGCCATAACAAAGACATTGCCCGGGATAAGCGGACCACGAGTTTGACCAATTTCCGTAACGGGAATGACAACCTTCATTATCTCCATGTTCATCGCACCAAGGGTCGAAGCTGCAAGGCCTGCCATGATCCCCATGCCAGCGTTCAGCCCAAGCATATCCGGCTGGAGGTCCCCTTTGGAGCATGGTCCTATCCCATCAAGTTTACCCTTACCAAACGCGGTGGAACCTGCGTGGTTGGGTGTCATAAGCCCAAGACGTATGATAGAATCAAACCTGTGGTATACAAATAAGGAGGTTCCATGCGTCGTTTCAGGTTTATTGGATGGTTGCTCTTTCTGCTCCTTTTCATGGTGGACGGAGTTTCCGCCCAGGCATTCCCATTCCGGGCCGTCAAAAAAGGGGGGGCCATTCCCGACGTAACCCTGACGGACCTGTCGGGACACCCCTTTTCCTTTTCAACCCTTGATAAGGGAGTAGGGGTTTTCCTTTTCTTCGGGGCGGACTCGAAAATCAAGAAACGTCATTCTGTTAAGGCCCTACGAGAGACATGGGAAAGTTTGAAGCCATACAGGGATCGCGTGACGTTTGTGGCCATTGACGCGCAGGGCGACAGTTCCGATGCCATCAAGGCCGTCACAGAGGCCGCGGGGTATGATGGAACGATTCTCCAGGATATGGAAAAAAGGGCCTACAAGGCCTTCGGGATCTTCGTGATGCCCTCGGTGCTTATCGTCAAAAATGGAAAAATCGTGACGGGATTCGGTTATACCCACAATTTTGCCGACCTGGTCAAGGCTGAAGCAGAAGTGGCCCTGGGTATCAAGACCCGTCAGGAGGTAGAGGAGGCCTTGCATCCCAGGACCAAGGAGATGGGCAGTCAGGAAAAAGAGGCCCTCCGGTATTACAACCTCGGCAAGTCGATGCTGAAGAAGGGGATGACATCCCAGGCGGAAGAGGCCTTTAAAAAGGCCCTGGCGATCCAGGCGTCTTACGCGCCCGCGATTCTCGGGATGGCGGAGATCGCCTTGAGCCGCGGGGATATCTCCGGGGCGAGGGCCTCTCTCAAGAAGGTGGAGGCAATTGCTCCAGATGCCCTGGAAACGGTCCTGGTCTCCGCCAAAGTCCTGGCCGCGGAGAAAAAGGTCGATGAAGCCCTGGAGAGGGTATTGCCCCTGTCCCTGACCCATCCCGGCTCGGGGGAGGTCAATGCGGTTCTGGCCCAGCTCTACGAACAGAAAGGGGATTTTAAGAAGGCGCTGAAATATTACAAAAAGGCCCTGTCTCTATGCCAGAATGGAGAATAAACCTGTTGTGAAGATCTTCCGACATGCGCTATGGGGGCTTTTCTTTTTACTAATCTTCATCCCCCCGCTTTTCGCGGGGGTGACCATTTTGACCCCCGTTTCGGGAAAAACCTCCCCTTACCGACAGATTGTCCTTGTTTTGAAGGGGCCTTCCGGGGGTATCAAGATCCGTTCGGATGGGAGGACCCCGTCTTATTCCCTTGTGAAGAAAGCCCCGCTCAAGGGCGAAAAGGGATTCGTGTATCATTTCAGGCTGACCCTGAAAAGGGGAAAGAATGTCTTTTATCTCCTGCCGGGGGAGGTTCGTTTCACCGTTTCATGGAACCCGGCCTATTCCGTGGCCCAGCCGGGACGGTACCCGGGTATCTATCTCTTTCACAGGAAGGGCGCGGATAAGGTATGCCTTTCCTGCCATAAGAACCTGATAGAACTCCCTAAAAAGGGGAGAGCTTGTATTCCCTGCCACAAGAAAGGCGCGGAGTTCCTGAAAAAGGGATGGGCCCATGAACCCGCGGCAGTGGGGGACTGTTTCGCATGCCACGCGAAGAAACCCGACGCGAAGGGGATCCGTTTTACGCCGTTTGAGGGGGGATCCGAGGCGCTCTGTTTTCGCTGCCACCTTTCCAATCGCCGATGGAAAAAGATGTCTTATGTCCATGGCCCCGTGGGGGCGGGGAACTGTGTTTTCTGCCACGATCCCCACGGCAGCACCCGTAAGTTCTACTTAAGGTACGACGGAAAACAGGGGCTTTGCCTCGTCTGTCACCTGGAGAAGGCAAAACGTTTTTCTCAAAAGGGATTCAGGTTCCACGCCATCCTGACGGCGAAAGGTTGCACCGTCTGCCACAGCCCCCACGCGAGTAACCATCCCTACCAGTTGGAGGCGGCGCTGGTTCCTCTCTGCGTGGGATGCCACCCCCGTTTTGCCGGGATGAAACGGGGACATCCCCTCACGAACCATCCCGTTCAGGGGCCAAGAGACCCTCTCCATCCCCAGAAACGGTTTAGTTGCGTCAGTTGCCACAATCCCCATGGAAGCC